>CAZCYX010000038.1:0-15837 GCA_964503065.1 uncultured Candidatus Bathyarchaeia archaeon
CACTGCGGACAGTGTAGTATCAGAATCTAAAGTCAAAGGCACCGTAGCCCTGGAACAAACACGATATTAGTATTGCTAGTTATGATGACATTGGGCTTGATTCCGTTGCTGATAGGTTACGTAGTCGGCCATCAGTTGAGGGCTCGTAGAAACAATTCTAAAAAGCCTTAGCGGATGCACGCCTTGCTTCTAGATTGCGCGCTTATAACTCGTGTACATGCCCGAAACGTTGCGTCGGGAAGTGTCGGCTTACTTTCTCATGAAGTAAAAGATGTGAAAATGCGTTGAGACAAGCAATACAACACCTAGAGGGCCCAGATCTAACAACCAAACCCAATGGTGGCACATCAACAACTAAAAAAAGCATGGTTGGTGGGCCGGGCCGGACTTGAACCGGCGACCTTCTGCACGTCAAGCAGATGTCCTACCTGACTAGACTACCGGCCCCTTTGTCACATTCTAAAATTCTAAGCATTACTCTGTTTAATAAGTTTCCATTTGTAGGATTTGTGCTTATCATATTTGTAGCAGTCTGTAAATCCAAAAATAGTTAATAATTACTAGCGCGCAAGATAGACCCCATACAACAAACTGCTATTTCCTTTGCATGACTATGAATGTTCTTCGCTAAATAGTAAGATAATATACTGCGTTTTTCGATATATTATCTGGTGAGAAAATCTCTTTTTAAGTTATTTCTAGAACTTAGTTCTATATGAAGGCTGCCAAATTGTTTGAACATCCATTGATTCTTTTACAGACAATTGCAGATGTGCTATTTCCTCTCTCTTTAGCATCAACTGAAGTGACTTTTCTGCTTTTATTGGTTGCAATTATCTTCTTCGGAACTTTCTATTCCGAAAAGTTCAGAACAAAAAATTACGAACTTTAGGTTTTTACTTGTAACAGATTCTCATGAGTAAGACTTAGCTTGTTTTAAAGGTTCGTTACCATGAATGGGGCTCACCTTTTTGTTAGAGGTCTGCCCATCTTGTGTGTCTAGTAGATGCTAGTAATTATGGAGCGGAATGGTGTTTATTCATGCCTAAAATATGGAATCTCGTCCTCGTTTTCAAGTTTAAATCCATTTCCAATGAGGAAGTCTTTTACGTCCCGAACGAAAGCTCCATGAGCATCATAAGAAATTGCCAACCAGCCAGTTCCTCCAGCACATGAAACAATTTCTATTTTTGTCTTTTCAGTGTCTAAAGTCTCTAGTAGAATTGTTATGGCTACGTCGCTGTTCACTCTGAAGAAGTATTGTTCTCCAAGAATGACTCCGACTTCATGAACGTTGGTAGTTGAGAAACGCCTTGCATATACGTTTCCAAATCTTTTTTCTAAAGCTTCGAAAACTGCTGTAAATGGTGCTGAGACAAAACAGCTCAGATAGTGAGAACTCATTTCGCATAAACCTCCAGCGCGTGCCAATGTTGCTATTTCATTTCTACATAAACCACAAATTTGCAGACTTTGTCCCCAAAGCCGATGGATTTCTCCAATCCAACGTTTACAGGTTTTTTTAACAAAGTTTCAAAAATGCTTTTTATCCAGCCTCTGGAACAATAGCAAAATGTTTCTGTAAGGTTTACCACTTTATTCTTTACAAGTGGGCAGCCGCATTTAATGCATGTAGTTTGAATAGTTTTATCCTTTGGAGTCCAAGTGCCGCACCAAGGGATTTCCTTGTTGGCTTTCGCTAGAATTTCTTCTTCATTAGTCGTCTCTTCAGCGATTCTTTTAGCAATTTCAAGGTCTCCGTCTGAGCGTGCACAAGCTTCACCACAAAATTCCATGATTTTCTGTCTAGTTTCCGAGTCAACTTCGTCTAAAGACTTTATGATTGAATTAAGCAAATCACCTGCACGCTTCAACAATTTTGCCCTTTCATCAAGTTTACTTGACATCATTTTTCCTCTCCGATTTGTGTGAAATGTTAGTTGAACAACGTAAAAGCCTAAAGGTATAATATGCTTTCCACATTTTTATGACTTTAATATTATTTTCTCATATACCTTGAGGAGGCTTAAGACAAACAATACTTTTTTATTTTGATTTGGGATGTGCAGAGGCATTTTTAGATTTCAGTTAGGTGGGAAAGAAATTAAGAGTAGTCGTTAACTATTGTAGCGAGTTGGAGGTAAACTGTTGTTTTCCAAGTTTTCTGAAGAATTGCTTAGCTTCTTAGAACGTACTAAGGAAGGGAAGAGTTTTAGTGTTGTTGTTATGCCAGATTTCTTCGTAGATCGCTTCATATCGTATGAAGGAGATATCGAGGATTTCTGTAAGGTCCTCTCTGATATTGCAAGTCGTAAAGGCGGAAGCATAAACGGTGTTAGGCAAATGGATTTTAGGGGTGGAAATGCAGCAAATACTGCGGCTGCCTTAGCCGTCTTAGGCGTTAAAGTTTACCCTGTTATTCATACAAGTCCCTTGGGACTTGATTTACTCAAACATTACCTTCAGCCCCATGGCGTAGACCTTTCACACGTGAAGGCAAAAGGCGAAACCTCCATTACAACAGCGATCGAACTCATCCATAGAAAAGAAAAGGTTAATGTAATGTTGCGAGATTTGGGCTCCTTAGCCAAATTGAGTTCATCTGATCTCGCTCCGAGAGACTACCAACTCTTGGAAGAAGTCGACTATGTATGTGTTTTCAACTGGGCTGGTACCCGACACTATGGAACAGAACTTGCCAAAACGGTATTTGATCATGTTAAAAAGAGGGGAAAGGGAAAAACCTACTATGACACAGCTGATCCAACACCCAACAGAAGCAAAATCGAGATACTAATGAAAGAGATTCTTTTCACTGACCTCGTTGATATAATGAGCCTAAACGAAAACGAAGCTGTCCAATACGCTTCCCAACTGAAACCTCAAAGGGTAGGTAAACTCCAAAAAGGTATGAAATTAAACGAACTTGCCAAGGAATGTGCCAGAATTCTTGCCCAAAATCTATCAGTCCGCATAGACCTACACGCCACTAACTACTCAGGTACATTCATAAAAAATAAGGAAACAATAGTTCCAGCTTTAGAAGTTCCTGTTAAACGAATAACAGGTGCGGGAGACGCATGGAATGCAGCCAATCTATATGCAGATGCAAACGAATTCTCAGATACGCTTAGATTAACTTTCGCTAACAGTGTAGCCGCTTACTACATAAGCAACCAACACGCTGAACACCCAACATTATCACAACTCAAAAATTTCATCCAAAAACAAGGACAATAAGGCTCTAAGAAACGAAATACCAACAGCTAAAACGGCTTCATAAAGGGTAGATTAAAATATGGGCCTCAAATCATTTGTTCATCCTCATAGACAAAATTCGTTGAGTGTGCCCATTGGGAAAACCTGTTAAAATTACAGACACCACTTTTCGAGATGCACATCAGTCTCTGATGGCTACACGCATGCGAACTGATTCAATGCTCCCAATAGCTGAAAAAATAGACCAAGTAGGATTTTTCTCGTTGGAAGTTTGGGGTGGAGCAACCTTTGACGTATGTATACGATATTTAGCCGAGGATCCGTGGGAAAGAGTTCGCTCACTAAAAAAACATATACGAAAAACACCGTTGCAAATGTTACTGCGAGGACAAAACATAGTTGGTTACAAGAACTATTCAGACGATGTTGTTGAGAAATTCGTTGAAAAAGCGGCTGAAGTTGGCATAAGTATATTCCGAGTTTTTGATGCCCTCAATGATGTGCGAAACTTGGAAACATCCATTAGAACTGTTAAAAAGGTTGGTGCCCACGCTCAAGGTTCAATATGCTATACAGTAAGTCCAGTGCACACCATTGAACACTATTTAGAAATCGCAAAAAAATTGGCCGAGTTAGACTGTGATTCCATTTGCATCAAAGACATGGCTGGTATGCTTGCCCCAAAAACGGCTTACGACTTGGTCTCAGTCTTGAAAAGAGAAATCGGCTTACCCGTACATCTCCACTGCCACTCAACAAGTGGTATGGTTTTCATGACATATCTAAGGGCTTGCGACGCGGGTGTTGATATTGTGGACACAGCTTTTTCTCCATTGGGCTGGGGTACATCTCAACCGCCAGTAGAGACACTTGTTGCAGCATTGAAGGATACACCGTATGATCCAGGCTTTGACATGGATTTACTCGTTGAGATAGCCAGGTATTTCAAAGGATTACGCGAAAAATATTATGATCCTATTCATCTCATAAGTCCAATGTTAGAAAGGATTGACACATCTATTCTAGTTCATCAAATCCCTGGAGGAATGTTTTCCAACCTTATTTCTCAATTAAAAGAGCAAAATGCTATGGATAGGCTGAAAGAGGTCTTGGAGGAGGTGCCGAGGGTTCGCAGAGATTTGGGGTATCCTCCCCTGGTTACTCCAACTAGTCAGTTGGTGGGTACACAAGCCGTCTTTAACGTGCTTTCAGGTGAAAGATACAGGATAGTGCCAAAAGAGGTGAAAGATTACGTCAAAGGATTCTATGGCAAATCCCCAGTACCCATAGACAAAGAGATTAAAAGAAAGATAGTTGGAGATGAAAAAGTTATCACTTGTCGTCCAGCAGATTTGTTGAAGCCGCAACTTAAATCTGTACCCAAAGAGGCTCGGGCTTTTTTCGAAAAAGAAGAAGATACTTTGACTTATGCCCTATTTCCTCAAGCCGCGCTAGAATTCTTTAAGAAGAGAGCACAGAAACAAAAGGAAAAATCAGTAAGTATCAGTGAAACTGAGAGACAAGAATTAGAAGAAGTCGCAGCCGTGTCAACTGCAATAGCCACATACTTAGAAAGTGTAGGTGAAGTAAAGGCGGTGATTCCTACAAGAAGAATGAAGAAGGTTTCTGATTGGGCGATGGCTGGTAGGCGAGAACTGATAGAGCTGAGCGGTTAAACGAGGTGCATACTCTGAAGGAGTACAAGATACTCATCGACGGCAAGCCATATGTAATCGAATTAGTCAAACGTGTGGGGACTCCTTTCTCAGTCAAGGTTAACGACAAACCATGTGAAGTCAAAATTGAAAGCATTGATTATAAAGCTCCTTTCTCAGTCAAAATCCACGAAAAGAGTTACAAGGTTGAATTGAAAAAAATCGATAAAAAAACACCTTTTCTAATCAAAGTTAATAGCATACCCTTTAACGTAAAATTGGAGACGCCTGCAAGAAAGATTCTTTCAAAAATCTCAGAACCGTCGGTTTCCGTTGTTGTTAAAGAAACTGTAAAAAAGGCTGTTGAGGAAGGAGATGTTACAGCTCCCATGGCTGGAAAAATTGTTTCCGTAAAAGTGAAGGAAGGAGATTCTGTGAAACTTGGCGAAGTTCTGTGTGTTCTGGAGGCTATGAAAATGGAAAACGAAATCATAGCACCTAAGACAGGTCTTATCCAAGAAGTTAGGATTTCAAAAGGCATGCCAGTTAGTGAAGGAACAGTCTTAATCGTAATAAAGTAATCCTTCAAGTTTTGTAGTACGTGCTAAGTCTCCAAACTCCCATAACATCCTCTTTTTATGCCTAACTGAACCGAATTTCTAGCAAATCCAAGATGTAGCCAGATGGCACTGAAAAATAACTAAACCTTATTCAAATTTATCTTCATCATCCAGAAAGTTGATTCCAGTTCATGCCATAGTCTTTTGTGTCGATTTTCCCCTAAGCCCATTCGTTGACCAGAAATCCAGTACCCAGACTTGCTTTCCGTAATGTAGTGTTTTGGGAGAATGTAGGTACCTCTCTCCGTTTTGAAACCATCAAGGCATTTCATGCTTTCTCTAAACCATGAATGTCTTTGGGCAGCAGGAAAACTTGCCATCAATGCTACACATTGGACAAGGCTTTTCCAAATGAAATCGGATTGAGTGTCTTGATATCCGAAGAAACCAGGGATATGTACAGACCAACCCATTAGTAAGGCTCTACTTTTAGAGAGAACAATGCTTCCGTAGCCGTGTGGAAACCTTTGATACTCTGGTGTGAGTATGTACTGAATGATTGCATCAATTTTCTTTATCAGGTTTGCGTCGCTCTTTTGGTAAATAGCTGCAAAGCCATAAATGTCATAGATCCACGGGAGCACTATGATATTATCCTGATAGAGTCTGGGATTCACGATATTGACACGATAAGACTTTGGAATACTTGGATAGTCCCTTGGATCTACATAGATGTCGTAGTTTCCTTGGCGGGTAAACTCGTAGAGGGCTTCCAGCCTGCGATTCAGCACAGTTCTTATTGCGTCTTCTTTTTCGTATCCTGCCATTGCAAGAAAGACCGCTAAGAGTGTAAGATAGAAAAGTGTAAACGGATCTTCATATCGCTTACTAACATCTTCATTGAGTCTTTCACGATAGGATACAGTCGCTTCATCAAAAACCGGCATTCCTGCACGCAAGCCAAGCTGGACAAGTTTGGGTACAACATTTTCAAAGAATGTGTTTTTGGAGCCGTGAATAGTATAGTAAGCATATTTGTAGTGACTGGGAGTAGCGATAGGCTGACAGCGAGAAAGCCACAACTTAACTGGCTTGCTATCAAGTAGTTCTGCAACAAGCTTGTCATAGTCACAACCTCCCATGTCTTCAGTCAATTCTGTAGCCGTCCTGTATCGTATCACAGGACCCCCATTTTCCATTAACCAGTGAATAATTTCGTGACTATTCATTTCCATAATCACTGACCCCTATACATGGCAAACCAGGCGAAAATGGTTCGCAAACCATAGTCTCTTTAAATCATTTGTTTAATAGCATCCAGCGCGAGAGAGATATGTTTTTACTATGCAACTTTAGATTAACCCGAGTTTTTTGCCGCCTTCCTCAAATGCCGCGATAGCTTTGTCCAAATGTTCCTTGGTGTGTTTGGTACATAACTGGGTTCTGATTCTTGCTTTGTCACGAGCTACCATAGGATAGACAATGGGTAGTGCAAAGATGCCCTTCTTCCAAATGAAGTTGGCAAGTTCTTTCGCAGTCTTACTTTCACCACACATTATTGGCACAATCGGCGTTTCACTGTTCCATGTGTCAAAACCGAGGTCTTTCATTGCTTTTATAAAGTATTCACGATTTTTCCAAACCATTTTCACGTGTTGTGGCTCAGACTCGAGAACTTCTATTGCTGCTATACATGCTGCAGCCACTCCCGGAGGCATGCCTCCACTTAGAAGCCAAGTCCTAGATTTATTGTAAGCAAAGTTCCGTAAGTCTTCGCCGCCAGTGATGTGTCCACCTATAACTCCGAAAGCCTTTGAAAAGGTTCCCATCTCGACATGGACTTGCTCTCGGCTAAGATTGAAATGACTTACAATGCCACGCCCGCCTTCTCCGAGCACTCCTTCACCGTGAGCATCATCTACATACACGCCCGCTCCATGCTCTTGGGCTATCTTAGCAATTGCAGAAAGAGGAGCGAGGTCACCGTCCATACTGAATACCCCGTCCGTGAGAATCCAGATGTGCTCGTACGGTGGTTTGTGTTTCTCTGCCTCGTCCATAACACGCGCTAAATCCTCGGTGTCCTTATGCTTGAAGATGGCGCGATCTGCGCGGCTCAGTCGTACTCCATCGATGATAGAACCATGATTTAGTTCATCGGACACGAAGAGGTCTCCTCTCTCACAGAGTTGAGGAACAAGGCCCTCGTTAGCCATGAAGCCAGTTTGATAAGTGAGCGAGGCTGGTGCCCGTTTAAACTTTGCAAGACCTCTATCTAACTCTTCATGAATTGTCATGTTGCCGGAGATTGATCGATCACTTCCGGCGCCAGCACCATATTTTTTAGTTGCCTCAATCATGGCTTGAATTAGTTTAGGGTGCGTTGAAAGGTTAAGGTAATTGTTGGCGCAGAGCATAATCACTTCTCTGCCGTCAACGGTGCATACGGGTTCGTTGGCAGTTTGGAGTTCCTTAAGTTCCCAATTCAAGTTTTCTTTTACCAAGCGTTGATATTCATTGCCCAAATATTTTGTTGGGTGTCTTTTAATCTGCATACATGATCACCTAAATGATTAGTTCATTTTATTTTCTTAATCCGATTAACGTCCTCTTAACTTTTATCACCATTTTGGTTCCAGAACAACCTTTCCCGCCTGCTTAGACTGAAGCAGATCAATGCCCTTTGCAATGTCTCTTATCGGTATTTTATGCGTTATTATAGATGCGATTTTGTCTCTGAAGTGAGGGTTGGAGAGCAATCCCTTCATCTGATACCATGTCTGAAACATCCTTCGCCCTGAAATTCCGTAGACTGTCGCAGCCTTGAAGATCAATGCATTATTTAAGTCAAGTTCCATAGGTTTGTCAAGCAGTCCAAGAAGGGATACTCTGCCTCCTGGAGTGAGTATCTCGAAAGCTTGTCTCACAGCTGAAGGCGCCCCTGACATCTCCAGCACAACATCAACCCCGTTGCCATCTGTGGCGTCTCGAATGATTTTAACCAGATTTTTTCCTTCTTCTCTTGCACTGAGAACTAGGTCTGCACCCATCTTTTCTGCTAGTTCCATTCGTGCTTTATTCAAGCCTCCTGCGGTTGCGAAGATTTTCGCGGCACCCATGGTTTTTAGTATAGCAATTGTCATTAAGCCTATGGGACCGCAGCCTAAGACAGCAACATTTTTTCCTGTAATGTCTTCGATGTGGTCTTTTGGAAGGACGGATTGAACAGCGTTTCCTAGAGGTTCTTGAATGGAAGCGATGGCTGGGTCTAAGTTGGGATCGTTCTTCCATGCGTTTCTTTCAGGCAATACGACATATTCTGCGAAGACCCCGTCTCTGTCGACGCCGAGTATTTCTATATTCTGGCAAACGTGCATGCGATCTGTTCTGCATTGATAGCAATTACCGTCTACAATGTGGGTTTCTGCTGAGACAATGTCGCCTTCCTGAATGTTTGTCACATCTTTGCCAATCTCGACAACTTTTCCAGCGAACTCGTGTCCAAATATCAGCGGAATCTTCTTTATTCGATTGCGTGCCCATTCATTCCATTCCCAGATATGAATGTCAGTTCCACAGATTGAAGCCGCTTTCATCTTGACAAGAACTTCACTATTATGAAATCTGGGCTCATCAACAGTCGTAATTTCTGCTCCTGGTTCTGGTCTTTTCTTAACTACTGCCTTCATACTTGCCAACTCCCAAAACCTGAAATTAATGAAGTATTTTGGTTAAAGAATTAGTATTAAAGATTCCCAAAAGTATAAGAATTCTCTTTTTACCCTTGATACAATGGTATATGCGCCGATTTGAACTGTAGGAGCACGATAAATTTTGAAAATAGGGTTCATAGTGAACCCAATTGCAGGTATGGGTGGCAGGGTTGGACTGAAGGGAACCGACGATGTTTTAGAGAGAGCCATTCAGATGGGAGCTAAACCAGTTGCACCCTCCAGAGCAATAGAATTCCTGCGCAGACTAAAGACGTTAGAATTAGGATCAGTCATTACTATGATAACATGTCCTGGAGCAATGGGCGAAGACGAAGCCAAAACTGCCACATTCCCAGCAACCACCCTACCAATGTCCATAACGTCCAAAACGACCGCAGAAGACACGAAACTTGCGGTCAAACAAATGATCGGAGAGAAAGTAAATCTGATAGTTTTTGTTGGGGGAGACGGCACTGCAAAGGATATCCTAGATGCAATGCAGAACGTAAAGACAACACCTGTTCTCGGCGTTCCTTCAGGGGTCAAAATGTACAGTGACATATTCGCCATCAATCCTTTAGAGGCGGCAGAAGGCGTTAAAGCATTTAGTGAAGATGTGTCTCAACTGGTGGATTTTGAAATAATGGATGCCGATGAAAATGCTATCAGAAGAGACCGTTTTTCAGTAAAACTGTATGGATTTCTTAGAGGTCCATTTGTGCCCATGCGGTTGCAAGGTAGCAAACAGATGAGCCCAGAAACAGTAGATGAACATGAAAATCAAATGGCAGTTGCTAGATTCATTGTGGAAAACATGGATCCAGACGGCACTTATATCCTTGGTCCAGGCACCACTGTCAAATGTGTTGCAGACTTGCTTGGGGTGGAGAAGACCTTGTTAGGCGTTGACATCTACCGAAACAAAAGCGTAGTTAAAGATGTGAACGAGGATAGAATAATGAAGGAGATCAGGGACTTCGAGAACACATGGATAGTTGTGTCTCCTATAGGGCGTCAAGGCATGCTACTAGGTCGCGGAAACCAGCAGATATCCCCTAAAATAATCAAAAGAGTGGGGAGGGAGAGGATTATCGTGGCTGCGACCAGTAATAAGCTAAGGAACATAGAGGGAAACATCCTGAGAGTTGACACCGGCGACCCTGAGGTTGATGAACTGCTTAGGGGTTACATAAAAGTCGTAACGGACTACAGAGAGTGGAGGCTAATACCCATAAAGTAGCCTAAGAGTAGCTAGGGCAACTCGATATGGGGGCGAACATAGCAGTTTTAACACACATGAAAATGCGCGCATACCTATTCTGGAAGAATCTTGGCTCGACTTAGAGATCAGTATTAATTTCATGAGGAGGAATGATTGAGCGGTGAGGTTCCTCCCTTGAGTGACCGAATGAACTTCTGACATATGAAAACGAAATATAGGAAGGCGAAAAACGCTAGGATCAGTTCAACCATTCTGATTAGTTGATTTCCCTCCGTAGCTAGAAAATAGCCTTGTTGAACTATGTCTACAAAAACTAGGATTTGAAGGAAAACAGCTCCTGCAAGACAACTTAGACCAAGGCTATGGAAGAGTTGTTGTATATGCCAGTTTGTCTTCGTTTTTTTCAATCTACATCGAGTCAGGTTTAAGATGTGGAATGGACTTATCATTTATGAATTTGTCATATATAGCAACCCTAAGCTCTGATAGCGAAGATTGTCAAGAATTTCCCTTTTGCCCGGACCTTCTCTTTTTGGCAGCGACAAACACTATTATCAAGGCTAGGACCCCAACGATGACCCCACCTATGACCCACAAATTGTGGATTGTAGAAGGCGTCGCTCTTACCACAATATTGACCATACTGAAATGACCTGCAAAATCCACAACATAGTTGTCCTCTTCCTGAGCCACGCCAGCATCGATTCTACTTCCGTTCACATACACTTGAAGAATTGGATTTTCTGGCAGCAATGCACTCGGTATCAAGAGTTTAGTGTGCCAGCTGCTACCCGTGGATCCAGATGCTGTAAAAGATATTTCACAAGCCTGTTCGTCATAGGAGGGAGTTGATATGGCAGCATCAGACTCTACATTTATCATGTAGGGTTGGTTGTCTAACCAAACAAAAACACTCGCTTTAAGTGTTGTCACAGTTTCATCTCCAGTTACTGATGCATATGTCTTTGGAAGAACTTGGGTAACTTCGGTTGCGTTGCTTTTTGTCAGAGCACCTTGTTCTTGGCTCCCAAATATCCCTGTGACAGTTGTGCCAACATCAACTGTAAACTCATGCTGGATAATGAAAGTCATATTTCCCGAAGCAAGAATCATATAGCAGTGAACGATGCCCGAACCTGTACCATTAATCACAATATCGTAGGCTCCGGATGGGGCAAAAATGAATTTTCTGTCTTCTTCAATGATGACGACTGAACCATCGATCTGCTCATAAACTGTCCCGTCGTAATAGCCAGTAACCCTTCCAGCCTCATCTTTAAGTAGAACGTCGGCTGGGCTGAGTATTCCTAATAGATCGAGTATGGATCCTCCTAGTTCCGCGATGAGGTCGCCGAAGACTGAGATAGCTTCTGTAAGAGTGAGAATAGCTGACTCAATAAGCTTCACAACAACCGCTAGGTAAACTAATCGCAAGTAGAAATACACGTTAAAGAGACAGAGAGCGCCCTTTCCGCCTATTTCGAGGTAAAATGTCCACGCAAAGTCTCTTAGCTTTGAAAGGAAATCGGAACTTGAATATGCTTCCTTCAGTCCTTTGCCAAAAGCAATGAATAGTTGCGCCAAATCGTATGCTGCGTCTGCTTCCTCTATTGAAATTTGAGAGAAAATTCGCACTAACGCGCTTGTATATCTATTGAGGCTTGAACCGTATTTGGCCAGGACCTGAGCTAGTTTTGCATCCAGAGTCCCACCGAAAACTGTCAAAAGAGCGTCTACCACAAAGGTGGCACATTCCCATATCTGACCGGTTGAGAACGTGATGACCTCATGCGGATAATAGTCTTCATAGAATGTGCCACTGCTTGGAATTGGGGAGTCGAAGGATAAGTAGATTCTGTTTGCAAAAACAAAAGATGGTGAGGCTAGAGGATTCGGACGAACATAGAACTCCACGCGAGCGCTTTCCCCCGGTGCAAGGGGTGGAAGAGTTACTTTATCGCTACGATCGCTTTGAACCATCATTTCTGGATTATCATAGACAAGTGCATTCAAGATAGTACTAGGAGAATGCCAGTTGGGTGGGACATCGGCGTACATAGAATCCTTGAACTCGAAGTTGATATAGCCAGAGCCGCCTGAGAAGGGGCCTTCACCAACGTTCTCGATCATAATGCGAACTTCGGATGTGCCTCCTATCTCAAGGCTGTCAAAATAAACGTCAGTGATTGAAAGCATAGGTGGAGCAGAGGCAACGTGTATGTGGACGGTGCTGCTCCAACCACTCACTGCATCGTCATCGTCCTTCACCTTCAACTTGGCATAGTAGTGACCTTCATCACTGTATCTATAATCATAGGTTGACTGAGAGGTCCAGCCACTGTCAAAACCATCACCAAAATCATACCAGTAAGAAACCACACTTCCATCAGGATCATAAGAAGCAGAACCATCAAACTCAAACCACTCTTGAGGCTCAACAACAGTCTTAGAAGCAGACAAAATGGCAACAGGCTTCTGATTGGCGGCTGCTCCAACGTGTATGTGGACGGTGCTGCTCCAAGAACTCACCTCTCCATCATTGTCCTTCACCTTCAACTTGGCATAGTAGTCTCCAGGATCAGTGTATTCCCACTCATAGGTTGACTGAGAAGTCCAGCCACTGTCAAAGGGATCACCAAAAGCATACCAGTAAGAAACAACGCTTCCATCAGGATCATAAGAGTCACGACCGTCAAACGTTACAGTCTCATGAACCTCAACATCAGTCGGAGAGGCAGACAAATCAGCAACAGGCTTTGATGCTGAAGAGATTCGGTCTTCATCTGCTTTAGCATAATCGAGCAAATCGCCGACAAAAGAAGATATATATTCAAAACTGTTTTCAATATTCTCTTTCATGCAGAGAACTTCACCTATTGGACGGAATGTGGAACCCAACAACATTGAAATGGTCAAGAAGCATAAGATACGCCTAAACCTCATTTTCGTCTTTCCCTCTGTCCAACAGCTATGCAATTTAAGTATTTAAAAATTGGGAAACACCGTTTCGTTAATGAGAGGTAGGAAACTGTATCATTGATAACAAGATTTCTATCTTCTGAACATGACACATTCCGAGGGACCAGCCAAGCGCACGCGCAATGTTGTTAAAATGTTGAAGGTGTCACGAATGCTAGTGCGCGCGCATAGAAGATATCGTGAAGTATGCTTACTGCTTCTTTCTACCTAATAGCCTCCCAGATGAGAGTATACCCGTCTCTGTCTCTCGTCCCCCCACTATTTGGAGCCTATTTGCATCATACAATAGACCTAGGTAGAAACTTGTGCGTGTGTGAGCTTGTGGGGAACACCCCCGACAAGCCTCCAACAAGCTAACACATAAGCAAACGACCCTCTAAGCGACTGCGAAGCAGCCCAAGGATCTAGAAGATGGATGGCGCCTTATACTCCCCGAAAACCTCCCTCAAAGCGTCACATATTTCACCTAGTGAAGCATACTCTTTGACAGCTTGAAAGATTATAGGACTCAAGTTCTTGTCGGATTCTGCGACACGCTGCAAAGCACTTAGGATATCCTTTACCTTCTTGTTGTTTCGCTTCTTTTTCACCATTTTTAGTCTTTCAACTTGCTTTTTCTCTATTGCTGGGTCGATTCGCAAAATTTTTATCGGTATTTCTTCTTCAATTGTGAATTCGTTGACACCCACTATGATCTTGTCTTTATTTTCTACTTCTTTCTGGTGTTTGTAGGCGCTTTCTACGATTTCTCGCTGTATGTAGCCTTTTTCGATGGCTGTTACTGCGCCTCCCATTAAGTCAATTTTTTCAATGTATTTTGTTGCCTCTTCTTCGATTTGATTAGTCAAGTATTCAATGTAATACGAGCCTGCCAGAGGGTCAACCGTATCCACTGCACCACTTTCATAGGCAATGATTTGCTGTGTTCTTAAGGCGATTCTTACGGCTTCTTCGCTTGGCAATGCGTAAGCTTCATCAAAAGAGTTGGTATGCAAAGACTGAGTTCCGCCCAAAACAGCTGCCAACGCTTGAAGCGCCACTCTAACAACGTTATTTCGCGGTTGTTGTGCCGTTAGAGCGACACCTGAAGTTTGAGTATGGAACCGTAACAACCAAGAATTTGGCTTTTTGGCTTTGAACCTTTCACGCATAATCCTTGCCCATAATCTTCTTGCAGCCCTAAACTTGGCAATTTCTTCGAGAAAATTGTTGTGACTAGCAAAGAAGAAGGATAGACGAGAAGCGAATTCGTCTAAATCTAAGCCTCTCTCTACTGCTGCTTTCACGTAGGCAATTCCATTAGCCAGAGTGAAGGCTACTTCTTGTACAGCAGTAGCACCAGCTTCTCTAATGTGGTAGCCACTTATACTAATTGTGTTCCATCTTGGCATGTTCTTGGCACAATATTCAAAAACATCCGTCACTAGACGCATCGACTGCTTAGGAGGATAAATGTACATGCCTCTGGCAGCATACTCCTTTAAAATGTCATTCTGAACTGTTCCGCCAAGCATAGCCATTGGAACCCGTTGTTTTTCAGCTACTGCGGCGTACATAGCCAACAGTACTGTTGCTGGAGCGTTAATAGTCATAGATGTGGTGACTTTATCCAATGGGATACCATCAAAAAGAATCTCCATATCTTGTAACGTGCCTATACTGACACCTGCTCTACCCACCTCGCCCAAAGTCATTGGATGGTCACAGTTGTAACCGAGTTGCGTGGGAAAGTCGAAGGCTACGCTTAAGCCTGTTTGCCCCTGTTCAAGCAAGTATTTAAAGCGTTGGTTGGTTTGCTCAGCTGTGCCAAAGCCTGCGTATTGGCGCATAGTCCAAAAACGAGCACGATACATAGTAGGGTAGATGCCACGAGTATACGGATATTCGCCTGGAAAACCTAAATCTAGAGTGTAGTTGATGCTTTGAACGTCAACAGGTGTGTAAACTCTGTTAACTTGAATATTTGAATTCGTGGAAAATCTTTCTTCCCTTTCGGGCATTCTAGCTAAGCTCGTCGTCAAGATGTCTCTTTTCCAGATTTGTTTTCGCTCTTTTATTTCTTTTAGTTTCAAGCTGTTAGACAAGGTCAGACACCTAGTTATGTAGTTAGATGTAATGACGTTTGCATCCTATAAAGAATTATGAAAACCATAGGTTCATCGTTTTTTCTTATGCTTTCCAGTCAAGACACTTTAGCGTTCAGTTTCTTGACGGTTTTGAAACAACTAAAATAAAGGATGCTCAAAGATAGAAGAACAAAACAAATTAAAAGAGTGGAGATTATTTTACTAGATTTTCTAATAATGGTCCGAACGTTTCTCTGATGCTTTCTGTTAATTCCTCTGCTCGCATCAGCATAATGCAGCACACTTTTTCTCCCTTCTTGGAAGCCACAATAACCAACTTGTCGCCTGTCTTGATTCCTGCTCTTTTACGCAAGTCCTTAGGCAACACGATTTGCCCACGTTCGTCTACACGGACTACGGCTT
>CAZCYX010000039.1:0-15209 GCA_964503065.1 uncultured Candidatus Bathyarchaeia archaeon
TTCGAAATTGTCGGTTGATTCGGAGTCCGATTTAACAACACCCTTGATACATATTTTAACTTCATACATGTTAAATAAGTTAAGTCCAAAGTCTAGTAGCAAGAGGTGGAAACACGCTTGCTTAAGAAAATGTTCCGTTCCATGAAAGCGATCTCTCCGATTCTTGCTACACTTCTTCTAATTGTAATTGCAGTCTCCGCCATAGTCATCACATATGCTTGGGTAACGACTTTCCTAACGGGTACTACTGGAGGAGCTGGAGTTATTCTCAATAAGGATAATGTATCTTGGAACAGTACTGCAGGAACCATCACTATTTATGTGAGGAACACTGGAACGTCTGACGCCGTGATTGATGCTGTATATATTGGAACGTCATCTGCTAATCTTATAAATCAGACTTATGTATCCTATAGTCCAACGTCGATTGCTTATGCAAACGGGGGAACTGTTGCCATTACAGTTACTTACAGTACATGGCCTGCCGACACAATGCACTACTTCAAAGTCGCTCCTAAGGCTGGAGCTCCCCTTGAGTTCAATGCGAAATCACCATCGTCTTAGAAAGAACCTTTCAAACCATAGAACGATATTGCTATTGTGGCCTCCGAAATCTTCATTTTGCTAATCGGGTTACTAACCTATATAACCGTGGATTAAAATGTATGAAGTCTTTGATGGTCTTCGAGTTCTTGTCTCTTTGATTTTCTTATTCTATGCGTCGTGGAGTGATATTAAAAAGCGAGAGGTAAGCAACAAGGTTTGGGTGATTTTTGCACCCTTAGCTTTAGCATTAACTTCTTTGCATTTTTTTGTTTCTTCTTCAGAGTCCTTATATGCTTTTGTTTTGTCTTTTGTCATAACCTCTGTTTTGTCCATAACCCTTTTTTATGCGGGAGCCTTTGGCGGGGCAGATGCGAAGGCTCTGATATGCTTGTCTTTAGCTCTGCCCTCTTATCCTACCGATCTCCTCCAACCATTATTCAGCCGTCCTTCCTCTTTCTTTCCATTAAGCGTTTTCTGCAATGCCGTGTTGTTAGCAGCGTTAAGCGTTTTCTATGTCCTATCACGCAATTATCTGTGGAAGCGCAGAACTGGAAAGAAGTTGTTTGAAGGCTTTGAAACAGAGTCTATCAGTCGGAAATTCTTGACGGCGGTTTCTGGTTACAAGATTAAAGTTGTTGAACTGGAAAAGGAGGAGTTTTTGTTTCCTCTTGAAGATGTTCGGGTTGTTGAATCAGGAGAATTGGAGAGAAAGTTGATAGTGATGCCAAAGGATGAAGAAAGGGAAGAGATAGTTGAGAGGATTTTGGAGGCTTCTCGTGAAGGAAAGTTTCAAAGTGATGTATGGGTAACTCCTGGTTTGCCTATGCTTGTCTTCATTACTGCTGGTTTGATCTTGGCTTTGGTCTTTGGAGATATCATTTGGATCATCCTTGGTTCAGCTTTTGGCTTCAGATTTTGAATATTACTTTTTGTTTCATAATGTTTTTTGAATTGGAGAAGAGATGTTAGCATATTATGGTGTTTGCTGGAGCTTTGCGGATGCGTTCATTTAGGAAGGATAAGCGAGGTGTTAGTAACGTAATAGTCTTTGTGTTAGGTTTAGTGATTGTTACGGTTATTGTTGCGAATGTTTTTTTGTGGAACTTTGAGATGAATCAACTGGATTGGGAGAAAATGCAGGAGGATTTTTCCATTGTCAATGTTGCATCCATCATAGACACTTGGTCGTACAATCCCTCTGGATACAGTCTTGGAGGATCAACAACCAAGGTCTCAGGAGGAGTCTCAGACTTGACTTCCGATGACGGTGTCTACATGACTTTCAGAAGTTATTACTCAGGAACAGACACGACGGATTTTGTGGACCAGACATGTGATTTATATCCTCCTTCTGCAAAGGGAACACACAGCGATTTCTCAGCTCAGCAAGCTGGTCCAGATTCAATTTATGACACTTTGACAGAGGAGAACACTAGGAGTCCGAGCAATACGACGCTTATTGACGCGGAGTCCTTTGAAGGCACTTGGCCTCCAACAGGTTGGACTGAGACTGGCAACTGGTACAAAGCAAGCTCCCAAGCTCATAATGGAACTTATTCAGCAGGTTTTGATAGTGGCTATATGGGTTCGTCAGGAGTTCTGACCACTCCTGATTTGGACTGCTCAGATGCAAGTGCGATTTATGTAGACTTCTGGTATAGAGACGAAGGATGCGAATTCAATGAATTTTTGCTTCAGTACTTTGACGGAGTTTTTTGGGATACGATTTTGGATTTAGGATCAACCGCGTCCGAATTGCAATGGCTCCACTACCAGCAGAAAGTTACAGATAGCCAATATTTCAAGTCAACTTTTAAAATACGGTGGTCCGTATCTACAAGCCATGACAGCGACGACGCTTATGTTGATTATGTCACGGTGAAGAAGGAATGTGGGGGTATGCGTGACTGGGGGATCACCTCTAGTGCTTTTACGAGCACAACAACTCACTCAGAATATAGATATATGGGGGGGACGTCTCCTGATGTTGATAACATGATGGTCACGAAACTCCACATACGTTACAGTGGCACGGGAACGGTAGCAATTGCCTTGTACACTGGGGGCGCATTAACTGATCCAACTGGAGCCACAAAGAGAACAGAGGCATACAATGTTGCGGTATCTACTGGATGGAATGAAATCGATGTCCCTGACTATGGTTGGGAAAAGAACACCGTCACATGGATTGGATGGTGCCATGGCGGGGGCCAAGTTTATTATTCGTCCAGTTCTGGAGACGCGGGGGATTTCCAGTCAGCAAGAGGCAGATGGAGTCAAAATTTTCCGTCTGATGCTGATGAAACAAGCTCGATGCCTACCAATCCTGGTTCTGGTTCGTTCAGCAATTACTGGTACGCCGTGTATGCTGAATTTGAAACAAGCAATTATGAACTTGATTTGGAAGTTCAATGGACAAACGCAGATTACGATGAAACAAACGAAGAACTTTGCGTCAAAACTGGAGCTTTCAGTGGTTCAGAGGACCTACAGGTCAAGGTCTGGAGTGGCAGTTTGTGGGTTTGGGTCATGAATCTGACTGCGAATCAGTGGAATAATGTGTCAGTAACAAGTTACCTGACAGGAAGCATGTTCACGATACAATTCTTAGGTGGAGCAGAGACAGGCGATGTAACTCAAGATAGTTGGGATATTGATGTTACGCTGTTACATGTTTGGTCGGATGGCTATACTATGGAGGTTGAGTTCACAGGTTCGAGTAATACTGAAGATTGGACTCAATTAAACTGGACAATCGACAGTGCATGGACGGTTGGTTCGGTGGCTGTTACGCTTCAACTTTATAATTACACACTTGATGGTTATCCAACAAGTGGAAACGGCTACATGAGTTATACTTCAAGTGCCTTAGAGAACACGGATGAAACCAAAAATCAGACTATAATTGTCAATCCAACTCATTTTAGAAATGCCACTGGTTACTGGAAGATGAAAGTTAAAGGGGTGAAGTCGACAGATACACAATTTGATTTTAAGGCTGACTGGATCGAATTTAAAGCCATAAAGGCTGGTGGGACACGTTTCACCTTTGAGAACACTGGTTCTTTGACTTGCCATTTGGTTTCTCTTTGGATCATAAATTCTACGGTGCATCAGCACTATGATACTGATGTCTTCATTAATTCAGGAGATACCTGTAACTATGTTCGTGATGATATTGATTTACCTGATGGGCAGGTTACGGTTAAGGTTGTGACGGAGCGAGGAAACATAAAAGTTTACTCAGTAGACTAAGCTAGATTTTTAAACGCCAAAAAGGTGATATAAAAATATTTTCATTTAATTAATCCCACTACATGGATAACCACCCTTATCACTTTCAAGCGGCATCCCAGAAGTGCTAAGGATCAGTTAGGATAGCGACGTATGCAATGGTCTGTCCAAATGTTGGTGGAATCGGTTCTTCTGGGGTGGGTTCATATCTCCAGAAGATGACGATAAAAGTCCAAAGGAGGTTACTCCAACCGTTGCCGTTGCCACGATCACCTTGTAGTGGCGTGTAATCGGTGCCCGTTGGGTCCAAGAAGGAGGTGCCCCCTACTGTGCTGGCTCCAAACTTCAAGGTAGCATTCTCTCTGGGAGGAATAGTCTGATCATAGTCAGGGTAGGATACTAAGCCCGAGGGATTGGAGGTGCTCGTTGACCCTACTATGTGGAAGTAGCGTTCGTACTCCGTGGTGCCTGGCTCTCCTGAACCTGACAACTCTCGGACCTCAACTAAGAAGAAGGAGAGCTGGCTAATCTGAATACCGCGATCAGCTCGGTTGTAGAACAATATCGAGAAGATTATTCTTTTCCTGTCGTTGTCTATTCGGAACGCTGGCAGGGGGCTCGTTGGGTTATTGTCGCTAGTATATTGAAACGCATCGTTACTGAATTCTAGAAGGAACGGCCCGCCGACGAGTGCGCCCCCAGTCCCAGGTTCAATATCAGGCTCAGTCTCAGGTTCATCCTCGGGCTTATACATCTTCGTCACTATGTTTCCCCTTTCGGTGACTATTTTTATCATATAGTTGTATTCTGGGTCAAGTTCAGGCATTTCTATTTCGTGTCCTATGTTTGCAATGGTGTCTCCCGGGTTAGCGTAATAATTTATCTGGAAAAAACTATGCCAATTTGCAGTTGTTTCATCTACGTATTCAGTGACCCATAAGTCCACCAAATGCGCCGTGACGGCGCCATTATTTACAACAGAAATGTTAAGTGAATCGCCAACCACATACACGCTATCAATTTCTATTATTTCGTTCTGTTTCTCCCTTTCCAACTGGTCTCTCTCGTTGACAACCTGCATGTAGTTGTCGTATTCTGTTATCTCCCAGATAATCATGCTGAAGCCCCCTAAAAGAATCAAAACAAAGAAGACTGCGCCTATTACTGTGCTTACACCCCGTTTGTTCTTCGCAAAACGCTTAAGCAAGTTTTCTTACCTCACCTTAACCTGAAGTGCTATACCATTCTTTAGCCTGATTTCCCCTAGCTGTTGCCACTACGATGCGGTACTCACCTAACTGCCAAGTAAAGAAGACTTTAATTGTGACAGCTTCCCCCACTTCTATTTCTTGGCTTCCTTCCCAAACCGTTGTCCCATTTATGTATATGGCTGCAACTTCCATATCTATTGAGCCCACGTTTCTCACAGTGACATTGACGTACTTGGGGCTACTGTGAAACCAAACATCCTCTATGACAAAACTCTCCTTCAAAGACTCACTTCTACTTGACAGAAAAGCGCTAGCTCCACTTTGACGAGCACTAAAAGTACTGTTAGACCAAACGACTACTGTCAAGCCTATAGCGACGACCGCTGCTGCCAAGAGAACACTTGAAATGACTGGGCTTAGCCCTCGTCCATTTTTAAAGAAGCGCTTAAACATGTTCATCTCTCGTGGCGCAAATGTTTACTTACAATAATTATTTAAGATAAGTGTTTATTAAGTCTTACTATAGACGACGTAATATCTCTATGGTACCTACCGAAAATACGTCACGTTCTCACGAATTCATAATCATTGGAACGACTTTTGCCGCCAAAATAGCTAAAATAACAAGCAAGGCTGAATGCTTAAAACCAGCAGAAACAGATTCCTCACTAATTTTGCCAGCTACTATACCAATCAAATAGCAATGGATAATCACTGAAACCGTGAAGATCATGGTGATAAAGTCCAAATCTATCGTTATTGTTTCTGCAACCATAAGCGTCTTTGAAGTAAAAAGAAGAGTCATCAGCGTTGTTGCCACCAATAAGACCGCAGCAAAGTAAGGAACAAATATGTAAGGGCGTATGCTCATTTTCTTCTCTTTCTCCACTTCCTGAGTCATAGTGTAAAATCTTGCAAGAGCCTCAATCATAGCAATTGTGCCACCACCAACATCAATAGTCTCCACTAGAAGGAACATCACGATCTGAGACAACCAACTCTTAGTCCTCTTCACAAAATCCATGAACGCTCTCCTAACAGGAATACCCCAAGAAAGTTGTGTAGTCATTGTTCCTAATTCTTTACTGAATTCACCATAGTCACGTTTTGAAAGGCTTTCAATGCATTTTTCTGGAGATAAACCCGTCTTCCTAACTTCTGTTAAATCTCGAAGAAAACTAGATATTCCACGTTCAATGCTTGTTTTTCGTCTAGAGATTTTGCCTTGAATTAGCGCAGGAGGTGCAGTAGATATAACCAATGATATTGCCACTGCTGTAGGCAAGTCAACAATACTCTTTAAGGAATCAAGCAACGGTACGTGTAATATTCCAAAGAACCCAGAAAGCAAACAAATAACTAAGATACTTATCAAACTTGAAATGGCAAAGACTTTGTAAGGTCTCCAATCAGTAACCGGAGTTTTCGGCTGCATGCCGTGAGCAAGATAGAGGAAAACTATTGAAAGCAATGGAGTGAAAACGTATGTATACATTATCATACCAGAGTAAAGGGAGACACCAACACTGTATATGCTTTCGACACTGAACAGAATGTAAAAGCAGAGAGACATTAGAACCATTATAATGATAAAGGACTCCAAAAGCATTCCAAGGCGTTCAGCAGCAATTTTCACTCGAGCAGACCTTGTTTTAAAGATGTCTTGTGCCTTAGTTTCAAGGAAATGGTTAACATCCCCACCGATAATAACTGTCGAAGCATACCCTGAAACAAAATCTCTGAAAATATCCAATGGGTTCTTCTTAGCGGAGCTATCCAAGGCGGTTAGGGGATCAACTCCAAAAATCTCCACATCTCTTATTATGTCCTTGGCTTCTTTACGCATGGCAGGCATCAACTCAACTTCTGAAAGTCTTTTAAAACTCACGTAGGGCGGTATGCCACCAGTTGCCATAACAGTTACATACGTTGCTGCGAAAGGCATCTCTCTTTCTAGGGTACTAGCTCTTTCGCTGGCCATCGACATGGGCCATGCAATAAATCCTATCATTACATAAATTGGTATGGGCACCAGAAAGATTAAGGGTATAAACCTGAAAAAATACAGAAGCAAAATTGAAGCAATAGTGACTGGAGAGGCCAAGAGGGCAGCCAAAAACATCAGAGAAACATACGTTTCTGGATAAATTTTGATTCCTGCCTTTTCTAAATAGTCTTTGAATTCAAAGACATTGCCTAAGAATTTAGGTGAGAAGCGTCCAAAAATACGGTAGGACCAGCCTTCAAGAATGCTTAGAAAGGGCAACGATTTCTACTTCTCCATCATAGAATTTTTCAGGTCTCGAATAATACTCGGTTATGATTGCTGCAACGTCTTTGTAGCTTCTTATGTTTTGTTCTCTCATCCAACTCAATATATTCCTTCTACGTTCCATTTCCTCAAATAATTCCTTTTCACTGTAACCTCGCTGTTCAGACATGACTGAAAACATTTTCCCATTTTTCAGTGAGGAACTATAAGTGTCCTTAGCTGCTTTCCATTTGAATACGTTTCTATAGTCTTCATAATCGGCAACTTCATCTACAGAGATTATACGCCTGTAAGCTTTCATTTCGCCAGCTTCTGGCAGATGCACCCTTCGAACTGAGGCGACAACATTCATAAGAGGCATGTACGTAGGTGCTATATCCATTGGTTTAGATGTTAAACGTTTTACAGCGGAGTCAATGTTTTCCGCATGCATCGTGCACATACCACCATGGCCTGTCGCCAAGGCTTGAAACAAAACATACGCTTCATTTCCACGAATCTCTCCCACTATCAAAACATCTGGACGATGTCTCATGGAAGTTTTTACCAAATCGAAAAGTGTCACTTCACCACTTTGATTTTCTCCAAGTCCATAGCTTCTCCTAGCGATAAGTGATATCCAGTTTTCAAGGGGAAGATTAAGTTCCGCTGTTTCTTCAATTGTAACGATCTTACTGCCAGGCTTAATTAAACAAGCAAGAGCATTTAGAGCTGTAGTTTTTCCTGCAGCAGTGCCGCCAAGCACCATTACAGAGGCACGGTTCTCTAAACACATCCAAAAGTATGCTGCCATCTCTTCTGAGAGGGTTCCTAGATTAATCAGGTCGATGATAGAATATGGATCTTCTCGGAACTTTCTTATGGTAAAGGCTGTTCCGAAAGGTGTAACCTCTCGTCTATAGCAGACGGCGAGTCGATGTTTACCTGGTAAAGAAGCGTCAACTATCGGAAAGGCAGAGCTAACGTGTTTCCCTGCCATGTGAACTAACTTGACTACTGAATCATCGAGTTCTAGGTCGTCTTGAAAGATCAGGTTTGATTCGAGGTTTTCGTATTTTCTATGCCAAACATAGACTGGTTTTCTGACTCCGTCACAAGAGATGTCTTCGATGTTTGGGTCACGCATTAATGGGTCAATACGTCCAAAGCCAACCAGATCTCGTTCTGCGTGGTAAAGAATTTTGGACCAAGAGACGTCAGGCAACCATCCTAGGCTGATTCGGTACTTGGTGACAATTTTTTTTGCTTCGGTGTCAAAAAATCCTCTCGGATCTTCAATCTCTTCTTTTGGCGACCGGATTTCAGCGAGGAGGATTTCCAAAATTCGATCGTATATATTTCTTTCTAAGGTATCGAGTTTAAGCTCATCTAGGATATACTTAAATTCGCCAGTTGCAGGGTTCTGGGCGATGGCAACATGCACAAAGGGTTCGTATAGGGGATATCTTTCGACGACTTTGTAACCTTTCGGCAGAGGTTTTGGAGGAGGCGATGGAGGTATGGGTTTCACTCTACGCTTCCTAAAATTGATGGAGATTTTTAGATTCTTTAGCATTTTTAGATTTTTTAGCTTTTTTAGTTTTGTTTTAAATCTTTTCCAACTTGATGCACTCATTTGTAACTAGACCTCTTTCAAACTTATGGCAATGATCTTCAATCTAATTAAGACCAGTACAATAGCGATGACGGTGATTGCAGCGGCTACTATGAATATTATTGTCAGCGGCAAACCAGCGGGAGCAGGTTTCACGGTTATTTTTGTTTGGCCTTGTCCGTTTATGTATCCGCTTTTTGTTGCAGTGGCAGTTATGGTGATGTCGAGATATGTCGTTGTGTGAGGCGTAGTGAAGACAAATGTGCAATCACCATTTATGTTAGTGGTTCCAATAGTAAACGAAAAGGTTCCGCCTGCTTCTGATGACACTGTAACAACTGCGTCTGTAACAGGTTGTTCATTGCATGTTACGTGAACAGTCACGGTTGATGTTGCTTCGGTCTCAACTATGGAAGGATTGGCAGCAACTTGAGCAATCAATTCTCCAGGGCTCACAGATATTGTTGTCTGGTTTCTACCATCTGCATAACCTGTTCTTCTTGCTGTTGTGGTGATAGTGAGGTTAGTAGGCGTCGTTACTTTCGGGGACGTATAGGTAAATGTGCATTCACCGTTTTCATCTGTCGTTCCAGTTGTAGGGTGGAAGATTCCACCATTATCTGACGACAGCGTGACTATTGCATCTGAAATTGGATTCGACTCGTATGTTACATTGACGGTTACATTTGCCGTCATTTCAGAATTGAGTGAAGCAGGATTGCAAGTAACTTGGACAAGAAGCGCTTGTTCTACGGTTATTTTTGTTTGGCCTTGTCCGTTTATGTATCCGCTTTTTGTTGCAGTGGCGGTGATGGTGAGGTTAAGATGTGTTGCTGTGTGAGGCGCTGTGAAAGCAAATGTGCAATCACCATCTTCATTGGTAGTTCCAGTTTCTTGGTTGAAGCTTCCCCCTCCATCTGATGACATAATGACCGTCGCATCTGAGACTGGTGTTCCGCTGTATGTTACGTGAACTGCCAGATTTGAGGTGGCTTCAGACTTTATTCTCTGGGGATGAGGGGTAACTTGAACCAATAGAGGTGGTAGAACCATCAAATACTCGTAATCGGACCCGTCTGCATAGTTGGACTTTGAAGCCGTCGCTGTTATTCTCACATTAGTTATCAGAGTTACATTTGGTGCAGAAAATGTTGCAGTGAAATAGCCCGTTGAGTTTGTTGAACCGGATGAAGGTGTGAAGCTTCCACCTACTATTGGGAATAGGGCGATATTTGCGTTTTCTACTGGTGAAGTGCCGCTTGTTGCATGAACTGTGATTGAAACTTGCCTTCCAGAACCCACTTCAAAACTACTTGGAGTAAGAGAGACATCTAGCAGTGGGAGCGCTTGGCATGTGATCATTACAGTAGGTAGGTTATTGCTGGTTACGGCAAAGTCGTCCATAACTTTGAGGGTTGCATTGTAAGTTCCCGTTGAAGAGTATTTATGAACGAAAATTGAGAGTGTCGTCCAACCACTGTTTTTTCCGTCTCCAAAATCGTAAAAGTATTGGTCAACTTGTCTGTCGTCGCTTGAGGTGGTGGCGATGAACGTGACGGTTTGACTTGGCGAAACCACTTTCTTATCGGTCAAGAGCTCTGCTATGGGGGGTTTATTGATGTAACCAATTGGAGCGGTCAAGAAGAATATAAAGTCTAGGTTTATTCCATCGCCGCCTACAGGATTGCCCTTTCCAGCTGGGTTTAATGATATATGGTAGGGTCCGCTTTCGTCGCCCCAATAGTTGTATTCTGCATTAACGGTAACAGTAGCGTTTTCGCTAGATGATATGTCCATACCTAATTCGTTTTCATAAATGTCATTCCAGTGAGCCTCGTGGCCTTGTGTTCCAGTGTAATTCTGTGTCCTCTGGTAAAAAATTCCGATAGTGTTGTAAGAAATAGAATTACCACTGATGTACGTATTTCCTTGACCTGTAACATAGAATCCATTGTTGTTTGCCGAAAGAGTGTTATTCTGAATGTTAGTGTTGCTGTAGTCATCTGCATTGAGTTGTATTCCACTTTGGGTGTTGGACATTAAAATGTTTTCAGTTATATATACTCCTGAAGTTGAGTTTCCAGTTAGGAGTATGCCGTCTTTGTTTGATCTTATGGTGTTGTTTTGTATTGTAACTTGGTTATCGCCAGTTACGTGGATACCGCTCTCAAAGTTATCAGATATCTCGTTGTTTTGGGCTTCTACAATGCTGTTTTCTATAGTCATGCCGTTTTGAAGATTGTTGCCTATTTCACAGTTTTGGATTTTCAGATTGCTGTTTTTTACGGTTATTCCGTTTGTTGCATATTTGATAGAGCAATATTCTAATGTAGACGGTTGTGTTCCGGTAAATTCAATTGCATTCCAATCTCCTGCGTATGGTTGATCTCTGTTTGAAGTGAAAGTTATTATCTTATCCTGTGTTCCAATTGCAATGAGTTGCCCGTTTACAGTTAGCGAAAAGTTTCCTCCAAACCTTATTTCAACTCCAGTCTCTATGGTTAATGTGGCATCTGGGTAAACAATTACATCTTTAGACACTACAAATGGGCTGTCTGTTAATGTCCAAATGGTATCTTGAGTAATAGGGCCCTCTATGTAGGTTGCACTTGCAGTGAAAAAGAATAGGCTATTTGTAAACGTAAATGTGCCAACAGTCATAGATACTAGAAGAAGAAGCTGCAAGTGCACCAGTAATTTCTCGTTGAATTGCTTGATCCGTAGCATTGGAGTTCTCCTGTTCAATATATTTCGGGGTACGTTGGTATTAAATATTGTGTCTTACGAAAGCATACTAGTTCTCAATGATCTCGCGTTCAAATTTTCACTTGACAATTCTCAGAATATTGAGGCATGCAGGTGTCTTTCGAATCTTGTGAAATAAGAGTTATGTCAAGAATCGTAATATAAAGTTAAATTTATAAAATGTAAAATATACTTAAAAAATAAGTTGGGATGTTAATGGTAGCTGAGAAGGAGGAGAAAGTCAAAAGTATTCTTACTGAGAAAAGGCTTTCGGCGATTAAGTCATTGCTTGAAAAAGATCATGCCATTGATTGCATCTTTCTACTGCATTTGGATAAGGGGCGTTGGAAAGAGGCTAAGGGGTTTATGAAAGACCTTGATCTCACCTTAAGTGATGGGACCTTCAGGGCAAGGATGATGGAGATAGAGGATCTTGAGTTGGCTAAAAGTGTGCCCATTGATCCCTTAAAGAAATATTATGTAAAGACTGAGTTTGGTGAAGAGATAGCAAAGCTTCTGCTGGCATTCTTTGACCGCGTTGAGTCGTTGATTAAGAAGCCCAAGTGAGAGCGAACTAGAAGGAATAGCGAGTTGCATATTTATCTCTAAAATATGTTGTCTTAAGTCGTAAGACTTAAATCTTAATATGCTCCTATTCTTCTAGTGAATCCTAAAAAGGAGGGATAAAAAAACAAAATGAAAAGACTCCTAAAAAGTAGGAAGGCATTAAGTCCAGTGGTCGCAGCGATAATATTGATTGCAGTGACAGTCGCAGTCTCAATAGCAGTGGCCGCATGGATGGGAGCACTAACATTCACATTCATGAAAACAGAGAGCCTAGAGTTCCCGGTAACTGTCACGTGGGGAGGTCCTTCAGGTGACCCCAACAACAACATCACTCTCACTGTTAAGAACACAGGGTCAGTTGACTTATACCTGAGCGTATGTAAGGTCAATGGTGCAACAAAGACCTTTAACGGAACCAGTGCAGCGGTAAAAATAGTTACTGGCGCCCAGGCAGTACTATTTATACAAGATGTCGAATGGAGCGCTGGCTATAGCTATGAAATCAGATTCGTGGCAACTTCAGGCACTGAATTCGCAAAAACCTTCACGGCGTCTTAGAAGTAAGAGAGTCTGTTGAAGAGTGGGGTAGGGAATACTGAACCCCCTTTCATCATCTTTGGAGGTGTAAATATGGTTGTTGAACTGAAAGAATTCGAGTCCGCAGTTGACATATCTAGGGCCATAGACGAAGAAATCTCCGAGACTAAAAGCCTATTAGGCGAATATCTGCGTCGCCTTGACGACATCCGCACACTAGCTGAAAGATCCAAAAAAATTCGAGAGGTAGTCTTTAAGTTAGCGGGAAAAAAATCTGCCGGTGAAAATCTTGGGGAAATCACTGTTGGCAACCTAAATGTAGTCTTGGATGCTAACCCTTTCCATGAATTAACAGTTATTGAGGAGGTTGTTCGAAGCCAACAGGAGAGGCTTTTAAGTCTGCAAAAAGTTCGCGAAGCATTAAAGTGGGTAGATCAGATCGGAGAAACTGAAGGAGTCAAGTATCTAGTCTTGGAAAGTGACGGCATACCAGAGAAAATCTTACTCAAGATCTCCTAATTTCTAAGGAAGCGATAAAATGGACAAGGACACCTACGCAACTGCATTAAGGAACACTTTAACTGAAGTAAGAAATATTTGTCCTGACATCAGTTGCTCTTTCATTTTTACCAAGGAAGGTATGGTTGTTACGGGAGATGAGCAATCCGCTGATGTTCCCGTGGGGAAGACCGTTGATTCTTTTCAAAGTTTAATGGAGAAGGCTATTACAATTGGGGGCCTGCATACTATGATAGTTAACGGGAGCAAAGGTAACGTCCATATTTCCAGTGTCAATGATATGTATTTGGTTATAGCCTCATCTAAGAATGCTGACATGGCTTACATACGTTCTATTGCCAACGTGATTGTCCCAACGGTTCTAAAACTTCTTAAGAACATTGTCCCTACCCCTCCTACGCCTCCCAAAATAGATACTTCACAACAACTCATTGTTGAAAGTATTAGTGGATTCTTTGTTGGGGATGCTGTACAGGTGGATGAAGAGATTCTGAGGCAGTGGTCGAAGAATTTCAAGGGAAAGAGTATTAGCGAAGTTAAGGTTGAAGCCTTTAGTGGTAAGATTATTCAGTGTAAAGTGAAGGTGATTAGCGACTCTAAATATACAGGAAAAGGACTTATAAGGATACCAGAAAAAGTTGCTCGAGAACTAGAAGTGACAGAAGGAGAATTGGTTAGGATTAGACCAGTGAAACCTTAGGTGAGTTTAATGTCAGTGAAGAGTAAATCTTATGAGATGGTTGAAAGCTTGCGTTTAAGTTTGGATAAGATTAAAGCTGACGAAAGGATTATTGGGTATATTCTAAGGGACGCCAAGTCTGCTTCCATTGATATAAAGGATCCTAGTAAGATCATTGATTACGCGGCTTTATCTTCTACTGCTTTGGAATCTGGAGAAGATGTTTCTGAGACATTTGGGCTTGGTCATGTTCATTCTGTTGTTGTGGAGGGAAAGGATGCGAAGGTTTTGTCAATGTCAGTTGGTGATTCTCGGGTGAGCGTCTTTATGAGGCGTGATGTTGATCACGAGAAAGTTTGTAAGGATTTGCATTTGAAGTAACCTTTTCTTCCTTTTAGTTTTTGTTTGTTACCGAGTTTCTTGAATTTTTTTGACGAACTTGCGTGCTGGTGAGGTTAGCTTCGCTTCTTGTTGCGTTTTGCTTAGTTCTATAAGGTTGTATTTTTTTAGAAAGTTTGTGACTAGTTGAATTTTTGTTTGATTGAGTTTAGTTTTTTGGGTAATTTCTATTATTGGGTGCCATTGTCCGTCTTGGAGTAGTGTTAGAATTTTGTCGATTTTTTCTGTCAAAGGTTAAGTACTCCAGAATTGTTAGGGTATGGGACTTTTGGAATAAAAGATTTCTGAGGAATTGCTTTAGAAGTTTGTTCTATAGTTTTATAATGCGATGGCAAGATATATGCGAAATTAATACGTTTTTGGAGACGCATAGTTATCTGTGAGCCTTGCCTTTTGTTCGAAGACCACACCCTTCACCTCAACCTGTCTTGATGATTTACCCACATATACTTGGAACCTATTTGCCTCACACTGAAGACCTAGGATAGAAGACCTGCGTGAGTGCGCACACAGCCACGCCATCGCTAACCGATCTTCTCCAGAAGCCCCATCAACAAGGCTCCTATCCATATGCAAACCCACCCTAGCCCCAACAGTAACCCCCAAACTCCCCTGCCCTCCCCCCTCTATACTAGACCTAGACAGACACAGACACACGCACACACAAGCAACGTCTATAGCAAAGCTAATTCTCCACGCTTTATATTCACAGTATGAATAAACGTATCACTACCCAGATTCTGTTTCTCAATTCGCTACGTTTATTTAATAAAACCCCACTAATACTAATGTGTAACAGAGGAGAGAAGCATGTCAAAAAAACCAACAAAAGACGAAGCCCTCGAAGCCCTCGACTTCATCATAAACGTCCTCAAAGAACACGAAAAAGACCTCGACCGCCTAGTC
>CAZCYX010000040.1:0-14988 GCA_964503065.1 uncultured Candidatus Bathyarchaeia archaeon
CGATGATGCCATACGAACATCCTGGAGAAGAGTGGAGCCTAGATGAAAAGGAGTTTCTTCCTGCTTTTATGCATTTAATGGCGCCCCATAGCCTAATTCTTGACTTAGCAGGAGGATATGGGCGAGTGACGCCACATCTGATTGCGGATAGAAATCGTGTCATACTGGCGGACTTGTCTATTCACTCCTTAAGATTGGCGAAGAAAACTTTGAAAGCAAAAGTAGACTTTGTTCTGTCAGACATGTTAAATCTTTCCTTCCGCGAAAATATTTTTGATGGTGTATGGTTCACTCAAGCCTTTGAATATGTTCCTCCAGACTTCAGAAAGACTTTTCTCAGAGATTTAAGGAGAACTATGAAGAAAGGTAGCGTTCTCTTCATAAATATAGCACACATTCCAAATGAATGTTCACTCGTTTCCTACTTGAAAAACTACATCTACTGGAAGATAATAAAAAGGCAACCAGTGAAATGGGGCGACTACATTTACAGACTTGACTTAAAACATTTCAAGGGATGGCACTACCACTCTGTAGTTTTCACCAGAAAAATAGAAAAAATGTTTAAGAAAGCAGGCTTGCAGGTCCTAAAATTCAAAAATTATGGCAAAGAAGGATACCTTACGTATATTCTTCAAGTGGAATAAAAAAGCAGTTTGTGGAATATGCTTTCTCTTATGGTATGGTTTCTAAACACTTAGCAATAATCCTTATATGCAAATGACTTATCATGAAAAACAAAATAAATGCGGAGTGAAAACAAATGTGCGAGTTCAAAGTCTTGCTCCAAGGAAAGGCAGTGTTTAATGATGCAATTTATGCAAAGGCAGACAACCGCAAAGTTATTGTTAGAGATGTCATTGGCAATTCCAAAACGTTTGAAAACTGTAAAATTGCTGAAGTAGACGTGAGCTCGGAACGCTTAGTCTTATCCGCCATCTAAACGCTGAGTAGGTTGTGTGCGTGGATTAGGAATCTCACACACGCACGTGCTTCTACCCGGGTCTTGGATATGAAACAAATAGGACCCAAATAGAACAGTGCCTTTCTCTTCTTCCGTAGACGCCTGCACGATTCGTTGATGGAGGAAGGAGGGTTGTGGTTGTCGTTGTTCAGGGTGTAGAGGTTGAGTTGCAAAATGGATGACTTGGCTGAAGTGAACGTTAACTTCTTCATTTTGACTATTTGGACCTTGTGGGTTTCTGGTAAGCATGGCGTGTGCTATTCTTGTTTTTGTCCGTTTCAACCTTTGTAATCATTGTGGGCGCCGCTGTATATCTGTGTGTATTCGTTTTGGGTTTTATGGGTCTTCTTTTCCGTAGTTGCTGGCGAGTATGAGTAGGTCTTTGTGGTCTATTTTGCCGTTGCAGTCGATGTCTGCCTCAGGAATATAGTTTGGGTCTCTACACTCAGATCCGTACGCACTAGCCAACAAGAGCAGGTCCTTGTGATTTACTTTGTAGTCGCCGTTTATGTCTCCGGGAATTGTGACTACTACCCAGCCGTCAATGTATGTGTTGTCTGTTGTATCTGTTTCGTGTGGGAGATGGGTGGCTTCGGCTTTTATGGTGTAGTTGCCCTTAGCCACGTCTGTAGTGTTCCATGCGAAGGTGACGGTTGTAGAGTTTCTACTTGCTGTAGTCACTTTCGTTTGATTGATAATAGTTAAGTTAGCATAAATAGTTATGTTGAATGCTTCAGTGTTTATGCCATAGTTTATTATTTTTACCCTCACGCCCAAGATGTAGCCTTGTCCAACTACTGTCTTGGATGTTGTGATGTTGATTATTCCGATGTCGTGTGGACCTCCGTAAGGTTTTGTGAGCGGGTAGTTGTCAGTGTTGTTTGTGTCAATGATGTATGGATGGTCCCATATTCCGTCACTGCCTGTCTCGTTTTGAAATGAACCCTTATGTATGTCTACGTCGGCGTAGCCACTCCAGTAGTTGCCGCCAGAAGGATAGCCATCATCCCACAGATTGCCATAGGACTCAATCTTTGAAGCATGTCGCGAGTTTCCTATAAAGTTGTTATGGAAGATTGTGTTGTTTGAAGACATGTCGAGCCAGACGCCATAATTGTTGCTTGCTATTTTGTTTTCAGTTATATTGTTGTTGTTTGAATAGTAATAGAGATAGATGCCCCTTGCGCTATCCGCTATGATGTTACCAGATATTCTGTTTTTGCATGAATACTCATAGAACCATATACCGTAGTAGTTGTTCCTGGTTATCGTGTTTCCAGTTATGTTGTTGTAGTCTGAATAAGAACGAAGATGAACACCGTACGTGTTATTTGCTATAGCGTTTCCAATTATGGTGTTGTTGCATGAATGGCCAGAGATCCAGATGCCATAGTGTTTGTTATTTGCTATGTTATTTTCAGCTATGTTGTTGTAGTTTGAAAATGAAAGGAGGTAGATACCATACGTGTTGTTTGCTACAGTGTTACCAACTATGCTGTTGTTGCATGAATAGTAATTGATCCAAATTCCATGAGTGCTATTTAAAACCGTATTTTCACGTAGGTTGTTAAAGTTCGAGGAACCGAGAGCGATGCCCCAGCCCGAGTTATATATGACGGTGTTTCCAGATATGCTATTATTGCAGGAATTGCGATCGAGATAGACACCATGATACCAGTTGCGTGATACGTTGTTTCTGGATATACTGTTGTGGTTTGAAGAGTAAGTCAGGCATATGCCATAATAACCCTTATTGCCTGTTACATCGTTACTAGATATGCTGTTTTTTGAAGATAAATCAAGGTGAATGCCGTTACCCGCGTTTCCTGTTATTGTGTTTCCAGATACCCTGTTGTTGCTTGAAGAGCCATCGAGATAAATACCAAGGTTTTTGTTTGCTGTTATAGTGTTTGCGGACACGTTGCAGTTTTTGACGTTTCGGAGTTTCATGCCAGCATAGCGTTCAACTCCACAGTTTCTTATTGTGAAGCCCGTTACGGTAACGTTGGACGCCCATACCTCCACAACGTTTCCTACTCCACTAGCATCGATAATAGTTGCCTCCCTACTTTCTCCCACAAGCAATATCGCCTTATCCACCAAAACATTTTCATAATACGTTCCATTCCTCACACAAACCGTGTCTCCGAGATTTGCTGCGTTTATGGCTTCCTGAATTGTGTGAAAATCGGCTGGTCCATCATCGTCCACAACCCAAGCTAACCTGCATCTGGCAAGGTCGTCTCCTCCACCCGCCCATGTGCTTGGCGCTCCCTGCCAAGCGTAAATGTGCCCGTCAGCACAGCCCAAGCGACAGCCAACATAGTATCCCACTCCGAAAGGCAAATCGGCTAAGCGTTTCCAACTGTTCGTAGATATTGTGTATCGGTATGTGCGGTTGTCAGGGATTCCGTCTGGATGTGCTTGGTTCCCGCTGAGAGCATAAATACAGTCTGTTTGGCAAGGAAGTCAGAGTCCCACGTAAAGAAGTGAGCCTCCGTCTCCAACTCCCCCCGTCCCACCGCTATGCGAGAGCGCTGGAATATCAGCCATTGCGGTCCAAGCATTATCTGTGAGGCTGTAGCGCCAGAAATCGTAAAGGGGTGAGCTTTCAAGAAACTCGCCCCGCAATGCATACAAGTAGTCGCTGCCTGTCCAAACGATTGAGGCTCCGTCACCCATGCCCGCCGGTGGGTCTGCAGGCGCGTCGCTCCAACTGTTTGTGGAAGGGTCATAACGCATAAAATATGTGGGACGTTGCTCACCACCTATTGTGGCATATATGCAGTTGTCTACGCCGACCCACGTTATGGTGTTACCTTCTCCTTGGTCGACTGTGGTATTTACCAAAGTCTCCCAAGAGTTGCTCGAAATACTGTAGCGGTAAAACCATCTGCGACTGTCATCCGTCGCCGCCCCGCATAGCGCGTAAATGTAGTCGCCAAAATCCCAAGCCAAAGCCGTTCCGGTCTTGAAGGCGTAGCCGTCAGGTTTAGGTGGACCAGTCAGCTCAACCCAACTGTTATTGGCGGGCAAATAACGATAAAAACTTGTGCTTCTTGCAATGTATAAGGCTGTACCTGTTCCCACTATAGCTTCACCATAAGTACCAGTGACCGTATTCCTAACCCAAACCCAAGAATCATCAGCTTTGACGTATGAAATGTTAAATGCCAACGTTAACATGCTTAAAAGGAGCAGTGCCAGCATCATTCCAGAAACAATTTTCCTTAACAATTCAATCCCTTTTCTCCTAACTCTAGATTCGTTCCGTAAATAAAACTTGTGAACGAACACCCTATCATATTTTGTAGTTTGCGTGTGTACGCCCTGCGCAGTCCAGTGTAACAGTCTCTCTATATCTTTAGAAAGCGTAAATAGGCGCCAACCACTTAACCAAAACGGTGAAAATCGAGTGAAAATTGCGGTTTCAGGCAAAGGCGGAGTTGGCAAAACCCTGGTTGCTGGAGTCCTAGCTGCCTTCTTCGCAAAGAAAAACCTCAAAGTTTTAGCCATTGATGCTGACCCTTCTCCTAACTTAGCATTAACCCTTGGAATACCCATAGAGCAAGCGAGAAAGATAATTCCAGTTTCTGAAAACACCAAATTAATAGAGTCAAAAACAAAGACTGACTTTGAGGGAGTCTATCGGCTCTCTTTTTCTGTCGATGATGTCATCAGGGATTTTTCAGTCAAATCTCCTTATGGCGTCAATTTGCTGGTTATGGGAACTGTGAGGTCGGCTGGAAGCGGATGCACATGTCCCGCCAATGCTGTTGTTAGGGCATTACTTCGTCATTTGCTTCTAGAGCGCAACGAAGTGGTTGTCATGGACATGGAAGCAGGGGTGGAACACTTGGGCAGGGGCACTGCAAAGCATATGGATAGAATGCTTATAGTTAGTGACTCAAGTTTCAAGTCCTTGGAGACTGCTAAGAGAATCTATGTTTTGGCAACTGATATGGGCGTTAGAGAAGTTTTCCTTATAGGAAATAAAGTTGCCAGCGCTGATGAAAGCGAATTGATTGAACGTTTTGCTGCAAAGAATGAAATTCCGTTGCTGGATTTAATCCCTTACGACAAGAATGTAATGAAAGCAGATATGCAGGGGAAATCACCTCTAGAATATTTTGATACTTCGGAAGGCATGGTCTCTGTTCAAAAGATAGGTGAAACCCTTCTTGACTTGAAGACATGAACCACAGAGGGTTAGAAAAACATCTTTAAGTAACGTTGATATCCTAGTAAAAAAAGGAGAAATAATTCATGGAATCATCAGAAAAAAGAATCATAGGTTCTCTCTTACTTCTAACAGGTCTAACAGCCCTCACCATCGGCTTATACACGGGACAGTTAGATTTGGTTTTAGAGATTATGAAAAGGGTTTTTGGGCTGTAATTGCTGGAATGCCATAACTGGACAGTCATTTTGTTTAATTAAGGGAAAATCTATTTCCCATCTTTTCTGAATAGTTTCATGCGCGCGCTCTTTGAGGAAAATGAATACAGAAAATCTAATTAGAGGAATTTAATGAGAAAAAGCAGACAAGCGAGGTCGCGAAATTGAGTGAACACAAGCCTAGTCCCTTGGATGTTGCATTACAGCAGTTAGGTGACACTTCAGAAAAATTGGATTTAGAGCTTGGAATACACGAAATTCTTAAACATCCTAAGAGGGCGCTTATCGTTTCCCTTCCCGTAAAAATGGATAATGGAGATACATCTGTGTTTATGGGATGCAGAGTGCAACATAATGATGCTAGAGGGCCTTTCAAAGGAGGCATTCGATATCACCCATGTGTGACTCTGGATGAGGTTACGGCTTTGGCAATGTGGATGACCTGGAAGTGTGCAGTTGTGGATATACCGTATGGTGGAGCAAAGGGCGGCGTGTGTTGTAATCCAAAGGAATTGTCTGTTTTTGAACTGGAGAGATTGACGAGAAGGTACACGTCGATGATTTTGGACTTGATTGGTCCGTATAGGGATGTTCCAGCTCCTGATGTTTATACGGATGCTCAAACGATGGCTTGGATCGTTGACACTTACAGTCGATTTAGAGGATATAGTGTTCCAGAGTCTGCTACTGGCAAGCCTGTTATTATTGGCGGATCGGAAGGAAGGGAGGAAGCCACATCTCGAGGTGTTACTTTTTGTGTTCGAGAAGCTGCTAGGCGTATGCGATTTAGACTTAAGGATGCTGTTGTGGCGGTTCAAGGGTTTGGAACTGTTGGATGGAATGCTGCAAAACTGTTGGATGAGATGGGATGTAAGGTTGTTGCTGTTAGCGACTCAAAGGGTGGCATATATAATCCAAAGGGAATAAATCCTGTTGTAGTTTTTGAACACAAGAAGAAGAAAGGTTCGGTTGTAGGGTTTGGTGGCAGTGAAAGCATCACGAATGAGGATTTGCTTGAACTAGAATGTGATATATTGGTTCCGGCAGCCCTTGAGAACCAGATAACAGAAAAGAATGCTGGAGATGTTAAAGCAAAGATGCTTGCTGAAGCGGCGAATGGGCCGACTACTCCAAAGGCTGACGAGATACTTCATGAGAAAGGAGTCTTCATTATTCCAGATATTTTAGCTAATGCTGGTGGTGTCACGGCGAGTTATTTTGAGTGGGTTCAGAACCTTACTAGGGAACATTGGACTGTAGAAGAAGTGAATAGTAAGCTTGAGGTGAAGATGGTAAGGGCGTTTAAGGATGTTTTTGAGTTGTCTGAGAAGGAGGAGACTCATATGAGAGGGGCTGCTTTGATGTTAGGTGTTGGACGAGTTGGAGAGGCTATTAAAACGTTGGGACTATGGCCTTAATCCTTTTGTTGAGTGTTTGTGTGTGCGTGTGTGTGAGACTACCTCTAGAGAGGGGTAAAGACAGAGACGGGTATAGCTAGGTCTAGGAGAGGTTTTGCGTGTGTGGCGCCTTTTGTCTATTCTTTGGATGAAACGTGAGGAAAAAATTTTGTTTTCATTATCAACTGTTCTGGGAGATTTGAGTTTTTGCGGTCTGATTTTGGAATGGACGTTACTTTAGGCTCTGTTAGGCTTCGCCGCCGTGATAGAAAGGTTATCAATTAGTTATCAAGTTTATCAATTTGGGTTCTGGTAACTCTTCGGGACCTTTAAGCTGATCAGGTAAGGTGCTACATCGCAGCGTGACATTATGAATCATCTATACATTGTAAGATAGGAATTAACATTTTCTGTGAAACTCATCCGCCAGGGATAACATCGTGACTACTTCTTTTTGGGAATCATTGATAAGGTTTTGAATGTATTCCTCAAGATTCACAATACATTCTAACATTCTAGCATCAAATATAAAAAAGCTTCACAAACAATAAAAGCAACTTCTAGACAATATTTCTGATGCTGTAAAGGAGAAGGGAGAATAGTTGAAGGAGAGAGTGCTAATTAGTGCATTGGTGTTTCTGCTAGTCTTTGTAGCTATTATGCCGATAGCTCAGGCTGAAACTATGATAACGCTAGATCCAATGGGTGACACCACTGTAATAAGAGGACATCCAAATGAGAACCAAGACAACGAGGATCTGCATTGTAGAGCCGATGACTCGACCGATGGAATAGATCGGGCCTATCTCAAGTTCAATCTAAGGAGCTTACCTTGCCTCCGCATTGTTAGCGCAACGCTGAAATTGTACTCCATCCCATCTATAGAGCCAGCAGGTACCCTGTTTGTGAGTGCACACGAAACTGAAGACGAGGAGACTTGGACTGGCGTCCCTTGGACGGAAACCACCTTAGTATGGAATAACGCACCGCCACCAGGCGATCTTATTGCAACAACAGGGGTTAACACAGAAAATGTCTGGTACAACTGGGGCGGTCCTACCATGTTGAACTATGTCCAAGAAGAATGCGCTGGTGACGGAATCATCAGTTTTTGCATGAGACTTAATCCTGAAAACACAGCTAGACCTAGTCTCGTTCATAGGGACTTTGAGGATAGAGAAAACCCTTCACATGGACCTAAACTTGAAATGGAGATTTGGTTAGGAGTCGTTGGGGGCAATATGGTCCTGATGGAGAATGCTCCTGTTGACAAGTTTAGTTTGCCGACTCCCTACATCGGCGTAGCCTCAACAATCCTAGTCGCAACGGTTGCAACAGCCATCTATGTTAAGCGTGTTAAGCGCGAATAAGAGAAGTGCGCTTTCACTCTTCCATCTCCCCATTTTTTTATGGCAAGCAAACTTTTAGCCCTGTAAGTCCCGAAGAGTTACCAGAACCTGGGGAAGGAAATCCCGAGAATTACCATCAAAAAAGCCTTAACTGTCAAATCCAGATAAGTTACCAAAACCTCAATTTGTTATTCTCTTCCAGTTGGAGGTGAAAGGATTGAAACTTGGGGATAGTCTTCTCGGAAGATGTGGCATTTACTGTGGCGCTTGCAGACTTTATGCTCTGAAGAAGTGAGGGCATTTAAACATTTATCAACTGTTAAGAATCTTTGAAGCTGGAAAAGAGTCGAAGAGACAGGTAATCTAATCACCAACGCATGCATGCCGATTTCAATACGCTAGGCTGGTGATGTGTATCCCCTTCTGGTTGACTATTATCTATGAAGAAAAATAAAGTCTAGAATATTTTTCTACAAACTATAAATGACACGATTGCTGCTAAATAACACAAGAGGATTCGGTGATGTCTAAACGTCTGCTTCTCTTTCTATTTTTGTTGTCTCTCTGCTTACTAGGCTTCTCACAGTTGCGGAGGGGGCATGCTTCGCCTTATACAAACATAGATGTAGACACAGCCTACAACATGATTGAAGGTGGGCTTTATCCTGATCTTGTAGTCTTGGATGTTAGAAATCAAGGTGAGTATGACAGTGGACACATATATGGTGCGGTTTGGATACCAGTCTCAGAATTGGAGGCAAGAATCAGCGAGTTGGCGGGTCATGAAGATCATGAGATAATTGTGTATTGTAGGTCTGGAGGAAGAAGCGTAACGGCATCCGGCATTCTTGATGCCCATAACTTCATCAAGGTCTATAATATGCTGGGAGGAATCACAGCGTGGCAATCTGGGGGCTACCCGGTTTGGATCGCAACAGTCCACAACATCAACACCACCTTCAACTACGATACAATTCAAGCATCAATAGATGCCCCTCAGACCTTAGATGGGCACACAATAGCAGTTGACCCTAGAACATACAATGAACATATAGTTGTGAAAAAGACACTGACGCTTATAGGAGAAAACAAGGACACAACCATAATTGATGGTGGTGGCATAGGAAACGTGATCCTTGCAACGATGAATAACACCGCCATCATCGGGTTCACGATACGACGCAGCGGGTTCCTAGATCATTGCGGGATACGCCTCCAAGATTCCAACAACAGTAGCATAACAGGCAACATTATAACAGACAATGGATACGGCATACAGATACAAAATTCTAATAGTTGCACGATAAGCGGTAACACAATAGCCAGCAACGCCCGGGATGGCATCGAACTATACTTTTCGCATAGAAATATCGTAGCTAGCAACGACATAAGAGGAAACCTCCAGGGTATCAGCTTTAGTCACTCTCCTGAAAACGTGTTTTATCATAATGGTATTGTCGGCAACACAATTCAGACGACATGTTGGTGCTCTAACACTTGGGATGATGATTATCCCAGCGGTGGAAACTACTGGAGCGACTATGCTGACGTAGACTTGTTTCGTGGTCTTTATCAGAACGTGACTGGCAGTGACGGAATAGGAGATAAACCCTATGATATAGATGCGTACAATCGAGATCGCTATCCCCTTATGAAGCCTTATGGTGGCCCCCATGATATTGGAATAACTAACGTCACAATGTCTCAAACGGTAGTCGAAGGCTACAACTTGAACATGAGTATCAAAGCAGTAAATTACGGCATCAGCACTGAAAACTTCAACGTAATTGTATACGCTAACGAAATCATCATTCAGACAACAACGATCACCTTAACAAGCAGAAACTCTACAACTATCACCCTCACATGGAACACCACTGGCTTTCCCATAGGCAAGTACACCATAACGGCTGAGGCACCCCCGGTTCCTAGCGAAATCGACACGACAGACAACATCCTAATAGATGGCTTCGTGAAAATCATATTTCTAAAGCATGAAATCGAGATAACAGACGTTATACCCCACAAAACTGTAGCAGGAAAGGGTCACAATGCACCCATTAACGTAGCTATTGAAAATTGGGGCAATTACACAGAAACTTTCAATGTGACGGCATATTACGGCCCAGGAAATGCCACTGGCATTCTAATAGAGACACAAAACGTTACTCTAACAAACGGGGGAAGTACAACAGTCAGCTTCACGTGGAACACAACGGGCATAGCCAAGGGCAACTATACAATAAGTGCTAATGCTACCTCAGTTCCAGGTGAAACAAACATAACAGACAACAGCCTAACAGACGGCTGGATAATAGTTGCTATGATCGGTGACATAACTGGTCCACCGGAGACAGGGGGATGGCCAGACGGCAAATGCAACATACGCGACATAGCCCTCGTAGCCAGCAAATTCGGCGTAGAATACCCAGACCCAAGATTCGACCCAAACTGTGACCTAACAGGACCCACAATAGGCGTGCCAGACGGAAAAATCAACATACGGGACATAGCCCTCGTAGCAACACATTTTGGAGAAACAGACCCATAACCATCTATTCTTTTTTCTTCAAAACACGTGAACCCTTGTTTGTCCACCAAACGGGTTGCGAAGCACCTAGTTAGAGCATAAATTGGAGAGTCTCATCGATGACCTTACAGATGAGTTAACAACGGAAATAGGCTCGTTTTGGGCTTATTTACTTGGTATATCGTGCGCAAAGGCATATTGTAATAATTCTATTCCAGTTGTCTTATGAGTTCTTGGAAGTCGTCTATCCACACTGATATGGTATCCACCCTTGGAATCTTCTTTAACACCTCTTTTAAGAGAGGCTTCCAACTTTTTTCATGTTCCCTTTTGGCGTAAAGCTCCTCTATCTCCAAGTTGTTCTCGTGCAGATGCGAAATTATGAACCCCACGATCTCGTCATCTTCTTCGGCGGCAAGGCAGAACTCAGGGAAACCTTTTAGATGCCACTCTGTATGCTCCCTCTGCTCTTCAACATCTTCCTTAGGACACTTTTCGACCAGCAACTTAACGATATGATCTAACTCGGAAAGGTCTATCTTTCTTATTTTCATTTTCTCACCACTATTCTGTGACCGTTAGATTAGTTATTATTCGTTGGGACTGACTATGTCAACCTTCAAAAATATATTGACAAACACCAAACTTATCTGGGGAAAGCAACGCCAAAAACTGAACATAACGAGTTTATAACTGAAAAGGACAGACAACTCATACAATTACTCATCGAAAACCCTAAACTAACAAACACAAAAATAGCGAAAATATTAGGCGTCTCTAAGCAAGTCGTGTCCGAAAGAAGAAGAAAACTCGAAAATGAAGAAATTATCAAAAAATATGTATTCTGGAACATCATTCCAAAAGTGAGACTGACTAAAGAATTCAAAATTACACTTAAAGATGTCAATGAAACACACGTCAAAGAACTAACCAACTATCTGCAACATAATTGGAAAGTCACATTAGTCTGGCTCTCAGAAAATCGAAAAACAGTCTCCGGCATCATCTTAACTAAAAAAGATACTCCCTTTGTAAACATTGTTAAAGACGAATTCCCTTTCGTTGACGACATTGAAGTGCAACCCATCCAAATCAAGAAATTCTTAGGCGAGAAATTAGTGACCGAAAGAAAAGATGAGCAAAGCCTTAAACAGTTGGCTCGTAGAGAGGCGCTAAGGCTCTCGGAAAAGAAAAGCGTGAATTCAGTGCTTTTTAATGCAAATCCTCAAGACGACTCTATTCGTCTAGTGGTGTTAAGAAATAGGCAGTTTCACCACTCCTCCACTTTCACTTCTACAGACAAGATTTTGAATAAAACTTACGTTCACATTGACTATGGAACTTATGAGATACTAAAGAAGAAGATGCAGAATCGGAGAGAAAGAAGGTGGATCAGAAACCTACAAATCATCTTCACGAAAAACAACAGAGAAGAAAGACGAATCAAATATCTTCTTAGACTAGTCAGACACATTTAACCAGTCTGTGCCTTCTCGTACATCTTTTCAAGGGTCCATCTAACAGTGGACTTCAACTCCCTCAATCTCTCCGAACCAACATTCTTAATGGCGATTTCCCGAATTACGTCTCCATCACGAACAATATTGTAGGAAAATATTCTGTCTGGAGTGATTTCGCCTGTTCTCGCGGTTTCCTGATCTACCTCCTGCATCTTCGTTAGCACTCGCTCTACGAGAAAAGGCATAAAAGGTGGAGTATTAACATCAAATATCTTATCCTCCGCTGGAACAACTCGCACAGAGTCCTCTGCCACGTATAAATTTGCCAATAAGTCACCAGCCACAGTCTTTAAAGGAACTGTCTCCTCAAACCCAATTGCAGGTTCCACAGGCACTGGAGGTGCAGGAGCTGGCTTTCCTATTTCAGCCCTTTTGAATCCTTTCTCCAACAGTTTGGCATCGACGAATTCGAGTATAACTCGTAATCCCTCCAATTCCGTTTCTGTCTCTCTTATCCGTTTTTCCAATATGCTCCGAAGCTCAGCAATCCTCTTTAGTTTCTCCTCTTCCTTTCTTTCAGTCATTTTATCTCCCTTTTTAGAAAATAACGCATGTTGCTTATCAAAGCTTCCTCACAGGTTATAAGCTTATAAACAATCAATGTTGACTTAGGTCTAGAATGTACGATTTTAATCTTCTTGTCTCTTGTTCATGGGATAATTTCGGAAAAGCGAAAGGCGAAATAATTCATCTTCTTAAAAGACTTGGTGACAAAAATCCATACGTCAGACGTACAATTGCAAAGGGAATAATTGGAGTGAAAACATGCTTAGGTTCTAGAGAGGTTGTTCGATGTTTACGAGAAATTTTTAACCAAGACCCATCTGTTATTCAACGTACTTTTAAATGGGTTCCAGTTGATCTCTGGACGCCTTCAGATATAGAGTCTATGAAAGAAGGAGTCAACCAACTCAAAAATAGAATTCAAAGAGGCGAAAAATGGCGTTTGACCATAGAAAAACGCCGATACATCCAACAACACAAAATAGAAATTATAAAAAAAATAGCAGAACTCATTGACGAAAAAGTTGACCTTGAAAATCCCGACAAAATACTACGTATTGATATAATTGGCAAATACGCTGGAATATCTTTACTAAAGCCTAAAGAAATATTTTCCATATCAAAACCTTGACCAACCATTATAAAGAATCTAGTACTAAAAAAAAGAATATGAAATACAACTTAGTCAAGTCGGCTTAACGTCGATTCCGCAATTCTCTTGCAAAAACCTTTCGAACTCTCGAAAAACAACACTATCCGTTTTATTTAACTTCCAGCAGAAGGGCTTATTTGCACACACCGAACTTAAATCATAAATTGCAGTGCCTTTCAAAAGTTTTTCATTATCCATCACCATTTTCATTAACATTTTTGGAGGCTTTTCTGGAAACAACCAAGCCGTGCACGCAGTCTTCACAACTTGGTAGGAAACACCTTCACGAATAGCACATTTATGGTTCATTGCGACTTTCCGAAATGTAGACGGATGGATTTTTCGAGCCCACAAAAAGTTGTGATACTTGTTGTCAGCCATAACCCAATCCTCATGCTTTGAGGTCTTCCACCCTTTTGATTGGCAGAAATCTTTGAAACTATTAAGAATCTCCCAAACCTTTGGGATGTTTAAGGTTAAAGTCATAACAAAGGTTTCCTAAGTATTTTACTTCTAGAGTTATTTTCTATCGACTAATTTAAACTTATTTAACAAAAACTGCGCAAAACTACAGAAAAGATCTCAATTTTTTGGAAGAATGTGGAAAGATTTCCGTTGTTTCCTTAAATTTTCCGATGATTTCCATGTTTGTTTCGATGTTAAAGGTTAATAAATCCTGATAACAACTCCTATAAAGGATAATCTAGTCTCTTGAGGACTCGGAGATATGAAGACGAAAAACCGAGGAAATATTCTAGACGATCTAGATTGGCGTATTCTTCAAGTTCTGCAAGAGAACGCTAAGCAGACATACATGGAAACTGGTCGTCACCTTCAAGTAGCACATTCAACAGTTCACGATCGGATCAAAAAAATGGAAGAACAAGGAATCATCGAGAGATACACCGCAATCGTAAACTTGGAGAAGGCTGGAGCAAAATACATCACAGCAATTATGACAGTGTTTACCGACCCAAAAGAAAGCGAAAGTGTAGCAAAGAGGCTGTCGAAATTTAGGGAGGTTTTAGAAGTTTTCACGTCCCTTTCTGAAGAATTATTGATAATCGCGAAGGTAATTGCAGAAGATCAAGAGAAACTCCACTCGTTCATTGCCCACTCAGTGGCTCCTCTTCCTGGAGTACTTAGGATTCGAACTTCGATAGTTACTAAAAGATACAAAGAGGAACGTTTTTCATCAAAGGAGGTCAGAACTTGAATGAACGTCCCTAAGCATAGAAGATTATTTATAATTAATTGCCACACCATTTCTGAAATGGGGGAATCCATGTGAGAACTTTTTCTTCTAGCTCTCGGATCCTCAGAAAACTTCCAAGAGAGAACGCATTTTATTTTTTTACATCAATCGGCAACTATACTGGAATGAGCGCAGCGTCTTTTGAGGAATTCATAGGAAAAATCAAAGAGGTAAACATCAAATCATTGGAATTTCATCTCTATCGAGGCGACTTTCAAAAATGGGCTGATAAAACCTTGGAGGATAGGGAGCTAGCTGAAAAAATCCAAAGTTTACAAATTCTAAAGCCTGTGGGAAACACTTTACGAGACCAGCTTTACTTCATTGCTTCAAAACGATTTGAAGAACTGAAAAGACAAACTTTGTTATTTATCTCACTTGTTTCTAGATTCCTTGACTGTTAGAGGTGTGGCTTGGTT
>CAZCYX010000041.1:0-14891 GCA_964503065.1 uncultured Candidatus Bathyarchaeia archaeon
TTACATGGCGCAAAGTTCTTCGAAGATCTTCATATGTAAGTAAATAATCTATGCCAGAAAACATACAAATGCACGCATCAAATTTCTGATCAAGTTTCAACTTTCTCATATCCATAACATGGAAATCTGCATAGCTGCCATCGACATCTTTTGCTTTCTTTTTAGCTATATCTACCATCACCTTTGATACATCAACGCCCGTAACATCGTAACCCCTTCTAGCCAAAAGAATAGCGTGACCACCTGTGCCACACCCAATATCGAGAATCCTAGTGGGCTTGAGCTTAGAAAAACGACTAAAAATATTCTCTATATAGCAACACTCTTTTTCATAATCCTTGTCTTCATAGATCAAATCATAGTATTTTCCATAAGTCTGGAAAATTCCGCTCAATTATACCCATCTCACATCTAATGACTTCTCCACAACTGATCTTCACTGCCAATCTTAGTTTCCCATATCCATCTACAATCATGTTCTCTAAACCAGTCTATGGTCCGCTTCAAGCCCTTCTTAAAATCTATTTTTGGTTTCCATTTAATAAACTCATACACCTTAGAAGAATCACACAACAGCCTCTCTACATCCAGGCGTCTCAATCTGTTAGGTTCAACTGTTATTTCTATATCGTTAACGTTCATCAAATCTGCTATAGTGTAAGCAATCTCTTCGATGTTATGGTTTGTGCCAAACCCTACATTAAAGACCTCCCCCACTGCTTCATCACATTTCATTAATGAGACTGCACATTCTGCAGCATCCTCAACATAAGTGAAATCTCTTCTTGCTTTAATATTACCTAACTTGAGCCTATTTATCTTCGACATTTGCGATATTATCTCTGGAATTACATAAGGTTGCGTTTCTCTGGGTCCATAAACATTAAATTGTCTTAAGATAACAACTGGAATATTCTGTTCTTTGTGAAGCGTATAGCACAGCCTGTCTGCAGCTAGTTTGCTTGCAGCGTATGTAGATAATGGATAGGTAGGGTGATTTTCATCCATAGGGACATATTTTGCTGTACCATACACCTCAGAAGTTGAATAGTATAATATCCTTTCCACACCTGCTTTTTTACAATCAAGCAAAACCTTTAATGTTCCGTTAGCGTTGACCTCAAAGAATCTGCTTGGGCGATAATAACAATAAGGGATAAAGGGCTCAGCCGCCAGATGAAAGACAAAATCTACATGATTTTTCTCTAAAACTTTTTCGAACTGTGAATCTAAGATGTCCTCTTGGATAATTTTAACTAAACCCTCAATTTCTTTCAGGTTAGATAAATCGCCGCTAGAAAAATCATCGTATACAATTACATTTGCCCTCTCCTTTAATAGTTCTCTTACTAATGCAGAACCTATAAATCCCGCTCCACCTGTAACCATCACGTTTGCCGACGGGATAAACACTCTATTATCACCTCCTGGCAGAAATTATGCATTTAACAATATACTCAATCTGCTCTTTTTCTAATGTTGTTCCAGATGGCAGATTCACGCCTTTTCGAGATAACTCATCAGCAACAGGAAATTTTTTGTTACGGTAGCGTTTGGCATATATAGGTTGAACGTGAATAGGGTAAAAAAACGTCCTAGTCTCTATTCCCGTATTTTCCAATCGCTTCATCATTTCGTCTCTACCGATCCCAAACGCATTTTCAATCAAAACAGAATACATCCAATATACATTTTTTGCCCATTTTGCCTCCGGTGGAAGCGTAATTCCTTCAGCATCTGCCAATAAGGAGTTGTAAAATCTTGCGTTTTTCCTCCTGATCTTAACAAACTCCTCAATCCTTTCTAACTGTGCAAGACCCACAGCAGCTTGAAGATTAGACATTCGATAGTTAAAACCTACATACCTATGCCAGAAATGCCTATCTTCACTAAATGCGTGAGCCCTCAAAGTCCTTGCCTTTTTTGCCAACATCTCATTATTTGTCACGATCATTCCTCCCTCACCAGTTGTGATTATCTTGTTCGCATAAAAACTAAAACAACCCATGTCTCCAAGTCCCCCTGTCTTATTTCCTTTATACTCAGCCCCGTGGGCCTCAGCAGCGTCTTCAACAGTGTATAATCCATGATCCTCTGCTAGGTCTAGGATTAGATCCATATCAGCTGGATGGCCATAGGTGTGCACGGGAACTATCGCTTTTGTTTTCTTATTTATTTTCTGTTCAATCTTGTTTGTATCGATGTTCCAGTAGTTTGGTTCGGAATCAACTATCACGGGTTTTGCCCCAGTATAGGTTACTGCATTAGCGGTTGCAATCATAGTAAATGAGGGAATGATTACCTCGTCTCCTTTCTTCAGACCAATCGTTGCCAAGGCTAAATGCAAAGCTGTAGTCCCACTCGAAGTAGCAATTCCATACTTAGCTCCACAATAAGCACTAAACTTTTCCTCAAATTCTCTAACATATCTCCCTAGAGAAGAAATCCAAGAAGATCTAACACATTCAGTGACGTACTCTAATTCTTTTTCGCCTAACTTTGGCGCAGCGACAGGAATCTTTACATTCACTCTGGTCACTTCCCCTTTCAAGAATAGAATTTTGGAACTACTCTGTTTATAAATTTCCCCTAAGGTTAACTTTTTTATGGATTTCTACCTTGTGTCTATACATGCATATTTTGCCGTGGTAATTCTGAGTAGAAAAATTAGACAAAACCTTCATGCGCAATATAAGAATACTAGGATAAAGAATATATAAGCATTAGGAGGTTTGATTAAGGTTCAGCATATGCATATATAAGTAAGCTTTTATGAATTACGGAAATGTTTAGAAACGGAGTTAATGCAGGCACACTGTTGGAGTGAAAAGTTTGAAAAACACGTATCGCATACTAATAATTGGTCTTGGAGCAAGTCTGATAACCCTGGGGTTTGTTGGAATTGCACTGTCTAATCGTGTGGAGATCAATAAGCGACAAGATTGGGGTTTAGTGGCTCAAAGAGCAGGAGCATCTGTGGCATCTTTCACTCTCAATCTGTCAACTGGAGGACATAATTTGCGAGTTTGGTTGTGGGTTCATAACTACGCCGATGCTTACTACACAGTCTCAGATATCAACGGAAACCAGATAGTTATCCTCAATTTAGCGACCACGGAGCAATTCAAGGAGTGGAAGCACAGTGATGCGTACTTTCAAATAATTGATCCGGGATACTACACTTTTGAATTATTTAATGCTACTTTTTGCAGAAACTATTCCACTGCGAAACTGTATCGGCTTACGTATATGAATGAACATTTCTATCCATATCAGGATCTATTGTGGGTTGGAACTTTCTCTCTAGTAACAGGAGCCCTATTAGTAATTGTAGGATTAGCAAGCTTATTGACGCACAAACCCTGAAAACCGCGCTTTGCGTGCAAAACGGGTGCGCGCATAGAGATGTGCACAGTTGTTTTTGTCGAAATTCCATAAAAAGCCTTTAAAGGTTGATTTAATATCTTTGAGTCGTTATTAGATTGTCTAAACTAACCGTTCATATTCTTTAATGGCTTTTCTTGCTATGATTTTCCAGTCGTAGTCTTTAACGATTGTCCGCGACATATTACCCATGACCTTACATTTGTCTTCATCGTACATCTTTAATAAGGCGCTTGCTATACCTTTGGGATCTTTTTTTGAAACTACATAACCGTTTATTCCTTGGTGGACAACAAAACTCTGTCCGGTACTAATTATTGGCAATCCACATGCCATCGCCTCTAATATGCCCATGATAAAATCGTCATGAAGAGTGGGTGAAACGTAAACATCTGAGAGGCTGTAACAATTATAAAGCAAAGATTCAGGTAAATTCCCAAGATGTAACACACTTTCAGTAAGTTCAAGTTTACACACTTGTTCTCTGATTCTGCCTGCCTCGGGTCCTGTTCCAATCAGCAAAAGTTTAGCATTTTCAACTTGTGACTTAACAATTCTAAACGCATCCACCAAGTAGCTAATGCCTTTCACACGTGAAAATCTGTTTACCGATATCAACACAAAATCGTTATCACTTAAGCCAAGTTCTTCACGCGATATGTAGTTTGTTTCTAGACTTTCCTTTGCTAGAGATAAATCCACTCCTACCGGAATAATAATTATCTTTCGTCTATTAACACCGAAGAGTACCATTATTTCCTGGATTTGAAATTCCCCTTCAGCTGCAATTGCGTCACAATTCACCATGCAATACCGTAGTTGTTGCATTGATGGATAATAGAAAATTCTCTTCCATCCTTCGATTTTGCAAAGTTCATTATCGAACGCCTGAACGATTGTCGGAGATTTATTCCTAAATTGAAGATACCTTTGAGCAGACATTTCGTAGCTATGCAAAACATCAAAGCTTCTTTGCTTTAGGCGTTTCGCTACCGCGAAATTGAATAGGTTATATCGGAAATACAAACCCGCTGCTCTCACTGAATGGGGAATTGATGTATGTACATATTTTACTAAAGGGGGGATCAGTATATACTTAATACCATTCACCTTTCTCACCTCACTTTTATTCGATGAGGTGACAACCGTGACATCAACTCCTTCTTTGATTAGATTTTCACTTAGATAATATACAAATTTCTCCATGCCACCATATATATGAAAAGGAGAAGCAACTCTTGTTAACATGACAACTTTCATTTTCCATCACTCAGTCATAGCAGTGAACTCTATGTAGTCAAGAACTAACATTTGTGGACGAGTAAGATCAGATATACGCAATGTTAATTCATGAAAACCTGAACTTACTTCTCCTAGCGGAACACTTATTTCAACTGCTTTTTCTGTTCCGCTATACATGACCTCGAATAAAAACGAGTTGTTGAACAAGATCTCCACTGGTGCGTTATAGGATCTCACATCCAACAATCTAAGTTTAAGTGAATAATTAACGTTCGACAACAGAAGAACTCTAAACATAATGTAAAAAATTTTATCGGGATTCATGTTGTAGGTTTCGAGAATGTAACCAGTAGTAGCCCATTCTTTGTCAGCTATATACCATTCGTTGCTACTACTATATAGGTCGAGATATGGTATGAGCCGTACTGAGTATAGATAACTGGTGAGTTCAATATAATTCTCCTTTAACACATATATTCCTGGCTTTACCTCATCAAGCAATCCTCTTTCATACTGTGTAATGGAAGAAGAGTAGAACTCGTCTAGGATTACAACAGGATGGTTATTTAAATTTCCTACTACACCATCCTGAATAAGTTCGCTCCAAGTTACCAATGAAAAATCTTCAAGCGCCCGATGATTAAAGTCGGTTCGATAACCATGCAACAGAGAGTAAAGTTTACCGACATACACATAATTGCTTCCTAACGTTGCTTCAATCCAGTTTCGGTACATTTCAAGAGTCCCTCCAGCCCAAGGCGACTCTCGTTTAAACATAATCACTACTGGTTCTTGGACTCGTATAGCCAGCCATCTAAGATCTTTATATGTTTTATCCTGAATGTAGGGGTGAAGCCAACGGATAGCCGAAACATCAGCAGCATAGATGTCGAGTGGTATTAGTATGACGAAAATCATTGTTACCAGAAGCTTCTTTCTATTCTTTATAGTGTAATGTATAGCTTTGGAAGCGCCCATTTCAATTCGGGTTAAGTATCGATATACGGACAGAAAGCCCAATGCACCTAAAATACCACTTGGAAAGAACAGCAGACCACGTTCCACAAATCCGGAAAATGTAATTCCAACTATGAAAGCGGATATGGAGAAAACAACTATGAACCCGTATGGCACTTTTTTCTTGGCAAACTTGATGCTTTCAAACAACCCAATTATGACAAACGGGATATTCACACCGCCTAGTAGCAAAAGGTAATGTAATATTTCACTAATCGTAATTGTTGTTGGTCCAAGCCCTTGTTTATACAGAACCTGTTCCAAAAAAAATCTCATGAATTGGAGTGAATACGGATAGAAAAGTAAGAAGAACAGTATAAGTGGAACATATACCCACAAATAATCGAACAATATCTTTCTAAAGCCAAGTTTCCAAGTCTTTACGACTAAAACTTCGTATATTATAAACACCAATATGAGAAAGAAGGCTGTTTCAAGATGCGTAGCGATTAGTAATGCCCAAGAGATTAAGAGTGCCGTATAAAGTTTCAAAGATTGCTTCTTACGCACCTCATAAATCAACAATAAAGTCGACAGAAGGAAGATGCAACCCATCAAATTCCTTCGAAGATCAGCTGTCATCCTTATCAAGCTAGGGGAGATTGCAGTGAATAACGCAGTAAGTATAGAAAGCTTATAATCCCTAAAAACTCTCTGCATGACATAGGTTAAAAACAAAACTACCACTATATTCAATGTTATTGGTAATATTCTTTCTGTCAGGAAAGGGTCATAAACCAATAGTTCATTGATGAAAAATCCGAAAAAAGAGTATAGATGAGTATAAAAGTTCTCTTCTACGAATACACCAACGCCCCTTTCACCAATAGCTCTAACAAGACAAATATAGACTGGTGTATCCCAGCCTACGAGGGCTTCAAAATTTATATATCTTGGCAATAAAACTACCAGATCCAAAACAATGATAGCCAACAAACATAGCGGTATCAAAATTCTTTTCACCATAGCCCCCTCGTACGTCTCACATCACAATTTATCATGCTTGTTGAACCATAACTTTCTTAAACTTTTGGGAATAACAGATTGCATTGACTTCAATTGAAGTAGCGCACGTGTCATTTATTCTTTCCCAGTTATTTCCGTTGAAAAAGGCTTTGGGGCTAGTTAAACAGGAAGGCAAGCATTGTGAAGGCAGTCTTGTAGCCAGCCGCCTGCACATTAGCGGCAGCGTTGTATGTTCATGTATGGAATCTAGAGAAGGCCTAAAATAATCCATCAACAAAATAAGCCATAAAGAATTGATGGACACTTACGCGCGAATAAATAAAAAATACAGCCCAAAAAAAGGAGCATGGAATTTTTAATTTCCGCTTACGTGATAATTATAAATATAGCTTTAGGAAAAATAAAAGGAACACGTTGGTTCCCTAGAAGGGTTTCATATGAAAGGAATATCTTCATTAACGATAAAGAGGAAATATGATCAGAATAAACTTGATAAGGTCTGTGTTATTGGTCTGGGAACAGTTGGGTATCCCACTGCGTGTTATATCTCAAACCACCGTTTTTCTGTTTACGGTTACGACATCGATGAGAATAAAACAGCAAAGTCCAGCCCCTTTGATGTTTTCAACGAGTGGTCTAAGGTTCCCAAATGCGATAAATATGTTATATGTGTCAATACTGGCTGGAAAGATAAAGAACCTGACATGTCTAACGTTTTTGATACATGCAAGAATATTTCGAAGAAAGGAAACAATCCTTTAGTGTGTATCGAGAGCACTGTTTCAGTTGGAACTTGCCGCAAAATAGCAGAAGAAGTGTTTGATGCTGTATCTTTAGTTTACGTACCTCACAGATACTGGTCAGAAAACCCAGAGGACCACGGGATCAAGCAAATCAGGGTGGTCGGTGCCCTCGATAAAGCCAGTCTAATTAGAGCAAAAGAATTTTATGAAATTCTGGAAATTCCTCTGTATTGCGTAACAAGTCTCGAAGTCGCAGAAACAGTCAAAATTGCAGAAAACGCTTATCGATTTGTTCAGATTGCTTTCGTAGAACAGTTAAAGGTTCTCTGCGAAAAAAACAATATATCATTTAATGAAGTCCATAGGGGCGCAAACACCAAATGGAATGTTGCTCTCATGGACGCCCGTGAAGGAATTAAAGGAGAGTGTCTTCCTAAAGACATAAGATATCTCAGATATCTGGGAAAGTCTCCATTGTTGAATGGTGCTATTGAAGCTGATAAGCGGTACACAGAATATATTAAGTCTAATTATTGAAAACTTAATTTGTTGTGGGCACGGTTCCTTAAAAGTGACAAATGATTGCGAAAGCATTTAGAAAGGAGTAATGCCTCATGAGCTCATTTATATCTAAGTTAGGTCAGTTTTTCGTTAGTGTTGGGCGTGAAATCGCTATTTCTCTGTTCCAGTATGAACCTAGGCCTAATGAAAGATATGTTGAGTATCCATTTGTTCTCAGGAATCTCGATTTGACGAAGGGCAAGATACTGGATGTAGGCTGTGTTGGAAGTTTCTTCCCACTGATTCTTGTTGCTTTAGGCTATGAGGTGTATGGAATTGATGTAAGACAATATCCAATGAAAAATCCTAACTTCAAGTTTGTTGCTGGAGACATAAGGCACACTTCTTTTCCTAAAAATTACTTTGACCGAATAACTGCTGTTTCTACAATAGAGCATGTTGGGTTATCACAGAGGTACGGTTCGGACGAAGACCCGACAGGAGACCGAAAGGCGGTTGAAGAGATGACACGGATTCTGAAGCCAAATGGCAAAATATTGATGACGATCCCGTATGCTGGAGAAGCTCAAATCTTCCGACCATTTCATAGAGTTTACGATAGAACAGCGTTGAGACAACTTCTATAGGCGATTTAAAGGTGGAAAAACAAGAATACTTTATGCCTAAAGACGATTTTTGGATGCCAGTGTCAAAAAATGAAGCATCAAGCATTCGACTTTCAAAATTTAGATATGCTGTAGTTCTTCTGAAGCTGACTAAGTAGAGTTGTCGAGTAATAATGTGACAATGATGGAATTATGTTCTTGAGATGTAAATAAATTTGTTGCCTTTTAATCCAACATGTGTAATTCGTTTTTGAAGTAAATCCCCAAGAAATAGAGAGGAATACCATATGGACAATTGCGCCCTACAAATTCTTTGAAATTTTCGCATAACTTTTTTCTGATGTCACGGTGATTGTAGTTTTTGTGTGGATAATAATGCTTACGATAATCTGCCGCCACATACCAAAGAAATTTCTTACTTAATCTATAAAACCAGTTTTCTAAGGGAAGTACACACGCAAAGATTCCATTGGGCTTCAAGCATTTACATACCTCCTCAATTACGCTCTTGTAGTCATTGATATGCTCCAAAACGCTTATTGCCACAATAACGTCACATGAACCGTTATCGATGTAATCAGACAAAATTCTAGCATCAGCTTTTTTAAGTTCCAAATTTGCGTAACTCTTCTCTATTTTTCCTAACGTGCGTTCTTTACTGTAGTTAAATGTCTCCTCAATATCAGAACCAATAACTCTGTTGCTGATTTGACACAAACTAGGTAAAAAAAAACCGTCTCCACAACCTATTTCCAATATTACTTCCCATTTTCTTTTCTTGAGATATTCAAAGACATTTTTCAATCGGCTCCAGTAAAATATTCCTGCAACTGGATTCTCGTATAACCAATATTCTGACTTCTCGATAATACTTCTTTGTGGTTTGATAAACTTCATCTTTCATACCTCTAGACGAGAATCCATGAAAAACCTCTGGAGTATAGTATAATAGTTTTACGCGCCTTAACGTTTCTAATTCTGGAATTAATGCAACTTACGTACCATTTTCTTCGGTCTATATCGATAGGCATAATGGGTCAATGAAATAAGTAACAGCTTGTAACTTATTGTCAACGCATTTCAGATCAGCCTGTACGTGTTTCCTCATTTGACTCGAAACTTACTGCGTGAAGTTTCGGTTACTTGCAGCCTTGTAATGTCGAAGGGACTTTATGGCTTAGTTATTTGGGGCCATAAAACGCTTTGCCTTTTCAGGACATAGTCAGCCATACCAACCAGTATTGCTATTTGAACAATAAAACCGTAAAAAAACGAATACAACAATTTTTGTCCGCTCTTGAATAAGAACGGCAAAAGTAGGGCAACTATTACAGCTACCAAAAAGAACACGCCCACAGGAGACCACATAACAAATGTGGCAATAGCGAAAGGACTCAACGCTTCAACTATTAGAAGAAGGATCGGAAGCAAAATCACCCTCAGGAAATGGAATGGCAGTATCAACATTCCAAACAAACCGTACTTTGGGTTAAATAACATATGTTTAAACCTAAGCGTTCCCTGGATCGTTCCCGCAGTTGTTCGCCTTTTATGCGATATTTGGCTCGAAATACTTTCTGCGTCAGGTTCATAAGCACGGGATGAAACTTCGCAAATAGATCGGTATCCTGCACTTCTTACTTTAAGCAGAATATACCTATCATCATTGATTATGTCCTCATCTATCTTTTCCAGTATAGATTTGCGAAAAGCACATAGTTCACCGGACCAAAACGACGCTGAATCGAACATTGATTCCCACGCTCTAAGCTTTTGCCTAAAAATCTGATAGAACAAGTGATTCATTTTACTTGCTACAGATTTGCCCTGAGTTATAGTTAAATTACCAACTACAGCGCCGACACTTTGATCAGCAAAATTCTTAACCAGTTCTCTTATGGCTCTTCTTTCTAATCTTGCATCAGCATCTGTCAATACGATTATTTCGCCTTTGCATTCTTTAAGACCAAGATTTATAGCAGAGGGTTTACCGAGTCTTTTGGGTTGCCTTAAAAGTTCAACCTCTCCATGGGAAAAGTGCTTTAGAAGTACAGTCCATGTATCGTCAGTAGAGCCTGACTCGACAACGATTATCTCGAAATTGTTCCTAGGATAGTCAATTTCTAAGGTATCCCTTATTTTGCGCTCAATTTTGGATTCAACATTATAACAGGGAACTAGAATCGAGATAAGAGGGGCAAAGGTATGTGATTTTTGCACTACCTTTCCTTTTATTTTAGCTAAGATAAAAGCAAATAAGAGGTATCCAAAATTTAGTGCAATAAATGAAGTGAACGCAACTGACCATATTGTCACCAAAAGAGGAAGTATGTCCATCTTATTCACGTACTATCTTTTGCCGAATGTAAGTAGATAGAATTGTTATGAAACTTCTAAAACCATATCCAATAAAATTCGAGGCGATTTTGGAGTTACCATGATTGCGACATTTGACTTCAATGGGCACTTCAACTCCACGATACCCTTTGAGACTAAGAATAAGAATCATCTCCTGCGTGTATGTGAATTTAGACTTCAGGTCTAAAGCTAAAAGGGCTTTTTGGCTTATAGCTCTAAACCCGGTTTGCGTATCTGTGAATCTTGCTCCGGACAAAATGCTGGTGATAAATGTAAAGAATTTATTTCCAAGATGTTTTATCAATGGCATATTTGAGGGCGATCTTTTAAGGAAACGTGAGCCAAGAACCCAATCTGCCCTCCCAACCAAAATAGGTTTCATAAGCCTGCAGATATCTTTAGGTTGATGTTGTCCATCTGCATCGAGTGTGACGATAATGTCTGGTTTCAGCTTCTTCGCATAATTCAATCCGGTGATCATGGCAGCACCCAGACCGTTGTTCTTGGACAGTCGTACTACAATTGCTCCTGAACACTGTGCCATCTCGCTGGTATTATCTACGGATGCGTCATCAACTACGATAACGTAGTCCACATATTTTCTGGCCTCTTGGACAACATTTGCTACGCTTTTCTCTTCGTTTAAGGCAGGAATCAAAGCTAAATACATGCACTTCCTCCTAGGTATTAAACTGTGCACGCGTATTCATACTGCATGACAAAATCTTTAAGAAAATCATCAACCCATCAATAAGAACATTAACATTAGACATACGCGCACGCGAAAACTTGCCGCCAATAGGAACCTCAACAAAACGACACTTCTTTTTTATAAGCTTAATCAACATTTCAGACTCAATCTCAAAGCGTCGCGACGAAAAATTCATCTCCTTCACCACATGACTCCTAAAAGCACGCAAACCACACTGCGAATCAAGAACTTTTTCCCCTGAAAACAAAGAGATAAGAAAACTAAAAATTAGGTTGCCCAAATGACGAATCCTAACTTTTAAAGGACTCCTCAAATCAAATATGCGTGACCCTAATGTAACGTCAAAGCCGTCATTAAGGATAGGAGCTATTAAACGAGGAATTTCTTTGGGCCAATGAGAGCAGTCTGCATCTAGTGTCACTATAACATCTCCACGGCAAACATCAAACGCCTTACGGAGTGCTATCCCTTTGCCCATCTTGTGCCCATTTCTAACTACTTTAGCACCACGCCTTTCGCATACAAGGGCTGTCTGATCATGAGAACCATCATCTACGACTATGACCTCAAACGGAAAATTCAATTCCTCAAGCACATGGCAAGTACGCTGAATCACCTTCCCAACAGTTAATTCTTCATTAAACGCGGGGATCACTACCGACACCACTGGAGAATCTCTAACACGGTCTGACCTCGTATCATACTTGATGGGCAAATTGTGACCTCTACACTTCTTAAAATCTTATGAACCTTACAACTTCTATATTATGTTTACTGGAGGTAATGTATTGGTGACTAGGCCCCTAGCATTTGTTTATTTCTTTCATCACCATGTTGCTATCCTATTTCCAGCATTTTCATCTTCTTAAGGAGAAAAACAGGGAAAATCAAGCTTGAGTGCATTAGCTCATTTTTAAAGCATTTTCATGTATTCATGAAAGATTATGTCAACGTATTCGGGTGCTAGATCTCATTCAAATCTCCTAATTCTCATACAGTTTTATCCACACTATTCTTATATAGCCAAGAAGCTAACGATAATCGATTTCTTCTGTCCTCCTTGCTTACTGTGATGACTCCTCGACTTGCCAACCTTGCTACCACCCTATGAGTTTTCACTTTTGAGAGCCCTGTCATCCACCTCACGTCCTTTTGCAGTGCAGTTCCGCCTTCTTTCCAGATTGCCATACAAACTTTTTTCTCATCTTCACGTAAGACTTTCATAACGTCTTCAAAGGAATCTTGAAATCCTTCTTCGGGGTTGAGTTTTTCGTCTTTGCCCAGCACAATTTCAGGGAATATCATTGAGTGCGCTACTACTCCAATAGTCAGAAACATGTATGTAGCGCCAAATATTACCAGCATGGAGGCCCCTAAGAACGAGCCCTCTTGAAAAAAAGGAATTGAAGCTACCAATCCAAATGTTAGAATGAGGTAAAGAACTATAATAATATTCCTTCGCCTCAACTAAAGCCCCCAATCTTAGTTGCAACCCGAGAATAAAAAGATTTTTCAACGCAAAGAATAAGGGTTTCATTTTTTGCTACTAGTTGTTTATACATAAAAGCATTGAACAGAAGAAGAAGAGTTTCATATTCTGTTACCATATCGTTACACTCAAGATATTATTACCTTTAAGTGGCTATTTTTTGTTAGCGCAGGAATATGGTGAATGTATGCTAAAAGTTTACAGAATAACACAACGCATATTTACTAGAATCTCTAAGAACCCAAAACTCCAAAAATGTTATGATTGCGCAAAAAGGTTCAGTGTAGGCAGTTTAGTAGTTTCTATCAGTTATAGTAATAGTTGCAAATTAAGATGCTCAGATTGTGCAGTACGGTATGGCATAGTGCCAAAAAAAAGAAGTTGTTAATTAAGTATTACTGCGCAAATGACTAAAGATGTAGAAATGCCTTGATCTTACGAGAAGAAATTTATACATCTACAAAATAACGTGAAAGCACATTCATTTGCTCTCATTAAATCTCTGATTGCGTGTTCTCAGTTAGTTGGCATTTCCCTTTCTAAATGCACGAGCAATCACCAAAGAAATTCTTGCATCGCTTAATATTGCTGACAGAAAGTGTGAGATGTTTATGCATATTAGATGACATCGAAGAAAACATCTATTCCACAACTCTTAATTTCACTAACAGAAATAGATATTGCCGAAAATGAAAATGGAGATGATATCTTGAAACGAATAATCGCATTTCTGGCTTTTATATTTCTCCTAACCTTTTTCGTATCTTCTACCAATGCTATTGAAACCAGACTTATTTGGAATTTAGGAGAGTGGGAAGGCTTGGATGTCAAAATCTATGCCCCCTGGCAAGCTTATCCAAACGACATAATGACGATAAGAATAATAGTTGAGGCAAAGGAAGACCTTCAAGATGTTACTGTAATTTTCAAGATTTATGGTTCCATGTCTGAAGGCTCTATTTTATGGCCCAGAAGTTTACGTGCTCTCGAGAATGTGGACTTGCCTTTGGGCGTAGTTGAGGACCAGTACTTTAATGTGAGCATTCCGGATGATGTAGACCCTGGCTTAATACACGCTCATATAACTTGCTCTTGGAAAGTTTGGAGAGAGTCATCGTGGCAGGAGCGGTCTATTGAGGATTCAAACATCCATAGAGTTACTTATCTAAGAAACAAACCCTATGAGGACCTTCAGGTAGCATACAATCAGTTACTTGCAAACTATAATTCATTGTTAAGTAGTTATGATCAACTGCTAGTAGACTATAACTCTCTTCAAACCAGCTATAACGATTTGGAAAACAGATACAGTGACTTATATGTAAATTATAGTGCTCTTCTAATGGATTACGACAAACTGCTAGCTGAGTATGACAATCTGCACACGAATTACGATTCTTTGAACTCTACTTATTGCAGCCTTCTCTCTGATTATTCGTCTCTGCAAACCAGTTTCAACGAACTGAAGTCAAAGTATGAATTTGGAGGTGAAATAGCTAGCACCCTTAACTTGATGTATGTCTTTATCGAAACGACAGTGATCTTTATCGCAACAACGATTTACTTCGCGCGTGCGCGTATTTACTCTGCACTACGAAAATCTAAATAACAAACCTAACTTTCAATATTTTTTTCTATGTCTTAGTCAAGTCTATGCGTTTGTATGCTTAGGTAAAACACACACGCAAATCTGGCTAGAAGAATAACTTTTGTACAGTCCCAAAAAACTCTTATTAAAAGGGCAAGTCAAGTTTGAAAGCGATGTGAAATGAAACATAAAACGCTATTACTTATAATCCTTCTCATCCTTTTCGTTCCTTCATTTTCCACTGCAAACACTTCAGGACCTGAAA
>CAZCYX010000042.1:0-14834 GCA_964503065.1 uncultured Candidatus Bathyarchaeia archaeon
CAACTCCCTTCTTGTGTGTTCTAGCCACAGTCTCCCAGAAACTCCTTGAGGTAGAAGCTCGTGGGCTCATAAAAAGGTTGTTAAGTGCCATAAACATATCACCATAATAAATCCTCATGCGCGCGCATTTTGGTTATTAGCGGATGTTTTAAATATGTGAGGTTCACCTACTATTCGGTCAACGCAGACAATGAGGAAGTAAAAATGAGTAGAGAACCAAACGTCATATACGTTGGTAGAAAGCCTCCGATGAATTATGTGTTGGGGATTATAACAAGTTTCAGCGGGTCTAACGCCGAGGAAGTCACTTTGAAGGCGAGGGGACAAGCAATAACGACCGCCGTCGACGCCGTCGAGATAACCAGACACAGATTCCTGAAAGACCTGGGCATAAGCAAAATCACCATAGGAACAGAAGAAATGCCACCAAGAGAAGGCGAAAGCGGAGCAAGGAATGTCTCAACGATCGAAATCACCTTAACCAAGGAGGCTAAGTCCAAAGAAGAGGCGAAAAAACGCGGGAAGCCCAAGTAGCCAAAGAATAAAGTGAGCATCATCACCAATGCGAAAGGAGGGGAGCTGCCTATGAGTTATGAAAGAAGACGTGGTTATGGTGGAGGCTTTAAGCCTTGCCCAGTTGAGATGGGAAAGGAATACGAGGTGGACATAACGGAAACAAGCCGCCAAGGGGAAGGCATAGCCAGAATCCAAGGCTTCGTAATATTCGTTGCCAACGCAAAGCCTAGAGACCATGTAAAAATAAAGATCACGAGGGTAGGCCGTAGAGCTGCAAACGCTGAAATGGTCAAATAAAACTTTAATGTTTTTCCACATCGCCCTGCCTAATTTTATTCTCCTAGAAAGTGGATGGTCTTGCAAAATTTTTCCAACTGAAATATTATTTTCCAGCCATTTAACGAAAGCTCTCACCACTTTTCACGCCAACTACTCCACCTTTTTGAAGGTCACCAGTAGCTTCTTTTTCTACATGAAATCCACAGATACGCAGATATTTGCGTGCACCTGAGAACTCATTCTAGAGCATATCAGAAAATAGGGTTCTATTTACACTTTCTTTCATCATCCATCTTTTTCAAGAGTTTGTCAAGGATTTTTGCTTTCGTTCTCAATTCTTGTTCTGAAATTGTGTGTCCCATTGGACATAATTCATCAACTATGGCACCTTCATTTGCTAGATACACAACCGGATAGAGATAGCATCCTAAGGGTCTCTTCCTATAGATTAGGCATTTCTTATCAGCGAGACTGTAGAAATAGCAGCATCCGTCAACGTTTCTGAGCCGAACCACACCATCATGTATAACTGCAAATTCTTCTGGGCGATAACCCGTTTCCTCTAATCTTTCGATGTCCTTCCTTGAAAGCTCCATCTCTGTTTTTTCACAGCATTTTCCACAATTTGAACACCGCACCAGAAGCAGACTCCAAAACATAGCATAACGAAAGACAGCCGAGTTATAGTCGTTTTGGTAGCCCGGGAAAGATTCGAACTCTCACGCTCACTTTAAGCATACTTGAACCCTTTTAGGTATGGGTGCGGGCAACCCCATCAACAAAAATGTTTTTGCCCCAAAAGTCGCCAACATGGACTCAACATCTATTAACAGAAACTCTAAACTTCCTTCTTTGAGGTTTTCTTGTAGTCTTCTCTAAGTTTTTCTGCTAGTTTGCTGTCTTCGATTGTTATGACCCCTCGGTATCCACACTCTCTGCACTCCCAAACAGACCATAATTGGGGCAAGCCACTTGCCCAGAATAGATCAGTGGAACCACATTTCGGACAAAACCTTACCTTTCTTTCAGGCTTTTTCATTTTAGAACCCACCTCTTTCAAAATCATTTAAGTTAATAATTAATAATTCTGTGCGTAACCATAGAAGTATTTAAAGTGACTTAAGATGCCTTTAACCTTATTTGAAGCCCAGAAGGTTTCGTGGAAGATTTTTAGAAAGATTAATGAAAAACTTGATGTTGCTAGAGGGAAGAGTTGGGATCCATTTGTTATAGTTACAGATATCCTTGAGGAGGCTGGTGAAGTAGCAGGGGTCGTTAAGGGATTGGAGGGATTTAAGCCTCCTGATAAGCAGAAGACGAAGGAGATGTTAGCCAGGGAACTGTCTGATTTACTTTATGGTATATTCGTGTTGGCTGAGCATTATGGCATCGAGTTGGAAGAGACATTTCTTGAAACAGTAAACGACTATTTGCTCAGGTTCATGACATAACTGAAGAACGCATCACCCAATTATCAGAATCTACAATGTGAAGTTTTAAGAGACGATCTCTTATGAAAACCAAAATGAGGTTGGAATGATAAAAAAATTCCAATACGGTGGAGAAACCGAACGAACACTCTTACTAAGATAACATTTATTCTGCAATAGTGGAATTAATGTAGAATAGATGAGATTCGGAGATTTCTTCATGGCAGATGTTTCCAAAGTGAAGGAAGCTGTTGAGTGGTATTCCCAAAACAGGCCTTTCTATCAAGTGTTAGCTAACAAGGTGGAATCTATAGTTCGAGAAATATTGGGCTCAGAAAAAATCAACTATCACAGCGTTAGTAGCAGAGCAAAAGAATTGATAGCTACAAAGAAAAAGCTTCAAAAGAAAAATACAAAGAACCACGTTCTGAGATTATGGATATGGCGGGGATTCGAGTCATTACTTATACTGACGCTGACGCAAGGAAGGTGTCTAAAATAATCAAACGGGCATTTGAGATACGCCCCGAATACAGCATCGATAAAAGTGAAGAACTAGGTATTGACAGAGTAGGTTATCGCGGAATACATTATATTGCGAATCTAGGAAAAGATAGACTTGGACTGCCAGAGAATAGATTATTCAAAGAATATGTTTTCGAGATTCAAGTTAGAAGCATACTTCAGCATGCATGGGCTGAATTTGAACATGATAGAAACTACAAATTCGCGGGTGTTCTGCCAAAAGATTTGGGAAGAAGGTTGTCGCTTATTGCTGCAAATCTGGAAACGATAGATAGGGAATTTGATAGATTATCTAGGGATATAGATAAATATGCGATGGGTGTTTTGAAAAAAGCAAAATTTGGAGACTTGTATATACCTATAAACTCTACTTCGTTAAGAACTTATACAGACAGAAGATTCAAATCTCTGATTGAGAAGGGTGTTGAACCATATGGTCCTTATGCTGATGTAGTTATCAAAGAACTTTCACTTATGGGTATAGAAACTCTTGATAAGCTCGAAAACATTATTCCTGAGGACTATATAGAAAAGAGGCTGCGTGTACGTGCACGTTGGTTTGACGAGAGCTTTGTTGGAGAAATAAGAAACATCTTGCTGATTCATGACGCTGAAAGATATTTTGCGAAGGCTTGGAGGGGTGCATGGCACGGCTTAGACAGGGATACTATAGAACTTGCTATGAGTTATGGAGTTGACCTGTGGAAATATGTTGAACAATATCAGCTGGATGTAATTCCATAAACAATCTATTCTCCCCAAGCAATCTATCTTGATAATCTTTCCATTAGGTTTTGACGTATGAGCCTAAGCTCTCAATATCTGAAACTCCTACAAAGTCTCTTAACGCAAAAAGGCGTGTTAAAAACATATTTCCCATAGTAGCTTTCAGCTTGACTCCTGAACCAGTGACACCATTAGCCTGTCACATGGTTTACTATTTGCCATGCTTATGACGCTTGAATTTGAACAGTTTCTCTTTTAGGTTCACTAATCAAATCCAAGTAGTCTTGAACAAGCTTTGTGAATTTGGATAAGGTACCTTTAAGTGGAAGAGGAACTTCATCTCTGATAGGAGTAGTCTTATGCTTGACCCATTTTCCTTGAAAATATCTGAGTATCCTTCAAGAGTTGACTTTCTGTTTCCCTTCTTCTTCAGATAGAACAAGAAGTTGATAATATGTTCTGACTGGGTCGGTTTATACTAATGGTGGGGCCGGTCGGAGTTGAACCGACGACCTTTACCCGAAACAGCATCTTAAGCTGTTCCTACGGGTTTCTCTAGTTTCACCGCTCCAGAATCTCTTCATTCCACGCTAAGCGGTCAGCAAACCCGTTTAATATTTCTGGAGCCCGTCGTCATTCCTTTCCAGCGACTCGCTGATTTAGCGAAGTCGTGGCTAGACTACGACCCCTAAAACAAAACGTAAGTGTTTCAAATATATACGTTGCTCTGGATAGGGAGGTGTGGAGGGACAGAGTGACGGGTATAGCCTCGTCTAGGGAGGGAGAGGCAGACACACGCACACTGGTCTAGGCTAGGTTTACTATATGAGGCTAATAGGATGTAAATAGGTGAACTTTCACCAGTCAGGGGAGGTTAGATGTACTAATTGTGATTGGGCAGGGTGGGTGTAGGAGTACGTCTGAAGAAAAAAAGAGAGATGATGAATGTTTTCTAGATGCATTTTCCGAAGTTTCTGGCTACTAGTACTAGGTCTCTTATGTTTATCTTCCCGTCGTTGTTGAAGTCTAGGTCGGGGTCCCATCTTGGGTGTCCTGGGTAGGAGCCGAAGGCTCTCGCAGCCATAGCTATGTCTCGAATATCTACTTTTCCATTGCCGTCTACGTCGCCTATCATCTTGATTTTGACTTTGCCGTCTGTGAGGTTGTTGTTGGTTGTGTTTGTTTCGCCTAGGAGGATGTCTGCTTTGGCTGTTATGTTGTAATTGTTGCATGGTTTGACGCCTGTGGTGTCCCAGTGGAATGTTATGGTTTTGTTTGTGTGTGGGGGTAGGTTTTCGATTAGTGTGGTGTTGATGAGGTTGTTGTCGTAGTAGAGGGAGACATTGAAGGTTTCGGTGGTGTTGCCGAGGTTTGACGCTGTGACGTTGATGGTCACCGTTCTTCCAACGTAGGTTGCGTTGGTGGAGAGCAGAACATCAACTACAGCGATGTCTCGTCCTATAGCAGTCAGGTATTCGCTTTGGTTAAGCTCGCTGTCTGAAGTAAAAGTATGCTCAAAGACACCGTCGCCGTCAGAATCCACTTGAACAGTAACGCCTTCTTCCCCTTGAGAGAGAGAGACCCAATCAATGGTATAGTTATGGAATGCGTTTCTTGAGACTGGAATGTCTGTAGCATAGAAGAAACTGATTGAACCGTTCTGCTTTGACGTCACCTCCAGACCGTAGGTTCCTTCGTCTGTGCCCAGCACTTCAATTTGGTATGTGTCAGTCGGGAAGAGTATTGTCACCGTTTCGTTGTAGTACAGTGACATCGAGATCTCGTGTTTCACCTTGTTGTTAACAATGCCAGCTACACGTCCTTCAGAGTCGACGACTCTGAGCTCTATCGGGGAGTTACCCTTTATCTGAAAATAATCTTTCATAGATTCATAGTAACGAATAACATACCTAACAATCTGTTCGATATCTTCTTCTCCAACTTCCTCTCCAATCCTATAGAGCATCACCTCTTTAAGCTCGGTTCCAAACTCTGCCATAAACTCCTTGTTTTCAAGCAGAGTGTCAAGTGGCACATTTCCAGCAACTCTGTTGACATAGCTCTCAAGCGTGTTGTAGTGAAGGGTATCAAGTTTTACTTGCTTGAAAATCACGATAAATACCACATCTATGAGAAGATCCTTCGCATCTTGATCCCAACCCTCAAGCGCAGCGTTGAAAGCAAAGTCGAAGCCCGTATAGAATACATCAACCCAGAGCGCAGCTGGAGGGAAGACAATAGATATTCCAAGTTTTACGGCAACTTCACACCACCGCTTCACTTCCTCCAGTTTCGCCTGTTCAGCAGCTATGTATCCATCAAATATCTGGGCTGCAGTACCAAAGCTCATGCCAGATAGCTTGTCATACGTGTGAGATTTCTGTAGATACTTCTTTGCGTTTGTCATGTCACCTTTGTCCAAAAAGCTACTGGCATCTCTCAGGGCTCTGATCCTAAGCCACCGGTAGTTCCACCCAGTTTGATACCAATTGTCGTATTTTTCCCTAAATCTGGTCCCTTGCATGAACGAAGTGAAGTCCACCCAGAGCGTAGCCACCGCGTCATTCCATGAATCTGCTTCAAGAAGGTATGGAGGATAATAGTCCTGTCGTTTCATCAAACGGTCGATTTCATCTCGCAAAGCGTTGACATCTTCCGGCACTGTGCCTTCTTCGAAGACTAGGATGTTTTTCACTCTGTCTGTTTGAGTCAATCCCTCTCCCAATTCTACACAGGTGTTCCAGTTGTTTTCGTCCAGCAGTTTCTTCTCTTCTGGCGTTGGATTATCTATTCGATAAGCAACGAAGAAACGATAATTACCCATTTGTGTCAATGTCAATGACCCGTGATATTCGTGTGACTCTTCTGGCTGAAGTGTGACTGATTGGAAAGTGAAGTCAGGGGCTCCCTCGGGTGGAATAAATCCGTTTAATCTTCCTCCAACAGTCAAAACATCAAGAGTAATAGGAACATCTCCAATGTTTTTGATGGTGAAATCCGCCTCTAAAGTGTCTCCTACATTGTAGATTTCTTTGGTTGGAGTTGTTACAAGCGGGGAAACAAGTACTGGCAATGCTGGAGCTGGCACAAAGATGATGTCAGAGCAGAGATTGGTCTGTCCTTCTTCGTCTTTTGCCTCGGCCCAGACCTCTTTGTACCCCGGTGTGGCAAAGGACCAACGTTTAATCTTGGCTGAAGCATCCCAGTCCTCTCGGGAGGCATCCCAGTCAAACCAATCTGTCCATCTGCCGGTTGGCATACCGTCTTGTACATCATCGCTTGAGAAGCGTATTTGTTTGATGCCCTTGTCATCTATGGAATAGCCAGCAAAAATGTCTAAGAACTCTCCGATCTCAACCTCGCTTATTTCAATTCCATTTTTTTGAAGACTAATGATGCAAGTTGGAGGCTGATTAGGAGCTGGTGTCCATGGGTTTACGAGGGGGTAGCGGTCTTGATTGTTCTCGTCGATAATGTATGGTGTGTTCCATATGCCCGAATCATCCAGCTCCTCAGCATCAGGGTATCTCTCCTTGTAGTCGCTCCAGTAGTTGCCGCCAGAAGGATAACCATCATCCCAAACGTTAATCGAAGGTGAATAATACTGTGGATAGTCCCATGAAGAATCATACACCTGTCGGGTGTTGCCTATGAAGTTGTTGTGCCACAACCTGTTATTTGAAGACGAATCGAGACCGATGCCATACTCGTTGTTTGTTATGTTGTTACCAATTATGCTGTTATAGTCTGAAGAACCAAAGAGCAGGATGCCAGCCCAGTTTTTTTCTATTATGCGATTTCCATCAATGTTGTTGTTGGACGAGCTTGAGAGATAGACGCCATACAAGTTGTTTGTTATGTTGTTTTCAGTTATTTTTGTGTTTGTTGTGTTACACAGCTGTATGCCGATATCTGTGTGGGAGAAGTTGAGGTTTTCTACTTTTAGGTTGTCGCAGTTTATCAGTATTACTTGACCTGCGTTTTCAATCGTAAAGCCTGACACTTCCTCAAGGTAGACGAGGGGTTCACCATTCACCAAATTGTCCTCAACAACATTCCAATAAGAATCCCATACTACTAAACCGTCATTGCTAAACATGTTCCCAGCTATGCTGTTGTTAGAAGAAGAACCGAGCAAGATGCCATACAAGTTGTTTTCTGCTATGTTGTTTCCGCTTATGCTGTTATATGAAGAAGAATGGAGTATGATGCCATAGTCGTTGTTTTCTGTTACGCTGTTACCAGAAATGCTGTTATAGTCTGAGCCATCGATAACCGCGCCATCCCAGTTGTTTGTTATGTTGTTACCAATTATGCTGTTATTTGAAGACTCAATGAGCCCGACCCCAGCTTGGTTGTTTGTTATATCGTTTCCGATTATACTGTTATGATTTGAAAACCCATAGAGTGCTATGCCAACTTCGTTGTCCGTTATGTTGTTCTGAACTATGCTGTTGTCTGAAGGAGAAGGAAGGGTACCATCATACGGGCGAAGCTCGATACCGAATCTTTTGTTTGCCACCACATCATTTCTGGAAACATTGTTGTTGGAGGACTCGGAGAGCGCGATACCATCCATGTTATTTGCAATATTGTTCCCAACTATGCTGTTGTAGTTTGAGGACCTAAACAGCAATATACCACCCCAGAGATTCTCGGAAACGCTATTTGCAGCAATGCTGTTGTAGTTTGAGGAGTCAAGCCGAATACCATATTCGAACCCCTTAACGTTTGTGTTTCTGATGGTTACGTTGCTTCTAAAGAACAAATGGATTCCATTTCCGCTTCCTGTTCCTTGAACCGCATAGCCTGCTCCATCAACCACGATGTTATCTCGCCCTATGATAATAGAATCATAATTGTTATCAGTGAAATAGTAAGTGACATTGTCAACACTCGTAATATTTGCTGTTGGAGGATCAATTGACCCGTCAGCCCTAATAAAAATAATCCCACCCACTGCTTTAACTGGTTGAATGTTAAATGCCAACGTTAACATACTTAATAGAAGCAGTGTCAGCATTATTCCCGAAACCGCTTTCTTCTCCAATTTCCTTCCACTTCTCCTCTCAATTAACCACTCTTAGACGCAATCCACATTTATGCTTTATCAAACATCTCTCTAGCTCTATCACCAGTATACTTCAAATAAGAAAAGCAATAGGATTTGAGCGAAAACTTAATGAACCTTGAAATCCTCGAAAGTTATGGGGTATGCCGGCCAGAGGGCACGGGACCCACCTGAACCCATTCCGAACTCAGAAGTTAAACCGTGCTCCGTTTCCAGTGGTAGTGTGGTCTTCGGCCATGCGAAGCTAGAGAAGCTGGCAGCCCCGCTCAAAATGGAGGAGGAATCCTCAAAACTTATTACCAACTGTAGCAATGAATCTCTCTGAGGACTGAAACCTTCATGATTCCGAACGTTTCGCAGCTCGTTCCAACAGAAGATAACATCATAGGATGGATCCTTCAGATAGCCTGGCTAGCCTTCTTCGTTGTCTTCATGTTTTATGGCCAACGCATTCAACTCTATGTAATGTTAAGGGAAATTGAAGGCTCTCTGAGACGCCTCAAATACATAAAAGATGAAGGAAGAAAAGATGCCATTTCAACAATAAATGAACTTGGAAAACCGAAAGAGGACCCAACCGCCAGAGTTGACCAATTCCTAGAATACATAGCAATATCACCCATGAACATGGACCCATCAGGCATAGTATGGAAACTAGAACACATACTAGATGTAAGAGACACCCGTTTTGAAGACGAAGTAAAACTGATGGCTCCAGAAGCAGATGAAACCCAAATAAAAAATCTAGAGAACACCCTAGAGGCCACGCTTGCTCTAAATTACATTTACAAGGTTGTCAGACATTTTTACATGCTTGGCAAAAAAACCCTAAGCCTATACATAATCATGCAACTTCAAATGATATTACCCCTCGTAATGAAAGAGGCAGAAGCCCTTTTCAGCGCCCTAAAAGCTTTCACATATGGTCAACCCATAGGAGACGGAGCTGGCGCACTCGTCGCAGCTAAACTTATGCAAGGGCATGAAAAAAGAAAGATCGCTAAAGACATCGTTGTGGCCACTGTGCCGTTTGAAGGACGCAAAGCATACGTTCTGAAAGCAGAAGGACCAGGTGGAAATGTAGGTAAACCCGGAGAAGCCATAAGGCAGATTCTGGAAGAGAACGGAGGAAAGATCGCCACTATAGTTGTGATTGACGCTGCACAAAAACTCGAAGGAGAAAACCCAGGAGATGTTGCAGAAGGGATTGGTGTTGCAATCGGTGGACCAGGTGTTGAACAGTTTAAGGCTGAAGAAACAATTCTGAAGTATAAGACACCTGTAAACGCTGTTGTGATTAAGGAAGACATTAGGGATGCGGTGTCTCCATTACGAAAGGAAATATTTGAGGCTGTAAATACTGCAATTAATAGAATAAAGAGGCTGATTTTAGAGAGAACTAAGGAAGGGGACGCTGTTATAATCGCAGGAATAGGTAACACTATAGGAATTGGACAGTAGAGGTGAAAAAATGGGTGAAACTGAAACTAAAACTCCAAGAAAGTTTTCTTCTTTCTTTGTTGTCATAATTGTTGTAACCCTTGCTTTGTCAATCTTTGCAATTTATTCGGGAATCAATGCATATATAAATGGAGAGACTGGAACTGCTTATCCCTCCTTGTTAATTGGTGTTTCAGGAATTGCCTTGTCGGCTTATATGCTGTTCCAAACAAGAGGAAGAACTTTGCGATTTACCCTTAAAATGCAGCCTGTAACCACGACTCTTCTATGCCAAAAGTGTGGGTTCAAAAATCTACGAGAGTTTCAGAGAGGAGACTACATATTCAAAGAAGCAGAAGAGTGTCCAAAATGCAAAGAGAAGATGCAGATCAACTCAATCTATAGAGAAGCCGAAGAAAAAGAGTAAATCAGGTCAAGACTAAACAACCATCTTCCATTATCAGAACAGTGTGTTCAGCTTGTGCAACTGGCTTTCGGCTTGCTTCAACAAAGACTGGATATGACATTACACTTTTTGAAGAAAGAAGTTCCGAGAATGCGTTTCTGTAATGGCTTTGGGGTATGCACCCTCCAAGCCATCTTTCTGTAAAGGGGAGAGTATGAAAATTCTTTTGGATGTAGAGTAAAAGGCGTTTAGCATACTGGTCTCTCAAAGACTTCGGTTTTATGAAACGGAAGATATATGCTTCTGGTTCGTTTTTTACCTTGCCAGCTGCATCAGCAACAGTTACAAAGGGCTCGGTAGCGAAAATTTCTCCCGCATTTATTTTGGAGAAAGAAAGGTGAGAGATGTTGGGAAGGGCTCTTCCAGCGTGAACCAAATAACGTCCTATTTGATGGCCTGTAAGATTGGATATCGGCTTAAAACCTCGACTCTTAATCGTTTTTTCAATCATTGTACCAAATTGCGATATTGACAGTCCTGGACGAAGTATTTCAATGGCTTTTTCAAGGGCTTCCTCTGCAGTGCGTACAAGATTTTCGTATTCAGGATTAAAGCAAACGGTTATGGCAGTGTCGGCAATATAGCCATCGATATGAGCCCCAATGTCCACTTTGACAATAGAATTTTCTGGGATGAGCTGCTTATCAAGGGGCGGAGAAGTGTAATGCGCTGCGATTTCATTAATGGATACATTACAGGGAAAGGCGGGCTTCCCACCTTTCTTCTCAATCATAGATTCAACTTTTTCGCATAGATCTATGATGGGCATGCTTTCCTTAACGAAACTTCTCATCTCTTTCCGAACTTCAGCGGCGATTTTTCCTGCCTTTCGATATTTTTGGAGAACTTCTTCTGAAATAGTCATTGTAACACGTAAATTCCTTTAAATCGATATTGGTTAAAAAGGTTTAGATAGAAAGGTGATGGAAAATGGGGAAAATAAAGTGTTTGGGGCACTCAGGCTTTGAGATTGAACTGAACGATAAGACAGTTTTGATAGATCCTTGGTTGAGCGGAAATCCGAAGGCGGCAATGAAAGCTTCAGACATAAAGAAAACTGATATCGTGTGTGTTACTCACGATCACGGAGATCATTTGGGCGATGCAATCCAAATTTGCAAAAAAACTGGAGCAACATTTGTTGGCATATATGAATTAGGAGTTTATGCACAAGAACAAGGCGTCAAAGAGACTGTTGGATTTAACATTGGTGGAACCACTATTGTGAAGGGAATAGAAATCTCTATGGTTCAAGCCTTTCATTCTTCTAGTCGAGGTGCACCCACAGGCTTCATCATAAGGGCCGAAGGAAAATCCATCTATCATGCGGGCGACACGGGACTTTTCGGGGACATGAAACTTATAGGTGAAATTTATCATCCAGACATTGCTTTGATCCCTATAGGCGACTATTATACTATGGGGGCGAAGGAAGCAGCTGAAGCGGTTAGGCTGATAAATCCATCAATTGTTATTCCCATGCATTATGGAACTTTCCCTGTGTTAGCCTCCTCAGCTAAAGAGTTCATTAGCATTGTTAGAGAAAGAGTTCCAAAAGTGAAGGTGGTTGTATTAGAGTCGGGTGAAACTTTTCAATTCTAGGCGATTTTAATCTTCCAGTTGAGGGCTTACAATTTTAGGAGCAAGAGTTGCGAAGTCATCTCCACCCATGTGATAGATGGGTTTTACCTTGTTAAGATCATAGATTTTATCAAAAATCCCCTCATTAACGTAGGCTGTTAGTATTTCTCCAACTAATATTTCATGGTCGCCTGCGGTTATTTGTTTGAGCAACTTACATTCGAGATGAGCAACGCATTCCTTTATTATGGGGGGCTTCACCATTTTGGCAGGTAGAGGGGTTAAACCAGTTTCCTTAAACTTGTCATGTTGTTTCCCACTTCTTCTTCCGCAGAATAAAGTTTTTTTCACGATGCTCATTGTTGGAACGTTGATTACAAACTCCTTTGTCTCCTTGATCATGTTGTAGGAGTATCTTGTTGGACGGATGCTTACGGCAAGCATTGGCGGCTGGGCTGATACTGGCATACACCAAGCCAAGGTTACGATATTTGCCTTTCCCTTTTTGTCCGTACAACTCAATAGAATGGTGTGTTTAGGATGTAACAGTCGATAAGCTTGGGTTGAATCAACATCAAACTTCTTAACTTCCAATGATTTCACCTTTTACTTAATGACTTCTTTCAGCTTTCTGAAATTTATTAAGTTTTGTTATGGATTATGTGCGGTTGCTGCAAGATGATGAGAAACTTTTTCAAGTTTGGTTGTACACGGTTTGGCAGATTATCAAGCGTATTTCCCAGAATAGGCCAGTCATTGGTTGCGGGCCTTCCATGAAGACTATTTGGCGTTAATTCTTGTGCAATAACTCAGTGAGCTTAAATGATAATTGCTTGAAACAGAATATATACCATTATCAAAGCTATGCCACCAATTTGTGACACGCCACCCTTCGTGAGAAAACGCCAGAAGATAATGGTTGTTATTAACAAAAACGGAAGAATTTCTGTGAAGATTGTCATGTCAACTGCAAAGGGTGAAGTAAGGAGAACTATTCCTAACACAAGAGTTAGATTTGTGAGGTTGGACCCAATTATGTCTCCAATTGCTAACTGAACACGCCCTCGTCTAGCAGCTGCAAGATCCACTGAAAGTTCCGGCAGAGAAGTTCCTATGGCAATTATTTTTGCCCCGATCAAGATTGGCGGAACACCCATAGTCAGAGCAATATTAAGACCTGAGGAAACCGCTAAACGTGCTGCTATTGTAACACCAGCGACACTGAGAATCAGCTTTGCGACAACCATTTTCTGGCTTTCCTTACCAGTCGTTGACAATTTGTTTGCGCTGACTTTTGGCGTTCTTTTTCTTACCATTAAATAAATATTGATTACAAAAGTTCCTAAAAGAACAATACCGACGATGGGACCCACAGATATAACGCTTCTTATTGGCGGATAATTGGATATTACAAGAAGCAGTGGAATTAAGGAAGTGATGAAGAGGATATCCGTTAACTCTACCAAAAGATCTGTAGAGCATGTTTTAAGGTAACCAAGCATCCCTAATATGCCCAAAACCGCCCCAACATTGAACACGTTTGAGCCAAGAATGTCACCTACACTGATCCCAGGGGTTCCTTGAAGAACAGAAAAAAAGGCTACAATAATTTCTGGTGTGGAGGTCATCACCGCAAGAATTGCAAACCCTGCAGAGGCTTCGCTTAAGCCGGTGAGTTCAATTAATCTTTCTATTGATCTTATAGTGAAGTGGCTAGCCGAAGCCAAGATAACCAACGAGATGGCAAGAATGAATATTTGAACCATGAACTCAATCATTGATTTTCACTTCATTTTGATACGCTGTGGCTATAGAGGTTTGTCTCAGCAATTGTGGAGACCCATGTTTTATTAATTCTTCTGGAAGAACCTTATTCCTTCTCTATCTTCTTTGTTTCTTCAAGGATGTGGTGGGTTATTATAACCCTTATCGCAGCGCTTCGGTTGGCATAAAAACCTTCTTTAACCCGTTTATCAATAATCTCAACGATCTTGTCTGGCAAACGTACAGGTATCACTTTCATTCAGAGACCTCCGATTATCCACTCATCGTACGCTATATGGTATACCAATGTATACATATAAACCTAGCGATCTGTACCAAGCGGGGCTTAGCAGGTTTATGTCATAAATCTCGACAAGTTTAAATATTTGTATACTGATAGTAGTCTTTTGAGCATACATGTGTGCTCCGATAAGACCACGTGGAGGTGACCAATATGGTCCTCAAAAAGAAGAAACAAGAAAAGAAACCTGAACAAAAGAGACCACGATAGCCGTACAATAGTTAGTTAGAAAGAGAAACTCATGGAACGACTTGGGGGTCTGCCTCTTTTTAGATTCTTCTCTCCTTTCTCTTTCAGTAACCCTCTAAGTCTTCCACAAACAAGAAATGAAGAAATGCCTGTCTAGAACAAGGAAAAAGACGTATGCAAACCTTGGTACTTTATCCACATTGAACAAGCTTCCATGGTGGGCATCTTCTTAAATCTTAAGCCAAATTTTTTCTGTTTTGTATAAATTAGATGATTGTAAGAATTGCTAACGCCCATATCACTAATAACATGGCTAAACAATGACCCCTTCTTTAAGTTTTATTCTTGCTAACTCTTTTATTTTGTTAAATCCCTTGTTTGAGAGCGTTTTTCCTTTAACATATCCTCGCTCTAACGCATCTTCGAAAATTCGTTTCCCTCTTTCAGTTCTGATCAACACAGTTGTCCATTTTTCTGGCGAGCCTACTCCACCAAGTGATACATCTGCAAGTCTGTTCGTAAAGTCATGGCAATCTCTACATGATT
>CAZCYX010000043.1:0-14536 GCA_964503065.1 uncultured Candidatus Bathyarchaeia archaeon
AGCCGCATCATACCCAACAACAGCACCAACGTCACGAAACGTATCAGCCAACTCCTTTAATGGATGAGGAAAAGGAAAGACACTACCACCAAACATCACCAACTTAGGCGGCTTTCCCCCTTTAGCCAAACGCTCAACCCTCTTCCTAGTCTCATCAACATCAATGTTCAACTCCTCATAATCCAAAGCAAGATACTCCACAACCAAATCATGAACCGCCCCAGCAGTACCACCCAACCTCTTCTTCCCCATACTAATATGCCCCCCACAAGGAATAGACAAAGCCATCATAGTATCACCACAACTAGTAAACGTTGTATAAACAACCAAATTCGCAACAACCCCAGAAATCGGACGAACATCAACAAACTCCGCATCAAACAGTCTCTTCATCAACTCAATGCAAATAACCTCCACTTGATCAATGTACGTGCATCCCGCATACACACGCTCTCCAGGCCACCCCTCAGCATAACGATTTCCAAAATCCATCGACAAGGCTTCACGTACAGCTGGACTTGGAACATTCTCGCTAGCAATGAGAGGTATAGCCTCTGCAAACCACTTGTGATGTCGCTGGGCAAGTTCAAACACCTTATTATAATGTTCGCGAGCTGAACTCATACTAACACCATAGCAACATTATGGCACAAAGGAAAAATAAAGACTTTGGATAACTTTAATAGACTCCTTCAACCTCTGTGATACAACTACACTGGAGAGTCATCATATGAGCAGCAAAAGGGAGAAGAAACGAGAAAAGAAAGCACCCATGCCAGCTCAAAGCGCTGGTCTACTTCGCTTCTTTGAAGAAGAAACTCAAGGCGTAAAGGTAAAACCAGAAGTGCTACTTATCCTAACAGTTGCATTGATTATAGTTTGTGTGCTCCTGCCTGTGCTCTTACTTTAGAAACTATCATTTTTCATGCAAAACTTCGATGCGCTGAACAGAATTTAAATTGACAAATATTTCACTTCTATGTTCCCTACTAGCGGTTTGTGGTATAGGCTGAGCTATAGTTGACCGCAGTATAACCGCGTCAGCATCAGAAAGCCAGATTCCAGGAGGGTCTTTTGTAACCGCAACCAAAGTTCCCTCAAACCCATATGCAGGGTCCAGAATAGCCAGCAGCCTTCGTCCAATGTTTCGTTCCAGCATATGAAATACAGTTGGAGGCAATTTACCTTCTGGCATTACTATCTGCAGACTCTTAGGATGATTCTCAGAATAAAACTTTACGCTATTTTTGGGTAACCTAAATATTTTTGAACTCGACTAAACGATGAGATTAGTGAGGTGTGCCAATCATTAGTGTTTCTTTAGATGAAAGTATCAGCAAGATTACGCAGCGTTATTCATCTTTGTTTACACTTCCTTCTCATAAAAAGATAGTTTCGTTCCTTTGCGCTTTATGTTTAGTTGGTGGTTCTTTAGGAATCCTCCCATTGTTTCCTTCATCTTACGGGTTTGAAATAGGCTTGATCTTTGGTATCGCACTCTTTGTGGCAACACTCCTCTCTGACTTTCTTATCAGTCTCAGCTTCATGCAGACTGATCCAATTTTTGGTTTAAGGAGATGTTCAGGGCTTTCCCTTTTTTCCAATCTGATGTGGTTCTGCATAACTTTTCTCGGCAGTTTGCTTGGCAGCGTCCTTGAAGACTGGAACATTTGGGCTAAATTTTTCTTTCTCGGTTTTTGCGTGGCACTTGTTCTTCGCTTAATAGTCTTTTTGACGGTATCCTTCGCCAATTGGAGAAGAACGCTCCTTTCTTCTTTTTTACAGCCAATGTTATGTGTGATTCCAGGTTTTTTCATGAATTCCATCATTCCATACAACATGAACATCCCTCTTCTTTTCTTGTCAGTTTCAATTCCAGTTGTTTTACTTACCGTCTTTTTCTTTACATTCTCTCTTAATCGTGTTGGGAAAAAAGCCTTGGGAATATCCTCACTTTCTTTGTTCAAGGCGTTCTTAGCAAATTGGACAGAAGAGCTGAATGGACCAATCGAAAAATTTTTTGAGCAACTTGGCGGAGAACAAGACATTAAGATTTCTTTGCTGGCTTTTAGAGCCCAAGGAAAGATCAAAGTTGTAGTTGTTGTTCCTGCCCTTCATCCTGGTCCATTCAAAAATGTTGGAAGCAGCCTCCTTCCTTCCATGATTCAAGACGTATTAGAGAAGAAATTCTCTTGTGTGGTCTCTGTTCCCCATGGATTGTTTGGACACGAGTTTGATCTTGCCTCTCAGGTTCAAAATCAGAAGGTTTTGGACGCCGTCGCTGACATTACGGATTTTTCTCCCTTTAATTCGCAATCTACACCTTTTATTCGAGTTGAGAGAGGCAAAGCAAAGGCGAGTTGCCAAGTATTTGGGAAATGCGTCTTCGTGACGTTAACTCTTGCTCCAGAAACTACTGAAGATCTACCTCAAGAACTGGACGCAATAATATATGATGAAGCAGTTAAACAAGGCTTATCCTCAGCTATTGTGGTCAACGCTCACAATAGTATTAAAGGCTCTTTTAATCTTAGTGAGGCAGTAGGTTCTCTTGAGAAGGCTGCAACTACAAGTCTTGTAAAAGTGCTTAGTCGCCATCCTGTGGCCTTGGAGATGGGTGCCGCAAAAATTGTATCCAAGGAGTTTAGTGTTAAAGATGGAATGGGTCCAGGAGGAATAACAGTCATAGTGACAAAAACTGGTGATCAGAAGGCAGCATACGTAACCATAGATGGAAATAATATGGTTTCTGGGCTTCGAGAAAAAATTCTTTCTTCACTCAACGAGATTGGTATTGATGAAGGAGAAGTTCTTACCACAGATACTCACGTAGTAACTGGGACGTTAACTTCACGGGGCTATCATCCAGTGGGCGAAGCAATCAGTCACGAAAAGCTAATTGACTATATTAACCAAACTACTCTAAAGGCGCTGGAAGATCTTGAACCTGCAGACATAGCTTGGCGCATAAAAACGATCCCCCAAGTCAAGGTTATTGGAGGAAACCAGATAGAAGCACTCTGTCGTCTCACCGAAAAAACGCTCCAGCAAGCTAAAAAACTAGCCCTCCTACTATTTCCAATGTTGGGCATTTTCCTAATAGTTTTGGCTGCACTTATCTAAATTTTTGCATTGAACAATTTTTTACTCAAGGGGCTAACACTAATATTACTGAATCTATATTCTCATCTCTTTAAGTCTGGAGGAAAATTGTTGCTCAAAGAAATTTGCATCCACGGACGAGGTGGACAAGGTGGGGTAACTGCAGCGGAACTGTTAGCTCATGCCGCTTTCATGGAGGGCAAATGGGTACAAGCTATCCCCTTCTTCGGCGCTGAAAGGCGAGGGGCTCCAGTTAAGGCTTTTGCTCGAATTTCTGATGAGCCCATTTGGATACGAAGCCAAGTATATAATCCTGATTATGTAATGGTGTTGGATTCTACATTGCTAGAAGTGATTGATGTCACAGAAGGATTGAAAAAAGATGGAGTCATTATAGTAAACAGTACAAAAGAACCTAAGGAATTGGACATAAAGGGGCATCATGTAGCAACTGTAGATGCCACTGGTATAGCCCTTGAACTAAAGTTGTTAGTTGCTGGGCTCCCGGTCTTAAATACATCTATGTTAGGGGCTTTTGCCAAAGCTACAGAAGAGGTTAAACTTGAAAGTGTGATGAAAACGATTGAAGAACGGTGGCCAGGACCTGTAGGAAAGAAAAATGCAGAAGGATCTACATTGGCATATAAAAGACTTGTAAAGAATTGGTAAGTTACAGTTTCCATATTTTGAAAGTGAGTCTACTTTTTTAGGTTTATGCAATTTCGCATCTTTTAAGAAGCCATGCCCAACGTTTATCGATGGCACGTTGGATTTTGTCGATGACATGCTCAAACTCAGGCACAAATAAATGTCGGAAACGACCTTGCGCCTTCAAATATTCACTAACGGGCTTTTTGCGTTCAGGCCTCAAAGCAATAACTTTACTAGGTGCCGATAGAGCATATTCGCCTTCAACGGCTTCCCATAAGGGGAAAATGCAGGTTTCCACGGCTATACGGGCAAGTTCTATGGTTTTGCTGGTGTCATAGCGCCAACCACGTGGACAAGGCGCAAGTGCATGGAGGAAGGCTGGACCATTAACCTCTAGACCCTTACGAGTCTTTGTGATCAAATCTCGCCAGTAAGCGGGCGAAGCTGTTGCTACATATGGGATTTCATGTGCCACCATTATATCTGCAATGGGTTTCTTGAACTCAGGCTTACCTGGAATCACACGGCCGGCAGGCGAAGTGGTGGTCCATGCACCATGAGGGGTGCCTCCGCTTCTTTGTATACCAGTATTCATGTAGGCTTCGTTATCGTAGAGCACATAAAGAAAGTCATGTCCCCTTTCAGCAGCTCCTGACAGGGCCTGTATCCCTATGTCAAAGGTGCCTCCATCACCTGCGAAAGCCACTACATCAATGTGTTCTTTGAGTAGCCCTCTCCTTTTCATGACTTTTAAGGCTGCCTCAATCCCCGAAGCGTTTGCAGCTGCATTTTCAAAGGCTGTGTGAATCCAAGGTATTCTCCATGATGTATATGGATAGATGGTTGTGGTGACTTCCATACATCCTGTTGCGTTTGTTGCAATTATTGGTCCCCGTGTAGCTTTTAGTATCTGTCGATAAACGATTGCTGGACCGCATCCTGCACATGCACGGTGCCCCGGCATCAAAAGTTCTGGTTTTTCTGCAAGGTCTTTAATTGTGAATTTCCATTCTAACATCATTGTCTTAAGCCCCGCTTTATTCTCTCACTCCAATAAACTGAACTAACTTCTCAACATGCTTGGTCTGAAGTATTTTCGAGAGGTCTTGGTAGATTTTGTTTATGAGATTCTGAGGCATGTCTCTGCCACCTAATCCATAGATATAGTTAACTAAATACGGGTGCGTTTGGGCGTCGTAAAAGCTATGTCGAATCTCATGAAACATTGGTCCCCCAACAGCTCCAAAGCTGTGGCTTCGATCCATCACTGCGATGGCCTTTACATTTTGGAGGGCATCTATTATATTCTGTGTTGGGAGTGGGCGATATGTTCGTAGGCGAAGCATTCCAGCTTTTATTCCTCTAGTGCGAAGTTGATCTACAACCGTTTTGACTGTGCCAGCTGTGGACCCTACACATATAGTTGCTATTTCAGCATCTTCAAGACGGTAGGAATCTACTAGTCCATCTCCATATCGGCGTCCACTCATTTTCCCATATTCGTCATGTATCTGCTTGATTATCCTTGGAGCTTTCTGCATCGCCTCTTCTTGCTGTCTTTTGTGCTCAAAGTAGTAATCGTATAAGTCCAGAGGCCCCATCGTCATGGGATTCTGCGGGTCAAGTTTAAATAACGCGCGTTTATTTTCATGAGTGATTACAAAGGGTAATTTTCGAGTTCCAACAAATTTTCGCACAGTCTCATCTGACAGCACATTTACGCTTTCTAACGTGTGACTAAGAAAGAAGGCATCTAACATAACCATAACTGGCAAGAGCACATCTGGGTGTTCAGCAATCCTGAATGCTTGTATAATTGAGTCGTAAGCCTCCTGTGAATTTTCGACATAAATCTGTATCCAACATGCGTCTCGTTCCACCATGCTGTCCGAATGGTCACAGTGAATATTAATTGGTGCAGAAAGGGCTCTGTTTGTTATGGCCATAACTACAGGTGCTCGACAACCCGATGTGACATACAGGATTTCATGCATAAGTGCAAGTCCCGCTGATGCCGATGCAGTAAAGGTTCTTGCTCCAGTGGCGGAGGCAGTTAGACAAGCGGTGAGGGCACTATGTTCAGACTCTGTGCATACGAATTCTGTATCCACTTCGCCATCGTGCACATATTCGCTGAACTTCTCAACTATTATGGTTTGTGGTGTAATCGGATATGCCGCAACAACATCCACTTTTGACTGTTTGACAGCATAGGCTACAGATTCATCTCCATTCATTGCAAGCAATTTTTGTCTAGCCAACACCATCTTTTAATGTTCCTCCTCTTATTCAAGCACCATTTCTATAGCCTTTTTTGGACATTCGTTTGCGCATATGCCACATCCTTTGCAATGGTCATAATCAAACTCAATTTCGCCAGTTTCTGTATTAAACGGAATTGCACCGTCTGGGCAGTATATGTGACATATTAGACACATGGTACATTTCTCTGGGTTTCGTACTGGCTTGTAGTTTCTCCAGTCTCCAGTGAGATATTCGGTGCTTGGTTTCCAACAAACCCCTGCGATTGGTAATTCTTTCCAACCCTTCTTTTCAGAAGTCATCCTGACTTTACCTCATTGTACGCTCTTTCAACTATCTTTATGTTCCTCTCGGCAATTTTGAGGGGAAAGCGTTCTTTTACGGCTTCTTTTATGCTTTTTAGGTCAACAATTTCCGCAGTCCTAGCAACCGCTCCCAGCATGGCAGTGTTAGTTATAGGTCTTCCTAATACCTCAACTGCGATATCTGTTGCAGAGATTGTCCATAGTTGTTGTCTGGGAAAATTTAACTGCTTTTCGAGTTGTGCAGGTGTTTCTCGAGTATTTATCACGAGAAAACCTTCCTTTTTTAATCCTTCAGTTACTGGAACAGTCTTCAGAAGAGTAGGGTCAAGAACAGCCACTACGTCTGGCGAGTAGATGGCACAATGTAGGTTAATGGGTTCATCACTTATTCTAGTAAACGCTATCACTGGTGCTCCCATCCGTTCTGGTCCAAATTCAGGAAAGGATTGAATATATTTTCCTTCTTGTATAGCTGCTCTTGCAAGCAATTCACTTGCAGTCCAAGCTCCTTGTCCTCCTCTGCCATGCCACCTAATTTCTCGGAGATAAACCACTTTTGATTTCCACCGTTATTTTGCTGACTTTGAAAGTCTTCAAATGAGGTTTCACTTAGATATACGTTTTCCTTTAAAAACATGTTGCGTGTTGAAGTGATCTTGGAATAGGGGAGTGTCGAAACACTTTTCACTTCCTTTTATCACTCTACTTACTTCATTGGTGGTAGCGCTTGATGGTAAAAGAACCCAAAAGCATGAAGGACCTAACCGTAACCCCTTTGTCTCGTCCCACAATCGCAAGCATGGGAAAAACAGGGTCTTGGAGAACCTTTCGCCCAATCATAGACCCTAAAAAGTGTACTCGCTGCTTATTATGCTGGATATTCTGCCCAGAAGGATGTATTGAAAGACGAGAAGACGACATGCCAGAAATAAACTATGATTACTGTAAAGGTTGCGGAGTTTGTGCAAATGAGTGTCGCCTTGGCGCTATAAAGATGGAGAGGGAAGAGGTCTGATGGCTCAAGTAATAATCGATACCGGGAACCACATAGCAGGGTTTGCATGCAGAGCCGCTAGAGCCCAAGTTGTCGCAGCCTACCCAATCACTCCCCAATCGCCAGTAGTAGAACAAATTGCTGACCTCGTTGAGACGGGACAGATGGACGCCAAATACATAAGAGTTGAATCGGAACACAGTGCCATGGCAGCTTGTATAGGAGCTGCTGCCAGTGGCGCCCGTGCCTTCACAGCTTCTTCAGCTCATGGATTAGCTTTAATGCATGAGATGCTGCATTGGGCGTCTGCATCCCGCCTCCCAATTGTTATGGCTGTGGTGAATCGTGCTATGGGTCCGCCTTGGAACGTGTGGGCAGATTTTAGTGATTCATTGTCACAACGTGATACAGGCTGGATTCAATTTTATTGCGCCAGCAGTCAGGAAATCTTCGATACCATCATCCAAGCGTACAAGTTATGTGAAGATAAACGTGTTTTCTTGCCTGCTATGGTTTGCTTTGAGGGTTACCTTCTTTCTCACACCTCAATGCCAGTGAAGCTTCCTAATCAAAAAGACATCGACGAGTTTCTACCACCCTATAATCCTCCATGGTTACTGGACGTGGAAAACCCGATCACCCATGGCAACCTAATTTATCCTGATTGGTACATGGAATTTCGTTATTTCATGCAGGAAGCCATGGAAAAAGCCAAAAAATTGATTCCAGAAATCGACAGGGAATACGGAAGAAAATTTGGTTTTGAATACGGCGGACACATGGAACAATATCACTGCGAAGATGCTGACATTATATTGCTCACCATGGGGACTATGGGAAGTGAAGCAAAAGTAGCCGTTGATCGTCTTCGGGAAAAGGGCTTAAAGGTGGGTGCAGCAAGGCTTCGCGTCTTTAGACCATTTCCAAAGGAAGAAATTCAAGATCTTGCGAGAAATGTTCGTATGCTAACCATAGTTGATCGTCACATCTCTTACGGTATGGAGGGGCCTCTCCTTACAGAGGTAAAGGCAGCATTGTATAGAAGAGAGGAAAATCCCTTAACAGTGGGGTTCATAGCTGGCTTGGGAGGGCGGGACGTTACCTTTGTGGACCTAGAAACGATGATCAAGCGGTCACTGAAATGGCTTAGAGCAGGCAGAGTTGAGAAAGAAGTTGAATGGTTTGGTTTGAGGAAGTGAATAACCATGGTTACTTTAAAGGAACTAAGTAGAGAAGAGTATTTCCTTCCAGGTAACGCCACATGTGCGGGATGTGGTGCTTCTATTGGCATAAGGCTTGCCTTTAAGGCTCTTGGCCCCAGAACTGTTTTCGTGGTTCCTGCATGTTGCACATCAGTGATTCAAAGTGCCTTTCCTCACACGGCATTTGCTGCTCCTTGTCTTAACATAGCATTTGAGGCGGCTGCAGCAGCTGCGTCTGGAGTGGTTGCAGCGTATGAACAGAGAGGTGTGAAGGATGTAACTGTCCTTGCATGGGCTGGCGATGGAGGTACCGCAGACATAGGGATACAAGCCCTGTCAGGAGCTGCTGAAAGAGGAACGAACTTCATTTACGTTATGTATGACAATGAAAGCTACATGAATACTGGTATACAAAGAAGCGGGTCTACTCCATATGGTGCTTGGACCACTACTACACCAACAGGTAAAAGAGAACATAAGAAAGATGTTCCCCTAATTATGGCGGCACATGGCATCCCTTATGTTGCAACGGCATGTATTTCTTATCCTCTTGATCTGGTTTCAAAATTGAGAAAGGCAAAGGAGATCAAAGGTACACGATACGTTCAGATACTGGCGCCGTGTTCTCCGGGTTGGCGATTTCCAACAGAGAAAACAATAGAGATGGGAAGATTAGCTGTTCAAACTGGCATGTGGGCACTATTTGAATTTGATGATGGAAAATTCAAACTTACAAGTTCCAGTGCATCTCTTGTAGACAAGACAAAACGTAAGCCAGTTGAAGAATATCTACGGGGGCAGGGACGCTTTGCCAATTTAACAAATGAAGATATCAGTGAAATCCAAAACTGGGTTGATGGGAAATGGGAAAATTATAAGAAGCTACAGCTTGATGTATAGTGTATAATTGTTGGCGAAACAATCTTAGAAATAAGGAGGAATGAATATGGCACAGAAAAAGAAGGAGCGAAAGAAAAAACCTGTAAAGAAGGCACCCCCTAAAACATCACCGAAGGAAGCGGAAAAGAAAAAGCCTAAAGAGGTACCCAAAGAAGCACCTAAAGAAGCACCTAAAGAGGTACCCAAAGAAACTCGAGCTGAAAATGCTGTTTTAATTGGCAGAAAACCAGTGATGAACTATGTGGTTGCTTGCATCACATTCTTTAACAGTGGCGAAAAAGAAGTCGCGGTGAAGGCTAGAGGGCGGGCAATCAGCAGAGCAGTAGACACTGTTGAGTTACTTCGACGCGCTTTCGTAAAGGATCTAGAGGTAACAAACATTAACATAGGCACCGAAGAGATACAGCGAGAAGAAGGCGGAACAAGAAACGTTTCAACACTTGAGATAACAGTTACCAAAGCAGGTTCTAAGTGACTTTCTCTTAGTATGAAAGAAGATAGCTATAGGCTTGCCCACCGCCAAACTTCAGTTCCAGATTACAGGTTAAGGTGACAAAAGGCAGATACGCTTAAGAGTCTCTTTTTCTAAAAAAAGGATTCTTTATGGTGAGATACATGAGTAACTATCCTAGGATTGTCGTTCGTCCACCTGGTCCGAAAGCAAGGGAGCTCGTCAGAAAAGATGAGTTATTGATCTCGCCTTCCTATGTTCGCTTTTATCCACTTGTCGTTGAATCTGGTGAAGGCTGCATAGTAAGGGATGTCGATGGAAACGAATACATTGACTTCAATTCTGGATTAATATGCTTAAATGTCGGGCATAACCATCCAAAAGTTATCAAAGCAATTAAAACTCAATGCGACAGATTTCTCCACTACTCCAACACAGACTTCTACTACAGAGAAGTTGTGAATCTTGCTGAAAAGTTAATTGAGATAACTCCTGGACGATTTGAAAAAAAGGTGTATTTTGGAAACAGTGGAACAGAGGCTGTAGAAGCAGCTGTTAAGGTTTCGAAGTGGCACACACGAAAACACAGATTTATCGCCTTCATCAGTGCTTTTCATGGGCGAACTTTAGGCTCGTTATCATTTACAGCAAGTAAAATCACGCAGAGGAGGTATTTCTTCCCGCTTCTTCCTGGTGTAACACATGTGCCTTATCCATACTGTTACCGCTGCCCTTTCAAGCTCTCGTTTCCAAATTGTGATTACTGGTGTGTAGATTATATCGATGAGATGGTTCTCCAGAAGTATGTGCCTCCTGAAGAGGTTGCTGGCATAGTTTTTGAGCCCATTCAAGGAGAGGGTGGATATGTGGTGCCACCTCCAGAATATTTTCAGCGACTTAAGAAACTCGGTGACAAGTATGGTTTGCTCCTAATTGACGATGAGGTTCAAGCGGGGATGGGTAGAACTGGGCGATGGTTTGCCATTGAACATTGGAAGGTTGAACCAGACATTTTATGTATTGCTAAGTCGATTGCTTCTGGATTGCCTCTTGGTGCGACGGTTTCGCGCTCAAAACTTATGGATTGGGAGGGTGGTTCGCACGCAAGCACTTTTGGCGGGAATCCACTGTCTTGCGTGGCCGCGAATGCTGTCATTGATGTCATTAAAGAAGAGAATCTTCTTGAAAATGCAATGAAACAAGGCAACTACATTATGAAGTGGTTGCAAGAGTTGAAGGGAGAATGCGAGATTGTTGGAGATGTTCGAGGTAAGGGATTGATGATTGGTGCTGAAATTGTAGAAAACAAGAAAACAAAGAAGCCTGTAAAGGATAAAGCGTCCGAGATCATGACGAGATGCTGGAAACGTGGAGTCGCCATAATAACCTGCGGCGCATCAACGCTCAGAATTGCCCCACCACTCAACATAACAAAAGAACTCATCGATGCCAGCCTTGAGATAATAGAAGATGTAACGAAAGAGGTCGAAAAAGAGAAATAGGACGATTCGAAATCTTTTCGGTTCCCGAGTTTTTCTGTGTTCCAGTGTCTGTAGTCAAAATTATTTTTGTTTCTTCTTCTCTCTGTTTGAAAACTGGGAAAATTTTTTGTTTTTTCATCAACTGCTGAAGGTAACAATGATTTTAGCTGTCTGATTTTGGAACGGGCGTAGTTTTAGGTTCTGTTGGATTTCAATTCTTTGATAGCAGTTGAAAACCTATTTTTCAAGACTGCTTTTTTGTGTGCGTGTGTGAGGTCTAGTCTCTAGAGGGGGGAGGTAGAGAAACTGGTTGCTACGGAAGCGTAACTTTCTGTCTAAAGTCTTCCAGTCAATCCTTATAATACCATTCATCCATGAAATGGAAGACCGAAGAGGAGACACCTCCCGAAGTAGATAAGGCATACATATAAAAGATTTGAAAGAATATTCAAATAATTACTTGGGTTTATCAATATGAAAAAGGAAAATAACTCTTGGGTTTCAGAGAACGGCAACGAAATTAAAGAAGACACTTTGATGAAACTATATGACGTACATTACAAAGATCAACAAGTTCACATTGATTCTTTTCAAAAACACTTGGAGATATTTCTCACAGTTATTGCTGGTCTAATAACGGTTTTCATTGGGGGGATGTTGCAATTTCATGAAAAGCCATTTGCATTTACTCTTGTTGGAATTCCTTTGTTTATAGTCTTTTTTTCGGAGATTGGGAAGAAAACTATTGATAGGTTCTATCAAAGGTTTTTGGAGTCCATTGTAATTATAGCAAAGATCGAGAACATTTTGGGTTTAGATGACAGTATTTCTGATAAAAATTTGCGTGGAAAAAAACAGAGAAAACCGTTATGGATCGAAGATAAGGTTTTTCTACTCGACCGATGGGTAGAAGATCGCTTCAAATACAATAGTTCTGCAAAGTTCATTTCTGAAAAAAGGCAGACTGGTATTTTTAAACAAGCAATCTGGATATTTCGTGTGTTTGAATTCATAGGGATAGTTCTTTTCTTTGCAAGCTTATTTGTACTCGTACATGTACATGACTGTTGAGAATTTTAGTTTGTGAGTAAGACTTTAGTGAATGGCGACATACTAACTTAGCCGGTATTCAAGACCGTTAGAGTCTATGAAACTTTGATATGTGAGAAATGCAGATAGTTTCACCTAACACTTGCATGTTTCTTGTTCTTTCAAACCTCTATTTTAAGTACTCTCAGAGCAAAATTTACTCTAGTTCCAAGACACTTGAGAAGTGATGTAAATGACTATTCATGATGAATTAGTTCTTAAACTGATTGCCCCAGACCCCGCATCGAGAAAACCGAGAGGATACATTAACAATATAGTCGGGTCGTCAAATATCAAATATATATTGGAAGAGGTGTTTTATTGGCGTGGTCATGAGCAAGTGGTATTAAGAACCTATGTGAAGATGGCACCAGACATAGTCGTAACTAACATAAGTTCTGGAAAGACTACTGCAATTGAAGTAGAGACCGACATAGAATGGGACTTTGCACATTCACTACGCCAACTCAAGAAGTATAAAAATAATAGGAAGGATTTCAAAGAAGTAGTAGTGATTATACCTAAAAAGTATGAGCGGTACGCTAGTTTGTATGACGAACAAGGTTTTCAAGTTCATCTTTGGGAAGCCACTAGAATTTGGGAATGTATGCGATGTGGAAATGAAATGGAAGACAAGAGAACGATTAAACCTAAGTGTTCAGCAACCAGTTGTAATTCGACGGAACAAATACTTAAAGGGCTGAAAGAGAATTCACGAGATATCTTCACACCTTTTGAACATTAAAGAAAAAAGAAGACTAGACTCCCTAGTCTCTAGTTTTGCTTTCTGAAATAAGCCTCTGAAATTCTCAAAGTGAGAAACTTAAGCAAAAAACAGGAGAGAATGGGTAGTAGATTAAGTGATTTACTTTCCATATGTTCTAGTGGCTTCATGGCGAGTATGCATAATATCTCACAGTTAGAGACTATCAAAATAACTCTAGAAATGTCTGATGCACTATGAGCATGTGGATGGTTGACCCTAAAATTATGTGTAGACAGCATTTGCTAGGGAACATGCAGAAATTCACATGTTTATCAAAACTATTAGTCGTGGGAATTCTTTTTGATAATCTTCCTTGCTCGCGTTAAGTAATGAATGTAATCAGAAACCCAATCAAACTCAGCACAAAGAACACGGCAATCCCCATGCCGAATGAACATTTCTTTTTTGTTCCAACATGTGCTCCTAAGCCTCCAAGATAAGATTTCCACAGCAATCCGAAAAGCGAAACGGGCAGGGTATACAGAAGTTTGAGCCAGTTAAGCTGAGCTTGATAATCATTAACGGCTTGCCTTATAGCCTCTAATTCTGCTGTGTCAAGATGGAATGTAGGAACCAAGAACCATACAAGGCAGAGTCCAGGTATACTCATAATGAGGTCTGCAATGTAAGCATAGCCTGTTATGGACGCAGCAGTTTTGAAATCCCATCCGCTTCCGCTATCGCAAGCATACCTTACAATTAAAGACTTTATCACCCACTTTACAACAAGTAGAATCAAACTGATGAATATAGCAGCTGCCAGAAGACCCGAAACCATGCCACTGATTGTCTGAGCATGAGGTCCAGAAAAATGAAACTTCTGTAGAACCATCGCCACTCCAACAGCCAAGAAAACAAAATCCAACACAAGTATAATAAGAACCCCTTCATAATCTGGTGCAAGAGCGATATCATTCATAGCCTCAGATGGTGCTGTCAAAAGCTTGTAAAATCTCTGAGCCAAAGAGAATTTTCTCTCATAAAGTTCTTCTGGCAAACGTTCAGGTGGCGAGATGGGTGGTTCTGAAACAGTTTTAGAAACTTCTAATATTTTTGCTCCACACTTTTTGCAATAAACATCGCTCTTAGATATTAGCGTCCCACAGCTTGGGCACGGAAACTTCTCCTCTTCACTCATCCCTCTTCAGAAACTGAGTAATTCTTTGAATATTTAATGCTTTTGCGCGAGCAATATATGCGACTCCTATTACGCCTTGCTTATGTATGCTCTTAACTATGCCGCTCTTTATAGAGAAGACATATTCTCGTTGGAAATATTTGAAGCCTAATTGGATCATATAGCAGACCTAGGATAGAAAGCGTGCGTGTGTGA
>CAZCYX010000044.1:0-14362 GCA_964503065.1 uncultured Candidatus Bathyarchaeia archaeon
CGAATGAACGATCGTAAAGAAAGTCAGAAGAACTGAAAAAACTGATTTTTCGAAGATATTTACTGAAAATCTCTTCAAATTTTAAGTCTTCTAATGTGCGGTCTGTGGCGCGGGGTGCGGGATTTGAACCCGCGCGGCCATTACTGACCACAGGCTTAGCAGGCCTGCCCCCTACCAGGCTAGGGCAACCCCGCATTTTCCAGTATTCTCTGAGGACCGAGTTTCCTAAAAAAGTTCCTATGTAGCCCAAATTAAACTAATATCTTTTATAGACTGTCTTATCTTATGTGAGTGGAAGGGCCGGTCGTCTAGCTTGGTTTGGACATCTTGTAGGACCAGAAGCAGCCCTTACGAGGCTGAGGTCGCAGGTTCAAGTCCTGCCCGGCCCACTAGATTGCTCTTCTAAGAGTTTTTATAGAAAGGGTCTTCTGATTAACTGTTTTATCTTTCTGGGACTAAACGGCGCTAAGATAGCGTATGGAAGCATGGGTCCAAACTTTGGCATCAACCCCTTTGCTTCTGTTCCTAATTTACATAAAATAGCATGCTCAAGCAAACCTAAAGATTCAATTTTTATTACATCCCGGACATGCCTCGATCTTTTTATCGCATCCTCAACATCTGAGAAAGGTGCACCAAGAACTATTAATCTGTCCAAATTGGAGTGAATCCAACTTGCAATTTGAGAAAGCTGCACTTCTGATAACATAGCGTCGATAGAGTCACTCTCTGAACTCACATCACTGACAACCTTAACCTCCAAAGGCAGATTAACATAAAAGCAAAAAAGATCGATCAATTGCTCCAGCGAAAAATTCTTCCCATCCGCTATCTGAGCCTGCAAAGTTTGCAGTGGAATAGCGGCATCTATGAGTTGTGGTGAAAAAACGCCTACATCCACCTGAAGATCGTCTTCACTCAGTTTAGAAGAGACGATTTTCCCTTTGAGCAGAGAAAACTTTTTCAAATTGCTAAGTGAAACTGGCGCTAACCCAATTTTCTTATCTAAAAAACGTACAGCCACATCTTCGTCCTCCCCAGAAACATCAACTTGAAACCATCCACGATTCGTTTTACCAATAACTCGTAACTTAACCTGAAGGCCTTCGCAAAGGGATGAAAAAAATGGGCCATAAAGATCAGGGGAGAATGGTCCGTAGACCTTATCAAGCAGTGTCACGATGGGCATCAAAATCCCCGATTAATAACGAAAACTCTTCATGTAACTTCTTCATTCCGTCAATGGAAGATTGAGGTATCCTCTTAGAAAATTTTTTGATTGTTCTCTCAATTGGAACCCTTTTTGAGCCATCAATTAGTTTGTCTGCATAGGAGACTATCTTTTCTTCCAATGTCTGAGGTGAATAGTCTTTAATAGGCCACCCGAGTTTCTCGGCCTCTTCGCTGGTGATACCGCCGCCAACATGACGTTCAATGATGGCTATAACAGCATTGGGCAATTTTAGCGACTCAGCGATTTCTGCACCAATAACAGCGTGATGAACGCTATGGGTTTTGGAACGTCCAATGTCATGAAGGAGCGCACCAATTTCAACAAGTTTCACATTAACGTCCAATCCTTTATTTTTGCAAGCTTCAGCGATTTCTGTAGCGACCTTTGCAACCGCTTTGCAATGATTCACAACTTTTAGGGAACATCCACTTTGGAAAAGGAGTCTAACTGCCTTTTTCTTAGATGGCAGTTGATCATTCACCGAGTTCCTTCCTCAACTGTTCAATCCTTTTGTTTAGAGCTTCGATCAATTGACCATTGTCATAGTGCATTAATGGCTTGTTGCATGTAGGACATTTGAAAACCAGTTCCATTGCTTCTTCAAAGGGGATTCTCTCACACTCTGGAGTTGAACAATAGTAAAAGTCATGATTTTTCTCATACCCAAGTCTAGTCTCAAGTTTTTCCAAGATGCGACGTTTCTGATTTAAGATAAAACCTTCAAGCTGGTCCGGTTGCAACCTCCAGTGAAAAATAAACCAACCCGTGTTTTGATCGCGGGATCTCCTCAAGCCCACAATAGAGTGATCGTAAAATTTGTAGAGAATCTTACGAATGAAATTGAGTCTTATTCCAGTCTTAGTGGCTATCTCATCATCTGTGATTTCGTCAACCCCTTTAAGAATACCCATAACCTTGACTGCATCTTCGTTGCCGAAGACCTCAGCAATTTTTGTCAATGTTTCGTCGTCGATGAAGGACTGCATTATAATCCTCTGCCAGCATCACTACTTCGCTATATAATATAAGTGCAATAGAAATTTAAATCTCTTTAGCAATTCTGACTCAGACTGGGCTAAATCTAATCAGCTTCTTCCCTCTAACTTGAGGGACTATCCGCACTTTCGCTCCCTCAAACTCCTTTAGAAGCTCTTGACCCTCCAAAAAGCGGTCGAGAAAAACTGCTAAGCTGGAACACTCCGAATGAGGCTGATTTCCAACTGCAATATTGAAGTCTGAAACTTTTTCGGAGAAAAATTCATTTGGAACCTTCTGACTTCCAACTATAATCAATACGTTCTTACTTGTATCTCTTATTCTATTTATGATGTCGCTTGTTTGGATATTCTCTCCGTAGGCAGTAAGATGGACCACTATCCCTTCACGTTTTTTCCATTCTTTGACAGCTTGTTTCCAAGGTACCCCCATCTGAAAGAAGAAATACCCGCCCCACTGTTTGGTGACCTTTTCTATCATCTGTCTGATTTTTTCATCTTCAATATCGGATAGAATAAAACCTGAAGCGCCCAGGGCACGGGCAGTTAGCGCAACATGGGTTGTTAGTCTTTGATCTCTGTATCGATGTCCCCATCTTAACACAACAACTTTTGGCAATTATTTCCACCATGTACAGCAATCATTTAGGAGTTAAAGGCGCCTCCAAGTTGTTCGACGCGCAACTTCACCTTGTTTGCGAACCAAGGAATTGACTCAAAAACAACGTTCACCATATCTTCTTTATATTTAACAGTATGTACATCGGTGTGACTGAAGAGCCATGAAAGGAATGACATAGATTCGTTAGACAAAGGAAGAGAGAAGGATGCTTGGATGAAATTCGCTAAATGATTCATGATTTCTTGCTTAACTAGGTGTATGTTCGTTTTATATAGAGCAGAGATAGGAACTGCTTTTAGAGCGAAATTTTCAAGAGTATCAATCTTATTTTTGATTTCGCTATCGGTTAGTAAATCGATTTTGTTGAGGGCTGTTACTATGGGAATTCCTGATGCATCAATTTTTTCGATAGTTTCAAGGCAACATGAGAGTTTTCTTTCCATATCTTCTTTAGGCTCGCTTATATCGATAACGAGGAGAATGAGATTTGAAAAAATAGTTTCCTCAAGAGTTGAATGGAACGCTTCTATGAGCGTCAATGGTAGGCGGTCGATAAATCCAACTGTGTCGGTTAGTAATACTTTTTTGCCAGAAAGAGCCACAATTCGAGTTGTTGTAGAAAGTGTGGTGAACAATTCTGAATTTACTGGAACTATCTCCTCAGCAAGAGCATTAAAGAGTGAACTTTTGCCTGCGTTGGTGTAGCCAGCTAAAGCAATTGAGGTGAAACCCAGTTTAAGTCTATGGGCACGATGGAGGCTTCTTCTCTTTCTAATTTTTTTCAGCTTCTCTCTTATGCTGTTGATTCTTCGTTTTACTTCTTCGTAGTAGATGTCTACTTCATACATTCCAAGTCCCATAAACCCTGGTTGCTCCTCCATTCTTGCTAGTTTTACTCTTTCCTTTGCCCGAGACAACTCGTACCGTAGTTTGGCTAGTTCAATTTGGAGTTTGGCTTCGAGGGTTGAGGCTCTCCGGGCGAAGATTTCAAGGATGAGTTGAAATCGGTCGATTGCTTCTACGCCAGTTGTTTTGGCAAGATTGTAGGCTTGAACTGGTTTCAATTCGTTGTCAAATATCATTTTTTTAACGTCGTTTTTGGCGACAAGTTCTGCGAGTTCCTCTGCTTTTCCACTTCCAATCTGGTAGCGTGAATCTGGTTCCCTTATCTGTTCCAAAGAACCAACTACAGTGTAATCGGCTGATTCCGCGAGACTTCGGAGTTCATCTAGGCTGCAGCGTTCGTTAGGAAGTCGCCTTTGAACTATAATGGCTTTCATCCCTTTGAAGTCTCCGTTTTCCTTTTCTTTAAGTGAGCTATTTTTCCAAGTGTAATTTCTGGGGGTTTTGGTAAACTTAATGATGGAATTTTGGGTTCGGAAGGAGGAACAAGCAGCTTAATGCCAAGTGCATGTTCTAATTTTTCTGCGAGTTGATGATTTGGAGTCATTTTTCCAGTTTCGATTTTCCGAAGGACTGAAACCTTTTCTCCAATCTCCCTACCTAAATCTTCGTGGCTTAATCCACGTTTTTCCCTTGCTTGCCTTATTCGTAGGCTATAGTTGTCTATAAGTTCAAGATCTTCAGTGACTTGTGGGGGTTGTTTTCTCATAGAAAACTTGGGTGCAGCATGTTTTGTGATCTTTCTCTTACGAGGTGCAGGTAACGAGGGTTCTTCTAAACATACTGTGCCAAGTTTGGCACAATCCCCGCAAACAATCATCTTGGCTCCTTCAATCGTAGCTTTTAGTGGTTTTCCGAGTATTCTCCGACCACAGACTTCGCATTGCATTAGCCAACATCCTAAATTGTTTAATTGTTTACTATTGTTTATAGTTGTCGAATTTGAAGGTGAAAACATGCTAAAGGAACTGGTTGATGATTTACAGAAAATTAGAAGCATAGCAGATTACCAGTTTGGAAAGGGTGTTGGTAAGAAGCTTTTTCCAGAAGATGTAAAAATTGTTCATTCAAAGAAGACTGGAAGAATAAGGTATGTTTACCTAGATGAGAGAAGATTAGCTACTTTACGACCCACCAATGGATTGTTTTCTCTATCTATTACTGGAGCTAAAAGAATAATGGAAAACGTAAAGCCTCCAAGATTATGGGTTAGAGTTAAGGAAGAAGCCGCACCATTTGTTAAAAAAGGAAAATCGGTTTTTGCTAAACATGTGAGCGACACTGACGATGAGATTCGTCCAATGGAAGAAGTCATAGTGATCAGTGAGAAAGACGAGGTTTTAGCGGTTGGGAAAGCAGTTCTCACGGGGAAGGAGATGAAAGCATTTAAGAAAGGGGTAGCTGTTAAAGTGCGAAGGGGAAGTGCAGAGAAAGTTAAGAGGGAAACCGTTTGAAACGAAGAATAAGCCCAAGAGAAGCAAAAAGAATGATGCAACGCATGGGCCTAAATATGGGAGAAGTGCCTGACGTCCAAGAAGTCATAATCAAAACAACCAGCAAAGAAATCACCGTAGAAAACCCTGAAGTAGCAATTCTTGAGATGCATGGACAGAAAATCTTTCAGGTGACTGGAGGCAAAGTTGAGGAAAAAGCAATTGAAAAGGCGATAACGATTCCTGAGGAGGATATTCAGTTAGTAGCACAGCAAGCAAAAGTGAGTTTAGATGAAGCTAGGGCGGCACTTGAACAGACAAATGGAGATTTGGCACAAGCTATATTACTTTTAACTCAAACATGAATCTGTTATCTGTCTAGTAGATTTCCTTCCTAGTTTGCGCACATTTTTATATTAGTTTGTTATGGTGTAGTGGGAATTCAACTGTTTAGAGAAAGGAGTCGACATCCATGTTTGCTGTTGAGACCAAAAAACTAACAAAAAGGTACGGCAAGACTCAGGCACTGAAGGGTCTCGACTTCAAATTGGACCTGGAAGAAATTATGGTCTTGTTAGGACCAAACGGCTCAGGAAAGACCACTCTACTTCTTATTCTCGCAACTGTTCTAAAACCCACATCTGGCACAGCCAACGTAATGGGCTATGACGTAATCAAGCAACCAACCAAAGTCCGCCAAATTCTTGGCATCTCATTTCAAGAAGCAAGAGGGTTCTGGAGGCATAAACCCGCCGAAATATTACAGTTTCATGCAGCCGTCTGTGGTGTTCCAAAGAGTAAACGAGAGGGTGCAATAGAAGAAATCTTGAAAGACTTGGAGCTTTGGGAAGCACGTAACAAGTTGTTTATGCATCTTTCAGGGGGTCAAGCAAAAAGACTGGAGGTATCTAAGCTTCTCATACAACGCCCAAAACTGGCCATCTTTGACGAACCAAGCAGTCAAGTTGACTTGCGAGGAAAACGGAAAATTTGGGAACAAATACGTAGGCTAAGAGAAGAGGGCACAACAATTTTAGTCGCAACAAACGAAGTACGGGAAGCAGAATACCTAGCTGACAGAGTAGCCATCCTAGACCAAGGAAATAGCGTTGTCTGTGACGCAGTCAAAAACCTGAAAGACACGATTGCTGGCGGCGACATAGTTGAACTCGAGTTAGAGCCTGGACCAAACAATATGAGACTTCAGGAAGAATTAAAGCAAATTCAAGGCACAGTCAGCCTAGCTGTCACTGACGAAAATCGATACAAAGTCCACGTCTCAATTGCCGAGGCATGGGTGCCTAAAATGACAAACCTCTGTTTTGAAAGAAAGATTCGGCTTAACTCAGTCAGGGTAACAGAACCATCTCTTGATGATGTCTTTCTGCACTTTACGGGCAAGGCTTTGGAGGCTCCGAAAAGTGCGTAACGTCGTCCGTCTGGTTTGGTTTGACCTGAAGCATGAACTCAGGCCGCCAGTTTGGATAGTGATGGAATGGATAACTTTCACAATTCAACTTATGATTTATGGAGCTCTCATTTCACGACTTGTCACGGGAATAGCGGACTATCAAAATTTCTATGCTGTCGGCTTTGTGGTCATGATGACTTTTGACATAGGCTCTCACACTGGACGCCACTTTGTGGAACATGCCCACGAAGGACGACTACCCTATATGCTCAGTCTTCCAATCTCTCGTTCAAAACTGTTCCTCTCAATAGCTCTGCAAGGCGGAACAGAACTTGCACTGATGATCTCAGTCCCATTATTCATTACCCTAGTCTTCATAGGAAACGTTACGGTCACCTCAATAGCCGCTGCCATAGCCACCCTATTTTGTCTTGGATTCGGCGTCGCGGGTGTGATGCTAGGCTTATCTTTCATAGCCTTCAAATCTTCAGACATCTACACCGCGTTAACCGTAGGTTTAAGCAGCATCATAATCCGCTTCAGCACTGTGCTCTACCCCTTCATATTCTTACCAGCACACTACGCGGCAGCCGCTTCTTTTAGTCCCTTAACCTATGGAGCAGATTTAGTCCGATTTATCTTAGGATTCGACCATAGAATACTCTTAGATCCCACATACTCCGCTGCTGTTCTCACTGCTTTGGCAGTCAGTACATTAGGCTTAGGTATGATACTTCTGCAACGATTGGTGGAAGGGGTGAAGAGCGCGTGAGTGAACTGCTACGAATATTACGATTGGCTGGCAACGATTTCTCCTACTTCTTCAGAACAAAATGGCTTATGGCAATTCTCTTAAGCCTGAACCTTTCGGATATGCTGGTCGTCGCCTTAGTCTATGGAAAAATGATGGACTTCGACTACTTCCAGTTCTTCGTTCCCTCTGTCGTGATTATGGGACTCTTTGTAGCTGCCCTAGACACAGGGAGACGCATATGGTTGGCGATACGAGAAGGAGTAATCCATTATTATCTGTCCTTGCCAATCAGCACTGAGGGCATTGTAGCAGCCTACTTGTTGGCTGGAGGACTCGCTGCCACAGTGTACTCCAGTTCACTTTTGTTAATTGCTCTTGTTGTTCTTCCCGCCCATGCTATCTGGAACACTTTCATTCTGTTGCCGTTCCTTTTTGTCCTTGGCATGGGATTAGCAGGCATAGCTGCCACACTCGCGGCATTGGCCTCAACTCATGCAGAATTCTTCTTTGCTTACCAACAGATCGTACAAGTTGTATTGCTGGCTCTGAGTACTGTCCCTTATCCTATCGACGTGGTTAGCCTATATCTTCCGGCATTTCTAGTAAGTGTTGTGAGGTATAATCCCCTCAGTCTAGCTGCTGAAGCCATGCGCCGATACGCCTTTGCAGGATTCCCAATCGACCCTTTGTCTCTGGTGAGGTTATTACTAACGAGTCTTCCATTCGCGATTGTAGGGGCTTTAGCATATCTGAAGGCACTCCGTTCTATCCAGGTTAAGGGGAAGTTGTAGTCAAAGGGTATTTTTCTCTCATTGGAACCAATTTTGACAAAGAGATAGAGATGCGAAGTATAACAAACCTTTCCATGAATGTTCTTTAGGAAATTAGGAAGAGATTGTTGAAATAGCCGCTTTACTACACGACTTAGCAAGCATCAAGGATAAGCATGACCATCTTAAAGTAACCAGGTCAAACATTAGAACTGTTTGAGTACATCTTGTTTTTCCATGATGTAGCCGCAATAGTGACATTTCAACCTAAGCGGCTCTTCACGTTCAACGTAAAACGTTGGCTGAACTGGTTCCTTGCTGTTTGAGATGCATGCAGGATTTGCACATTTCACTATGCCCTTCAGAACCTCTGGCAGTTTCACAACTTGCTTCTCAACAACCACGTAGTCTCGAATGATGTTGATGCTGGCATGTGGTGCTAACAACGCTATCTTGTCAACTTCTTTCGAATTCAATTCTCTTCCTTCAATCTTTACTATGTCTTTTACTCCGAGTTTTTTGCTGGGAACGTTCATGGCAACTGTGACAATTCCTCCAGTTCGTCCTGTAATTCCTAGAATCTTGACTACGTCTAAGGCGTGACCATTCGTTATGTGATCGATCACGGTGCCGTTTCTGATTTTGGAAACACGTAAAGTTGTTTCAGCCATTCTTTCAGCTCCTTTGAAATTGTTAATTAGTATCTAAGAGAATAAAAAGAATTATTTACGAACTACTAAACTCTGTTGGGTGGCAAGAGTGGAATTTAAGGGAAGAGATATCATTTCGATCAAAGACTTCACACGCGAAGAAATTGATTATGTGTTAGAGATTGCTCAAGCCATGGAACCGCTTGCAAAAACAGGTTCGAACATGCTTCGAGGAAAAATCCTCGCAACCCTATTTTTCGAAGCTAGCACACGAACTCGCCTCAGTTTCGAGTCTGCAATGCACAAACTCGGAGGTTCCACCATAGGATTCGCAGAAGCTGAGATCGCCTCTGTAAAAAAGGGAGAAAACCTAGCAGACACTATACGGGTCGTCGAAAACTACGCAGACGTAATAGCCTTACGACACCCCCTAGAAGGATCAGCAAGACTTGCCGCCGAATTTGCTCGAGTACCCATAATCAACGGTGGCTCAGGGGCAGAAGAACACCCGACGCAAGCGTTGTTAGATTTGTACACGATTCTGAAGGAAAAGGGACAGATTGATGGGCTCAATATCGCTTTCGTAGGAGACTTGCGTTACGGACGTACAGTTCACTCGCTAGCATATGCATTATCGCTTTACGATGTGAAGCTACACTTGGTCTCTCCTGAACTCCTAAGAATGCGAAGAGAAGTCTTAGACACCATCAAAGAAAAGATAAAAGTTGTACAAAAAGATGCACTTGAAGAAATCTTACCAAAAATCGATGTTCTATATGTGACTCGCATCCAAAAAGAACGATTTGCAGACATGGCTGAATACGCAAAAGTTAGAGGCGCCTATAAAATTGATCTTGACTTGTTGGAAAATGCGAAGAAAGACTTGATTATTATGCATCCTCTTCCAAGGGTTGACGAGATAGCGGATGAAGTGGATGAAACGCCGCATGCCAGGTATTTCCAGCAGGTTTGGAACGGCATAGTCATGAGAATGGCTTTACTATCACTCATACTAGGAGCAACAGAATAATCTTCGTTTGTAGATGGCTATGGCACCTGTAAGCACTATGAGTATAAGTAGAGTCGATGTTAGTGTGGGAAACTCTGGAACTATAGGATAGTTATCTTGGTTATTTTCATCGATAAGGTATGGGTGATCCCATATTCCGTCGCTTTCTGTTTCGTTTTGGTATGGACCGCTGTACTGGTCTACGTCTATATAGTTGCTCCAGTAATTTCCGCCAGAAGGGTAACCGTAATCCCATATGTTTATTGAATTGGGGCTATATACCTGCATCGAATTATTAATGAAATCGTTGTAGTAAATCACGTTATCGATGGAGTTGTCAATGTAGATTCCGTAGAGTGTATTGTTTGACACGGTATTATTAGTCAGAGTGTTTTTGTCAGAATAATCCACGAGATCGATTCCATAGTCATTATTTGAAATGGTGTTACCAGCAAACGTGTTGTTTCTTGAACGGCGAACCCAAATTCCAATTCCGTTGTTCGAAGCGACATTACTGCTGACAGTATTATTGGTGGAGAATGAAATCCATATGCCATAGACGTCGTTTGACAAAACAGTGTTATCAACAACGATGCAACTATCACTGACAATCCCGATTCCTTCGGCACTGTTTGAGACGTTGTTATGAATAAGAACATTACTATCACTGTGGTCAACGAGTATTCCATGATTCTTATTATGTGAAACTATGTTACAGGTAATGATGCTATTGCTAGAGTATCTGAGGTGGATTCCAACATCGTTGTTTGTTACCAAGTTATGGCTTATGTTGTTACGACTTGAATGGTCGATGTATAAACCACATCCTGGTCCGCTGTTTTGCATAGTGAGACCTGTGATGTTGACGTTATCTGCTGTTATATGGATGACGTTACCTATTCTGTCTCCGTCAACAATAGTTGTGTCTCTGTTTTCTCCTACAAGTGATATTGACTTATTCACAACCACATTTTCAACGTATGTTCCTGCAGCCACTAGGATTGTGTGTCCATCCGAAGTTTCGGGGGCATTTATTGCTTCTTGGATTGTTAAGTAACTCCGTTCCGTGTCGATGTTATGAACTGACACCGCCTCTGAATAGAGTGTATGCAACACATCTGTCAGGTAGTTAACTGCAAGATTGAGAGATTCTCTGCATCTGTTCTTGAACACCGGATCGCTCCAATTGTAGTTCTGATCCATCCACACGCAAGTTAAGTCTCCATCTACATCAAATGTGGTATCGTAAGCAAGTTCTTTCGCCGCATCATAAGCAGAGATCAAAGTCAACTCCCCATCGAAGCTGAGGTACACGTTGAACTCTGCGTCATAGCTTGAGGTTCTCTGATTCACATAAGTCTCGTAGTCGCTATGATGCTCTTCTCCTCCCCAATCTGTATCAGCACCCATCACGTGACCAAAAACCGTTACATCAACAATATAATGGCTCATAATTCCAGCAGTCTTCGAAGCATTTGCAAGATCTCCTAACCTAAGAAAGTTTAATGTGTTGTTGTATTCCTCAGACGCTCGAACCGCTGAGACATCATCCTGAAGACTTTCATTGGACCAGTAGTAAATGTGATGTTTTGTTGTGTCGCCGATGCCGTCAGGCGCTACTCCATTATCGGGCAGTTCGGTTCCATACAAATAAGCCGCAAGATTATCCACAATGTATCGTTTCTCCTCTTTCGGCAACCAATCTAAGGCGTGCTCAGCAATCCAGTCATGAGTCCCATAATCTGGATTAGACGGATCATCACTGTAACCGCCATTGCTCCAAGCCAAAACATCTGATGGACAAACAATCGTCATCATTAACAAGAGCAGTGATACAAAAGCTAACAAAACAATCTTCTTCATATTCAATCCGCATAACATTCTGAATACTTCTAACTATTAAGGATTATCTACTAAATAATCAAAGGATTAGTTGAAGCATATGTAGAGTTGGTTAGAGCTCTAGCAAGATCTAGAGAGCAGTCCTATATCTGTCTAGGAGCTCTTTCTTTTTTCCTTCGTTCCATCCGCTCACTGCCTGATAATAGCCAGTCACCCTCGACCACCACTCCACATTAAAAGATCCACAATTCGGACACTGTTCATTTATGGGTGATGTAACTCGTCCACAGTCGTTGCAGATTGTCAAATCTTTTGTGTAGGCGTAGTAGCCCACATGAGTTTTTGTGGCGATTCTCTTAGTCAGCTTATATAACGCCTCGGGGTCAGGAGAAGCGTCTCCAAGCCAGACATGGAACATGTTCCCTCCGTTTAGGAGTGGGAAAAACTTCTGCTCTATGTCTATCCTATCCAACAAACCCACCTTAGCCCCAATGTCTAGGTGAGTTCCGTTGCTATAATAGATGGGGACATCTCTTCCGCCTTCGGCGAGCAAAGACCTGGCATTGTCTAAGTCTCCTTTAATGAGTCCTTCTGCTTTATCACGATAATCGTTTGTCAGAAGGTCCGCCGTGGCAAATCTCTGAGCCGTGGATTCAGCGGGCGTCCTAGCCAAAGCAAGTTTCAAACCACTTTTTTCTTCAAGCAGTTCCTTGTACTTTTGCATCTTAAGAATCAGCTTAACCAGTATCTTGATTGCCTCTGCGTTCTCGTGAAGTTGATAGCCTGTGTGCCACTGAGCCATCTCGTTTCCGCCTACAAAGCCTATTGTGAAGGTTAGTTGGTCAAAGTCGACCGCTTGGGTTCCCTTTTTGTGGGTCCTTGGGTCTAATGGTCGTTGAGTTGCAAAGGGTATCCGACCGTGCTTCGCCACAAGGTCCATCCACTTCTTCTTGATCTTGAATATCTCAACCGCAGAGTCCATGAGTCTATAACTTTCTTCGAAGAGCTTGTCGTCTTCTCCGTTGGCTTTGTAAGCCATTCTGGGAAGGTTTAGGCTTGCAACCTGCCAACTCCCCATAGTGAAGTGTTTTCCATTATTGAAGTGGAGTTTATCTTCGAAGTCAGGGCTGTCCTCTGGCGTTTCAACAAAGCAGTACGCACAGCACTGATAGCAAGAGACTCCTTTGCCATACCCTCTATATGGTGGCATCAAGTTGTCGAAGTATGGTATCCCAAATTTGGCTACAACTTTGTGAACGTCGAGCCAGAACTCGTCGTATTCCGGTTTGAAAAATTCGGGGCTTATGGTGTTTTCTAGTTTTGGGAAATTGAAGGGTTTCCCCCAGTAGTCGCCCTCATACGCCACATCATATAGCGCTTTAAACATTAAGCGAACTTCGTCTTCGTAGTCGCCGTATAGGTCTGGTCCAATCCGTCCCTTGGCTACTATGGGCACTTTCCTCCAAAGTTCAGGAACTCCCGGTTGCACCTGGATGTTGCTGAAGACGAGTTGTCCACCTCTGGCCACGTAAGCCTGTGTATACTCAAAGAACATCATCTGCATCAGTTGCCTAACTTTCTTGTAGTCTACCCCTCTCATGTACGGAGCGAGAAAAACCAAAAAGTTATAGAAGCCTTCGCCACCGGCAAAGTTTGTTTGCGCAGAAGCCAGAATCTTAGCCGTGTGAAGTATGGCAACTTCGGGATGCTTAGCAGGACCCGCAATGCTCGTTCTAGTCCCGATTCCATCAGGCATCAAACCGTAATAGAAAAAGTAGCGAAGATCCCAATCTTGACAGAAAGGTCTCGTTCCAAAATATTCGAGATCATGTATGTGCAGATCCCCAGACAGATGAGCATCAGCCAGTTTCTGAGGCATCAAGAGCAGATACTCTTCTCCAGAAACCCAGTCTGCCTTTCTCTTATGAGCAGTCTCAGGATTGGGTTGAAGATTCGCGTTTTCCTTAGCCTTGAACCCTTGCCCAACATCTATCAAATAAGCATCATAGACAGGGGTTCCAACTCGCGTCAAAATATTTCTGTAAACACTATACTGTGGACTTTCTTTAGATTTGTCAAGCAAGACATTGTTTACAAGTTCCCTTACAAGGGGACCACTCACAAAACGTAGTTTCAAATCGAAGATTCTCTTTTCAACATCAATGGCTATCTCCTTGGCTTCTTCCGCACTTATCGGTCTTACGTCATAGAATTCCTTGCCGAGTTTTGTTTCAGTTAGAAGTTGTTTCACAATGGCGCTTCGATCCCACGGCACAATAAAGCCGTCGCTTCTTCTAACCTTCAGTTGAAACTCTTCGGTTGCAGAATCACTAGTCTCCATCTACTTTCCTTCTAGAATACGCAAAAGTTCACCGTTAATTCGCCCATTTCCATCGAAGATCTCGTCTTGCCTATAAAGTGCCTTTCCAACTTCTAAAGCGGGTGCTGAAAGGACAACTTCGTTTCGCATAACTAACTCAGCCATAGTATCTACATCATCTAGATCTTTTTCTTCAAAATCTCTTTCTCTGCTCTTTAACCACTCTTTGAGCATGTTACATCTAGGGCATCCAGTGGTTGTATAGACCACGATTCTGCTTTCGTGGATCGAATATACAGGTAAGTCAACATTATGTTTCGGAGAAGCCATGAAAATTCCTCGCCGAAGGCGGATACCGAAATAGAACTATTTTCTATTTTAGTTTTTTAGAAAGAATTGTATAAAATTCTGTACAGAAA
>CAZCYX010000045.1:0-13151 GCA_964503065.1 uncultured Candidatus Bathyarchaeia archaeon
ATAGGAAACGAAGGAAAAATACTGATAGGAGTTGTCCGTGAGAAAGCCGAAGAAATACTGTCAACACTAAAGGAGACAAAAGAAGGTAAGGATGCGCAGATAATAGGAGAAGCAACAAAAGACTTTATGGAAGTTGCCTTAGAGACTGAAGTGGGTGGAAAAAGAATACTAGCACCACCAATAGGAGATCCGGTTCCAAGGATATGTTAGTTTCAGACGTGTTTTGAAGAATAGGTAAAGGAATTAAAAGGAAACAAACACAGTATATAGTTGATGAAGGAAAAAGCATGCCAAACATAGAAGAAGGCTTAAGGTGGCTTGACCAAGCAAAAGCCGATTTGAAGACGGCTAAAGACTGCTTAGAAGATAAAAACTATTACGCTAGTGCTTTTTTCTCTCAGCAGTCTGCTGAGAAAGCGTTGAAAGGGTTCTTGTACTCGAAGGGATTTAGAGCCTTAATAACGCACTCAGTAACTGAACTGCTTGAAGAATCCTCAAAACACAAAAATGTCTTCAAAAAATTTATTGATAAAGGAAAAGAACTTGACAGGCACTATATAGGTTCGAGATATCCCAACTTCTACCCTAAGGGTCCAGCCTACAAATACTACACTAAGGAGATTGCCAAAAGATGCGTAAACTATGCAGAGTCGATCTTGAAAGAAGTGGAGAAGTTTCTAAGAAAATAGATGATTATGTGGGCGAGGTTGTCAGAAAGCTCAACCCTGACCTTGTCATCCTCTTCGGCTCATTTGCAGTAGGCGACATCAACGAAGGCTCAGACATCGACATCCTAGTCGTCGCCGACTTCAAAGAAGAGTTCCTCGACAGAATACGAATCCTCATCGACTTGAACACATTCAAAATTCCAATCGAACCTATAGGCTACACACCAGAAGAATTCAACCAGATGAAAAACAGAAAAAACCTGTTCATCATGGAAGTCTTAGAAAAAGGCAAAGTCTTGTATAAGTCATAACTTATGTTTAGACCATATTCTACAGGTGCCTTCCATAGAAACCATGCATGCTCCTTTTGGCGACTCTGGTCTACAAGTCTTCATAAAGAGACCACATTCAGGGGGCTTAATCTTCCCAATCATAACCAAATGGCAGAGGCAACCAGGCAACAAGTCTCTTGAACGCTCAATCTTTATGCCATACCTTTTTCTCGCATCATAGGTCACAAACTCCTCTTTCAAAGCCAATGCAGACAAAGGAATTTTTCCAAGCCCCCTCCAACGTCCATCCACAACATCAAATACTCTCTCCATGAGTTGCTGAGCCCTAACATTACCTTCCCACGCCACAGAACGAGTATATTCGTTTTCCAACTTGGCTTCACCATTCCGCAACTGTTTGAGAAGCATTGAAACAGCAAAAAGGACATCTAAGGGCTCAAATCCCACTACTATGGTTGGCATATGGTAGGCTTTTGGAAATATCTCGTAAGGTTTCACTCCAATAATGGTTGATACATGTCCGGGGGCGATGAAGCCATCTATGTGCAAGTCACCCAGACCCAGCAATAGCTCCATGGCTGGAGGAATCAACCTATGAGAGATTAGAAAACTAAGATTCTTAGGCGGTTTTTCGAGAATTTCTATGGCTGTAGAGGGAGCTGTGGTCTCAAAACCTATGGCAAAAAACACAAACTCTTTTTCCGGTTCCTTTTCAGCCATCTTAACAGCATCCCTTACACCGTAAACGACTCTAACGTCTCCACCAGAAGCCTTAGCCTCCTGAAGAGAACTCTCTGAACTAGGAACTCGAATTAAATCGCCAAAAGTCGTAACCGTTATCCCGTTCAGAGCCAACTGTATCGCTTCATCTATCTCAGCAGCAGGAAGAATACAAACTGGACAACCCGGTCCAGCAATCACGTCAACAGTTTTTGGAAGAAGCGCCCTAAGTCCATAATGAGTTATCGTCCACTCATGAGTCCCACAAACATGACAAAACTTAACTTCATAGGATGGAGCCAGTTTTCGGATATGATCTGCAACCTTTCTTGCAAGTGCAGGATCTCTGAACCGTTCTTTAATTTGCATTGGTTTTGCCACGCTTATCTATAAGAAGTTTCACGTCTCTTATTGTGCATTCTCGTCCTCCGACAATTTCAACCGTTTCTCCACATTTTGGGCAATGAAGCGTAGGTGTTGGAATGTGATACATGGGGTCGTCTTCATATTTGAAGTCTCCTTCATACCCACATCTGCTGCATTTTACAATGCCATCTTTTTCTTCGATGTAAAGTTTTGAACCTTCCATTATTGTGCCCTTAACAAGCACTTCATAGGAAAATCGAACTTGCTCTAAACCTAAAAACGTGAGTTTCCCTATGTCTAAGTGAACCTCCACAACCTTCTTTGCATTGTGCTTTTCAGATTCCTTTAAAATTGCTTCAACAATCTGAGAGGTCACAGAAAATTCATGCACTTTTTAGCTGCCTCAAAAATGTTCTCCTAAAGTTCTAATGCGTCGATAACCTTGATGATTCCTTCTCCACTCCTACAGTTTGTCGCCACAACCTTCGCCTCAGGGTTAATCGCTTTAGCATCTTTTTCCAGTTTCTTAACATCCACTCCCATTGCCTGCGCCAAGTCCAACTTGTTAATAACAACCACATCAGCATCCATGAAGATGAAAGGATGCTTAACCACCATGTAAGGTCCCTCCGTAACGCTGACCACCACAATCCGTTTATCAGAGCCTAAAGGAAATTCCGCAGGACAGATAAGGTTACCAACATTCTCAATGAACAACAAATCGATGTTCTTTAGGTTGATTCTTTTAAGCGCTCTTTTGACCAGGTTTGCGTCTAAGTGACATTCCTTTCCAGTGTTTATCGGAACAACTTCTACTCCATGTCTTGCGATCAGTTCAGCATCAATAGTTGTTGTTAAATCACCCTTGAAAGCTGCCATCTTATACTTTCCCTTCAAGTTCTGAACTAACTTTTCGATGAGAGAGGTTTTCCCAGATCCTATAGCACCCATGACATCGATTGCCTTTACATCGTTCTTCTGTAAAAGCTCCTTGTTTTCAGTTGCAAGTTTTCTATTCGCCTCAAGAATATTAACGTCTAGTTCTATGTCAAAGATTTCTCCTTCTTTCGCTCTAACAACATCTTTCACGCAGATCACTACCTATGATTTAGGTCATCTTAAAGAAGCCGCTTCATATTTAAGAATCTCATTCCATAATTGTAAGGTTTCTTCAGCAGCCTTCCTATCAATAACCTGAATTGCATATCCTGCATGAACCAAAACATATTCCCCAATTTTGGTATCTACAAGCATGACATTCACTTCTCGAAGAACCCCTTCGCCAAAATCAACCTTGGCAACATTGCCTTGAACTTCTATGACCTTTGCGGGAATCGCAAGGCACATCTTACATCACCTATATGGCGAAGCATCTAAAATAAATCCGTTCTGGTGACCCATTAGGCTTGGAAACTGGCTGCGATTGTTTGACCAAATGATGTTCCACCATCTCCTGAAGGCACCATACGATGAACAACAAATGTAAGGCCGCTTTCTTCAACCACTCGTTTGATTGTTAAAGTTATTTGTTCATTGTATGCAACTCCACCGGAGAAACCTATGGCTTTGATGTTCAGTTGTTCTGCCTTCTCCACGGCAAGTTGAGCGAGACTTCTTGCAATGTAAGATTGAGCAGAGTAGGCTAAATCAGCAATGGAATGTTTGCCTTTTTGACGAAAAACTTCCTCAACTATAGAAGTTGTGTTGATTGTATTTCCATCAAGCTTGGGCTGCAAGTTCAAAACATCTTTTCCGCCAATGGCAGCTGACTCTAACTTCATTGCAGGTTCCCCTTCATAGGTGCGTGCATGGCATATACCGAGTATGGCTGAGAAGGCATCTAAGATTCTTCCACAACTTGTAGTTTTGGGCGTTGCACCTCTTTCCAGTTGTTTAATGAGAATTTCCACTTCCTTTTTACCATAGGGGAAGCGGTGGCTGTTAGATGATATCCACTCTTCGATGTTTGCAGAGTTGTAGAGTATTCCAGCTGCCATTCTCAATGGATAAAGTGTCGCTAAGTCTCCTCCAACCATAGGTTGTTCTTGAAGGTGACCCAAACGCTGAAATTCGTCGTGGTTGCCATATAAGATTTCTCCGCCCCACGCAGTTCCATCTAAGCCATAGCCGAAGCCATCGCAGACTATGGCAATCATTTCGTTGATATCGTGTTCGCCCATGAGAGCTGCTAGGTGAGCGTGATGATGTTGAATTGGAATAACTGGACATTGAAGTTCGTTTCCGAGGGCGTTAGCCATTTTTGTGGTGACGAATTTGGGATGCAAATCGCAGGCTATGATGTCAATTTTGCTGTTGGTTAGTTTTAACAAATGTTTTGTGGCTTCTTTCAGAAACTTGAGTGTCTCAATGTTCTCCACGTCTCCAACAAACTGAGAAATGAACGCCTTGTCTCTTAACAGCACACAGGAAGTTACATTTTCTTCGGCACCGACACCCAACACACATCGGTCTACTGAATGCTTTAAATGAACGGGCTCAGGAGCGTATCCCCTTGAGCGCCGAATTATACTCTGATTTTTGCCATGAAATCGAACAACCGAGTCGTCACATCTCTGGGCAATAGCCCTGTTATGAAATAGGAAGAAATCGACTATTGATCCAAGTTTCTTTATGGCTTCAGCATTTTCGGTGACTATTGGTTCGTTGGGCGGATTAGCGCTGGTCATGATGAAGGCTGGCTCCTTTACCTTATCAAACAACATCACGTGTAAGCCACTGTAAGGAAGCATCACCCCAATATTGTGGAGATCTGGAGAAATTAGTTCTGAAAGATAATATTCATCTCTCTTCTTCAACAGAACGATAGGCTTCACATAAGAAATAAGAAGTTTAACTTCTTCCTGATTTACTTCAGCGAAGGATTTGACAGTCTGAAGATTCCGAGCCATAATTGCAAAGGGTTTTTGAGCCCTATGCTTCACCTTTCTTAACCTTGCTATTGGCTCTGACCGAGTGGTCGCAGTTGCAACGTGAAAGCCGCCGTTTCCCTTTATCGCCACCACATAGCCTTCCTCAAGAAGTCTACCTGCCTCTCTAATCGGGTCCTCATAATCCAAAGGGGTCCCATCCTTGGATGTGAAATAAACCTTCGGACCACATTGTCTACACGCCACTGTTTGGGCATGAAACCTACGGTTGCGTGGGTCTCCGTATTCTTTGGAGCAGAAATCGCACATTGGAAACTCAATCATGGTCGTGTTAAAACGGTCGTAGGGGAGGCTTCTAATGGTTGTAAATCTTGGACCACAGTTGGTACAAGTAATGAAAAAATAGTTGTGTCGTTTGTCCTGGGGATCTCGAAGTTCCTTTAAGCATTCGTTGCAAATTGAAACGTCAGGTGGAATAACCGAACCGGAGAGTTCAGTGTTTTCTGAACTGGGCTCTATTGTGAATTTTTCAAATCCACCTTCGTTTTCTAAGTATTTGGTTGCGATTTTATATATTCTAGCGAGGGGCGGCTTTCTTCTCTTGAGGTCGTTAAGAAAGTGTTTGATGTCGTTTTCCTCGCCTTCCACGACTATTTCAACCACTGCGTCTCCCCGATTTCGAACGTAGCCTACTAAAGCGTTTTCTACAGCCATACGATAGACAAACGGTCTGAAACCCACGCCTTGTACAATTCCAGTGACTTTGATTTCGGCACGCAACTGCAATCGACTCTACTAAACAATGGTGTTTACTGTTAGGTATTTGTCAAGGGATGTGACTTACTCGCATATTTAGTCTTTTAGGAAAATGTGTTGCATGTTTGCAATGTATCTCGAAAGGAAAATACATCTCTTTCTTTCAATGTCATTCACCAGAATAGGAGTCGTTTTGGAGTTACTTCAATGACGCAACGAACTTTCTCATTGAATAGAGGTATTCCAAGAGAATCTCTGCCATGCTTGTCCAGTTTAAGATGATATTTGTCGATGTGCTCCTGTGTTCTCTTAATGAATTCTTTGTGGCTGTCAATTAATAGTGCCTTTCCTCTTATGATAACTGCTTCTTCTCCATTGTAAACAGTAACAGCCACATTATCGTTTCTCATAAGATTGCGAACTTTCACCGAATTCCGGTCGGTTTGTATGTATACTTCGCCATTGTCATAAGTGAAAAAAACTGGAACAACATGAGGCTCATTGTTAGAACTAACTGTTGCAAAAGAAGCCAATCGCTCCTGATTCATAAAATTCTGAACTTCTATTAGACTTTTGGGCATCTAGTTGTCTCCACTGGGCTAAATGTGGCGGTTTGCTGTGGTGGTGGACCGGGCGGGATTTGAACCCGCGGCTTCCGCCTTTTCCGAATGTTACGCGAAGGCGGCGTTTGCACTAGTCCCGTCGTGTTTGCGGTTTTTATTCATGCCAAACTGAACTACCGGCCCAGTATGCCTTTGAAATGGCGTGAATATTAACATTTTGAGTTAGTTGAAAGGTAATCATAGTAACACAGCAAATATAAGCAACCATCCAACCTATAACAATCTAACAAAAGGGACAAACCATGACTGAAACAACAACCTCCACAATAACCATGCCCACATGCACATCATGCCACAAAACAATCTCCCCAGAAACAGAAGCAACAAAATTTCCGTGCCCCAACTGTGGGGACATCATAATATGGAGATGCCCAAAATGTCGAAGATTCGGGCGTCCCTATAAATGTCCCAAGTGTGGATTTACGGGACCCTGAATAGGAGCCCAGAGGAAATGGCGCAAGTTCTTATATCCTTTAAAATTTACCCGACTGACATAATGGATCTAAACAAACTTAAACAGAAAATCGTAAAACAACTGCCGAAGTACGCTAGAATCCACAAAACTGCAGAAGAACCAATAGCATATGGCTTAAAAGCGTTAATAGCTCAGATACTTATCCCGGAAAACCAGGAAGGCGCCTTAGATCAACTAGAACAAGTCATGCAAAAGATTCCTGAAATCAGCCAAATCCAAACGATAATGGTCTCACGAACCTAGGCACATAATCTTTAAAGTTTATATAGGAAACCAATCTTTCGACATGTAGAAATTCTAACTAGGAGAAACAAAATTGAGCGAGGCGCAGTTAAGAGTTGGAGACGCAAGGCAACGCGATGTCGGTAGAGGAATTGCAAGAATAGATCAAAAAGCAATGCAAAAACTCGGTATATCTGCAGGTGACGTAGTAGAAATTGTGGGAAAAAGAAACACCGCAGCCATTGCATGGCCAGCCTACTCAGAAGACCAAGATAAGGGGATCATAAGAATCGACGGTTTTACTCGAAAAAATGCAGGAGTGGCAATAAACGAATATGTGGTTATTCGCTCCGGAAAGGTGGCAAACGCAACAAATGTGGTATTAGCCCCGGTCGACATGCGGTTAAATGTAGACGAAGACTTCACCAATTTTGTCAAAAACAGACTCATGGAACGAACCCTCGTAGAAGGAGACACAACGCTGGTCATGATGTTAGGTCACGCCATACCCTTCACGGTGAGCAAAGCACGTCCCCACGGAATCGTAAGAATAACCTACGACACAAAGCTACAGATCCTAGCCGAACCAGCCCCAGAAGCAAAAGGAATGCCACGCACCACATATGAAGACATAGGAGGGCTTCGGGAGGAAATTCAAAGGATAAGAGAGATGGTAGAACTTCCACTACGACATCCAGAGCTCTTTCAGAGACTCGGCATAGAACCCCCAAAGGGAGTATTACTACACGGTCCACCTGGATGCGGAAAAACCCTCCTCGCAAGAGCAGTAGCCAACGAATCAGAAGCCAACTTCCTCTCCATAAACGGTCCTGAAATCATGAGTAAATTCTACGGCGAATCCGAAGCACGATTAAGAGAGATGTTTCAACAGGCGCAACAAAACGCACCTAGCATCATATTTATTGATGAACTTGACGCCATTGCACCAAAACGTGAAGAGGTCACTGGTGAAGTGGAAAGAAGAGTAGTCGCCCAACTTCTCGCCCTGATGGATGGGTTGACGGGTAGAGGAAACGTCATTGTTATAGGTGCCACAAACAGACCAGGAGCTCTTGATCCTGCTCTTCGCAGACCTGGAAGATTCGATCGTGAAGTAGAGATTGGGGTCCCAGACAAACCTGGCCGATATGAAGTCTTGCAAATCCATACAAGGGGAATGCCATTAGCCGAAGATGTTGACTTAAAAAAATTGGCAGCGATGACGCATGGCTACACAGGTGCTGACTTAGCCGCGTTAACCCGTGAAACTGCCATGAAAGCATTGCGACGATACCTCCCCGAGATAAACTTGGAAGAGGAAAGGATTCCGCCCAGCGTTCTGGAAAAGATGGATGTTCGAATGGAAGACTTCATGAACGCCTACAGAGAGATTACGCCAACTGCCATGAGAGAAGTTTACATAGAGGTGCCCGTTGTTCATTGGGACGAAATAGGCGGCCTAGAAGAGGTGAAACAAAGTCTTAGAGAAGCTGTAGAATGGCCCTTAAAAAATCCCGAAGTCTTCAGTAGAATGGGAATACGCCCCCCTAAAGGAATTTTACTTTTTGGTCCACCTGGCTGCGGGAAGACTCTGTTAGCTAGAGCTGTGGCGACAGAGAGCGAGGCAAATTACATCACGATCAAAGGACCCGAAGTCTTTTCTAAATGGGTTGGAGAGTCAGAAAAAGCCATTAGAGAAGTCTTTAGAAAAGGAAGAATGGCGGCTCCCTCTGTCATATTCTTTGACGAATTTGATTCTTTAGTGCCTCGACGAGGATTGGGCTTCGCTGACAGCGGTGTTACAGAGCGGGTTATCAGTCAATTATTGACAGATATGGATGGAATCGTCACTTTAGAGGATGTGGTTGTCATCGCTGCAACAAATAGACCAGACATTGTCGATCCAGCTGTTCTACGACCTGGCAGATTTGACCGTCTAATTTATGTTCCCGAACCAGATGAAAAATCTAGGCTGGAGATTTTCAAAATCTACACGAAGGATATGCCTTTGACTAAAGATGTCAATTTAACTGATTTAGCAAATATTTCTAAGGGCTACTCAGGAGCTGACATTCAGGCTCTTTGTCGTGAAGCTGCCTTGAATGCTCTGCGAAGAGATATTAACGCTAAAGAAGTGAGTTCAAATGATTTTCAGAAGGCTATGGAAAGGATTGGACCAAGCATTCGGCCTGACATGGAGGCTTGGTATAAGAGCTTTATGAGGCAGGTTCGGTTGATGAAGAAACCGGCAACTCCCGTGGCTTAACAAAGATGTTGTGGTATTGAAATGACTGATAAAACCTGGCAACCATATCCCCTCCATTTAGCGATTTTAGAGGGTTTAGAAAAAAAAGGCGGTTCTTTAACTATTGCCGAACTTCACGATTTATTAGTAGAAAGTTTCGGAGATCTTGGATTTAGAAACTTAAATAAAGAGTTGCTAAGGTTAGAAATCCAAGGCAAGGTTCGTGTTTCAACATTGATGAAGGGAAAACGTAGGGTAGAGTTGATCAAACAGAAGGAAGAATAGTACATAATACGTTTTGGTGCTTTCTCACATGTGACAACAGAGTAACCCCTTCTTTAAGCTTAATCTACAATTTAAAGCATGAAACAAGGCTAATCAAAGAAAAATCTTTGAATTTTAGACTGAAAATGAAGATAACCAGCATTTTTGTCTCCTAAAATGGAAAATAGGCGAATTTGTAGACTTGTTAAATGATATTAATGTTTAATTGAGTTATCAGAATAGATGACGATACTGAGGTATATTTATGGTTTCAAAGAAGAAACGAGAGGAAGAAGAGGAAGAAGAAGAGGAAGAGGAATGGTAACACCCTTACAGGAAGGGTGGAGGAGGTGATTCCGGTGGAGAAAAAGAAGAAACCAGAAAAGAAGAAGAAACCAGGCGAGTAATCGATAATAACCAACATTAGAAAGGTTTTTCTTTCCCTTTATTTTTCTCCAATCACATTCTGAACTCTTTTAATTGCTCTGTAAGTTTTTAACAAGTTTTTCGAAAAGTCCATTCTGAACCATCTCTCATAAAAACTTGTCACTCTTTTCAAATCTACAAATCTTTTTCTAAGTTCCACCAAGCTCTTACTGACTCGTTCTCTGTTGCAGTCTTCTTTTTCAACATTGTATATAAAAACCTTAGAAGAAGCAATAATATCTGAGGTTTCTTTCTGGATACGATCTGTGACCTCATCTAGGAGTCTTTTAACAGAGGTTTGATCTTCAATGACTATTCGGGAAATCACTTTTACATCACCATGATTTTCTGTTATTAGTTTCAGCAAAGTGGCGACTAGTTGGTTTTCATTGTCTGAGAGGCGGTGTTTTTGGGGAAAAGCATAAACTGCACGACAGAGGGGAATGCAGGGCATTTTCCATATGGCTCTGTTTATTGTTTTCCTTTTTTCTTTTGGAATATTATAGGCCACAACTAGCAAACTTCCAAGGTCACTTACAGTATCCTCTCTGTCCCAACGGGGTTTTCTGATTTCTCTTGCCTTTCTAAGAATTATTGGCTCGTTTTTTTGGAGTATTCTCAGCACAGTATCCAGTTTCTCTTCCTTCACTTCCCAAAGGGACTTATGTATTTGAGTACAACCTAAACTACGAAGTTCATGGGGTATGGTCCCCCTGTCTATCATGTTCCTTGAGGCCCTATAGACCACATAAAAAGTCATAACTTACCAACTTTGGTTGATGAGGAGGAGGATATAAAACTTACCAAATCTAGGATTTCCTAGTATATTTCGCTACTGCTTCGTCCCAAGCTTCTGTTATATCCCTTACAAATGCGGGTTGTAAGGTGAAGACATCTCTCGGGCTTTCGATGTAGAGATAAAAAATGTAATTCCTCGCAAGGGAGGTTATTTTTGTCATTGCATATTCAGGTTTTCTCGGAAGTTTTTCTGCGTACTGTTCGATAACTTTGTCAAATGTTTTTTCCAACTGAGTTATGGGAAGAGTGTGGCTGAAGCCTAGTTCAAAACTGTAACAATAGAGAGGTGGACGAGAATCTTTTTGCCGATAGTTCACGATCTCTTGGTCCAACACTCTTTGGTTGCTTATCAGGACAGTTGTGTTCGAGGGTGTTGTGATCCTAGTGTAGTTGAGGCTTATTTCTTCTATAACGCCTTCAGTAGCTCCTATACGGACGTAGTCACGCACTCGAAACGGCTGTGTCAAAAGCACATAAAAACCTGCGACGAAGTTTCCGAGAGTTCTGGTGGAAGCGAAACCGATAGCGGTGCCTCCAAGGGCAGAAAATGCTACAAACCATTCTGCTGGTAGTCCAGCAACTCTAAAAAGTGCCATAACCGCTCCTAAAAGTATCAGGAGACGGGATACAAGAACCATTCCGTTTCCTACATGAGGCGGTAACTTCCTTCGTTTGGTGAAACGTCTAAGATACCTTGTGATAAAGCGCTCCAAAATGACGGCGACAACAACTATTATCGCAGCCCCAATAATGGTCATTAAATATGGAGTTTCAGTAAAAAACTTGTGAAATGAAATCACACTCATCTACCTCTTGTTTATGATCTTATAAAGTCAGTTAAAATGTTTGTGAAAACTGTTTTCGTAATTTTAACTAAGATTCTAGAAAACTTTATTCGAAGGAACAGTCATTTGGATGTTGCTCCGATACGTGGCTCCGGTAGAAGATGGGAAATTAACCTTTTCATCTACCGAATATAGCCAGGTTAAACATCCTCTATGGACCAAGTATTCCGGCCTTTCGAGCCGGAGACCCGGGTTCGAATCCCGGCCGGAGCACTAATACCCTAGCTTCTGGTGCCCTTCCATCAGCTCAGCCTCTTATATTCTCGCGGCTTCAAAGTGATATGGATTATACAGAGAATGTATTGAAGCTTTTACTATTACGCTTTTGAGTAAAACCACTTCTTTTTAGTATAACATATTTTATTGAGGGAAAAGAATCAAAACGCATATATCGATATCTGTGCCATGTTTCTCTAACAAAGAAAGGAGAATTTATACCATGAATGAGACTATAAAGGTCATTAAGAACAGAAGAAGTATCAGAAAATTCAAAGAAAAACAAGTAACTGATTCTGAATTACAGGAAATATTAGACTGTGGTCTGCATGCACCCAATGCTGGGAATCAGCAAAAATGGCATTTCACTGTGATACAAAATAAAGATATGCTTGATAGAATGGAAAGGATACTAAAAGAAAATATGATGAATTCGGGTGTTGATTTTTTAGTGAAACTGGCAAGGGACCCTAATATTCGTATCTTTGGCAATGCTCCTACAGTTATTTTAATTACAGCAGATGAAAAGGCTCGTTTCGTTCAAATTGATTGTGCAGCGGCAGCACAAAATATTCTAATAACAGCAGAATCCCTAAACATAGGTTCACATATTATGACATCCTCCGAATTCCTTTTTGCATCTGAAAAAGGTAATGAGTTAAAAAGGGAATTAGGAGTTCCAGATGGATACAATTATATTTGCACAATAGCACTTGGATACAAAGATGAAAATCCAGCCGCGAAACCAAGAAGAAAAGATGTAATTAATTATATAAAATAGATGAGTTGAAGGATGTTTAAGAGTAATAATGGTTCACATCGACGAGAACCGCTTTTTGATACCTGCACCCAGCTTGCTTCTAGATGACGAGCGTTACGCGAAAAACATGGAATGTAAACGTATATGTGAACCTAACCTCCGCACTTTGAAATGAACCGATATTTAAACCTAGGCTGGAGCACCATTACACTGTGGACAGGTCAAGGTTCAAATTATCGGCATCTTTATGTTCCTTACGGGATTCCTTATTGCAAATGAAGAATAGTAGTTAGCTTATTAGAAGAACATGGTGACACAATTGGCGATGGATAACTTAATGAGAAAGGCTGCGCGTTCCATAGTAACTAGCATAGCATGTTTAAAGAGAAAGTTCAATGTGCTCGTTATATGCGGTCTTCATAACAAGATGTTGGCTCAACATATAATGCTGGAATCTTATGCTGTGAAAGCGTATCCTCACTTGTGGGTTTTTGACGAAAAATTCTATCTGAAATATGCAAAAATTCTTTCCGAAGATGCAATCGCTATTCTTCCAGAGCACCTATGTTCTCTACTTGAAAATTCG
>CAZCYX010000046.1:0-13021 GCA_964503065.1 uncultured Candidatus Bathyarchaeia archaeon
CCATTTATTATCAAATACTCAAAGGATATTCCAAAAGGATACGTTGGCTTATCTAAGGCTGACATGGAGACTTTAGGTATCCAAGACAATCAAAAAATAAAGATTGTTTTGACAAGACCTAAACCATTAGTTCCTCCAGGCGAGTTCAAATTAAGAGCAATTAAGAAAGAAATCTCTGACAGAGAGGCCCATGTGAACCAGTCTTTAAAGTGGAAAAGCCTAAAAGAGTGGGACAAAGTTGAAGTCTTTACGGATGTTAGTAACCTAATCGAACGCTCATTTCTTTTCTTCTAAAACTGCCTAGGCTTCTAGCTCTGTGATTTTTCTGCTCTGGCGACGAAATATTTTTTGTATGGTTTGAAGCCGACTTTTGTGTATGCTCTTATTGCTGGTGGGTTGTTGCTTTCTACGTGGATTAGAGCGAGATTTGATTTTTGCAAGATTTGTTCCACCATGGCGGAAACTATAGATGTTGCGTAGCCTTTGTTTCTGTGTTTTTCGTGAGTCACCACTGTTCCTATATTGCTTCCCCAAACATCCAGAGTTGCGCCTCCAATTGAAACCAGCTGTTCATCGACTTTTATTCCCAACCAGAGGTGTTCATTCATTCTCTCAGCTATCTGCCTTGACGTAGTTTCTCCCCACCATTCTGGATCTCCATGTCTCATTAAAGCCGCTATATCTTCGGCGTCAGCAGTAGACAATGTGACTACTGGATGTCTTATCTGCAGAGTTTCCGCCCCTCTTCTTAAAATCATTAGAATAAGTTCAAGAATTTTTTTCGCCTTCTTGAATTTGTCAAGAATCAAAGCTCTGTGTTCTTCCAGCCCTTGTATCTCGATCTTTTCAATATCAAGCTCAGCAAGAAGAGCTCTTGCTGCGTCAACGCTTCCTCTCAGTTGTACTATGCTCTGTCTATAGATCAGCATCATTCCCTCTATGCGATTCTCTTGGTTAAGAGCTAAAAATATCTTGGTGGAGGCTCTGTCACGCTTCATGTCGAGAATAAAGAAATAATGGTGAGGTATGTCTTGATATACGTGTTTCCAGAAGAGCGGCTCCAATCTCGAATCAAGAGGCAACACTTTCATAACTATGTCCTCCGAATAGCAAAACATCATTAAAGGTGTATGTACACCGCATATAAAAAACGGATGAAGAAGTTGAGGCTAACCTTTTAGACTTCGCCAACAATTTTAGTCATGCAGATGGTGAATGAATGGAAGATGTGGAGTGAGAGACAGAGACGGGTATACCTAGGTCTAGAGGGGCTGTTAGGCTGAGATAGAGTGAGTTTTAGTAATATTATGTTTTTGTGCATTTTCTGTTTATTAAGACTGTTTTCTGAGTGATAGATGGTGTTTGAGTAGTGGCAGATGCGGATGTGGTTGAATCGAGAACACGTTAATCTTACTCAACTTGTAGACTTTGAAAGCAACGAATACCATGTCAAAGTCGCTAGAACCCTAGAGGAAGCGTGCGAACTAGCCAAAGCAAGCCGGATTCGACTATTTCACCACAATAGACAATGTTCAAGTGTTCAGGAAGAGAAAATGAAAAAGCTGTTCTTATACGCAAAATTAGAGTGTTTACGAGTATATGGATAACACTTTACCTGAGAACATGTGGAGATGGCCCCCGCGATTTCCCCCTTTTTTTTAGATCATCAATGGTCGATTTTCCGTGAATAAAAGAAAAGTTCCCAGAATTTTATGAGTGATGATATCACAAGAGGAACTCCAATACCAAGGCATAGTGTAAAGTAGGCCCATGTTTCTTCGAAACGTCTTTTTAGGCCAGCCACTTCTATATCAATTGAGACAGACGTTGAGGCATAACGGTCTCGATCACTTCTTTTCTTTATATCCCAGTTATACCAGATCTTGCCTTCATTGAACCCCACGATATCCGGATCCGGCATAGTCGCAGAAATCATGTTGCTCTCTGGTTTGGCTATCGAAAGTGAAGTTCTCGTTGTTACGTCGGGAATCAACATTCCATTACCATTTATTGCTTCTGTGGGTAGTCCTACTTCATTGACGAAAGAAGGAAAGTTGGTATTGAAAGAGGCTAATAGGTTGTATCGGTAAAATGACTGACGCCAGAAAACTTCTTTCCATGTAAAACTTATGTGCATTGTGATATGCCCACCTGTAGTGAAATTCTCATTTGGTATATCAATCAATAGGTAACTTGTTGCCTTCTTGGGATAACTAAGTGTCCTTTCTCTCCCACCATAATCTACGGGGCTTTGCCCATTTACTGTAACGCCTATATCAGAAATGTTCTGAAAAACTTGGAGCACAAAATAACTTGAATTCTCATCATTAGCTTCTGCTCTAAGTCGATAAAAATCCGCTATCACATGAACACAGCAAATTCCTTCCTGGGGCTGGATTTCATCAATCCAGAAAAAAAGAGAGGATTCTGCGCTTTGGGTTATGTCTTCAGAGGTGAAGAAGAGAAAGGCGTATGGATCTTCAGCGTATTTTGGCACTGGGGAAGATGCATATGAAGGGTAGATTACAGGGAAATAGCTCAACATTGAATACCCTATCAAAACACCGCCGATGCACATTGCAAGCAAGGCAGGTGCCAGTTCTGCCCAAGATCGCTTGAGTTTATTCTTTACTGTCTGCTTTTTCCCGTTAGACTCCGTGTATCGTTTTTTTAAAGATTCTAAGAGATCCAACCGTTTAGCCCATATCGAGTTTTTCCATCGTTCCTCATAACTCTGCTTGATCTTGAAATTCCAAACGTATGCTGTTAAAATTCCAAATCCGATGATAGATCCAAGCCAGAAAAGGTTGTCAAGATAGAAAGCAACAATAGGCAGATTTGTCATGGGTATTCCTGAGATTGAAGAGAAAAAATTTGCCAAGATAAGTTGAGAATACTCTCGAAACAACAGTGAAGCTGCCAATGCCCAAACGAAACCCACAATTATCAAAATTCGATGAACATCAATCATGTACCCATAAGCTGTTCCTTTCGGCCATGATTGCTCAAAATGTCCAAATCCAAAAGAACTAAATTGCCTATATTCCGAGGGCAACCTTGACTCAAAGTAACAAACATACCATGTCTTTTCCAACACCGAAATTCGATTCTTCAATAACATCTCAACAGCTAAGCAGTTGACTATCGCTATTCCCACAAAGAAAAAAACAATAAAATCTGGATTTCTAAGTGCTGTACCTGCGGTCAGAATCCCTAGAGTCACCGTACTTATTGCTGATATTATTTTGAAATTTATGTCATCTAAACTCCTTATATCTGCTCTGTAACTCTCACGGAGTTGGAGCAATTGAGAAGTCGTGAGTGTCTTTACATTCTTGATCATCTTTCAACACCTATATGGCTAAGATGTCTTAGCAGATGGATCAGGTCGCAGATTAAAACTAAAAACAGAGGTGGTTATATTGCATCCAAACCCGAAGGCAATACTATTTGGGGGATAACCTATATTAGATCTCTTAATCTCGCTCACCATAAGTTCAACTGTTACTCTTGTCCCCTTGGGTTTCAATAGATCCCTACGTATTAGGTACTCTTGGCTACATTTATGAAGAGCATTCAGAATTAGTAAGCCCCCCAAACTGTTCAGAACGTTCTCTAGATTAGCTTCAATTAAACTATCATAGTAGTTATGCTTAAGATGATTGTAAGCATTCCACCAGTCTGGAATCCTATCGTTCGGAACACCCAATTCTATGAAAGGTTGTATTGTTCCATAACAGCTTAGACCGAATGGAACATCCACCTCATTTTTTGATAATTCATAAATCGGCTCATACGCATCTCTAAAATTATTGATATTCCATTCAGGACGGCGTCTACGACGCACTCGTTGTTGTTGTTGCTGCACTCTTAGATAATGTGGACTGGACTGAATGTTAGGGCATCCACCCATGTCTCGAAAAAAGGAATCTACTGCGGAGCCTGTCAAGATGAGAAGATCTGCCAAAGATTCACTCCATGTGGACCTGTTTTCAGGTGCGAACGAAATATATCTGGATAACTCATTCAATCTTGTATCCAAATAATGGTACGTATGCCAGTTCATACCTCTTAAGTAATTACAAGTGTGCTGACCCTCATCAATACCCGTCATTTCGTATCAACAAGATATGATTATACCGTTGTTGGTATTTAAGAGAGGATAGTCTTCTGAGAGATTAGTGCGATTTTCGGTGTTATTCCTGAGGAAAGAGAACTCGACCAACTCATTGCTGCATGTATAAGTCGTAGGATGGCATCCTTCCTTCAGACATTGAAAGAAACCTTTGCTGATCCTGTTGAAGTCTTAAAATTGCGATGGACAAATCTCACCGGTAACGTCATAAGCATAAGCATAAGGCCAGTGAAAGGTTATAGGCCACGTCAGCTTACCGGAGACCCAAAATCTTCGCGAAGTATATGGATAAAGGCTAGGAGTATGTTGATAACACTTTTCTTATTCCGTCCAGCGTTACGTGATATTTGTCGACTCCTTCCATTTTAGTAGAGCCCACATAACCAAGACCCATTAGATTCTGGAGGTGAGACTGCACGGCTGAATTTTCCATCGTAGTCCAATCACAAATCTCTTGTGGGGATAACGATTTTTCTGGGGTGGTTGCGCCGATGTTGTGTAACATGCAGAGAAGACGAAGTTCTTCGGGGATTTCGGGATCTGATGAAACTGCGCACATCGTCTTACCCAACTACCTCCTCATAGACTTTAACAGTCTTCATAGCGATTGCTTCCCAACTATAAGTTTTTTGCACCTTTTCCAAAGCATTCTCAATCAGCCATTTTGAATGACCTGGATCAGACAGAACTCGGTCAACTCCCCAAGCAATAGAATCTGGATTTCTAGAATAGACAAGAATCCCAGTCTTATCGTGTTCTATAATCTCCCCTAAACCTCCAATCTGAGTTGCAACCACTGGAACCTTTGCAGCCATACCCTCAAGGGCAACGATGCCAAAGGGTTCATAGACTGACGGAACCACAAGAACATCGGCACTCATCAACAGTGCCACCAACTCTGAGTCAGGAATAAAACCAGTGAAAGATATTTTCCAACCATGTCCTGAAGAGCGAGCAAGGTATTCTAAATGGCTCTTTAGCCATCCATCCCCAACAATAATGCATTTTGCCTCATGATGACGTTGAACTATAAGAGGAACAGCTTTTATTAGATACTCAACTCCTTTCTGAGGAACTAAACGACCTACGCAAAGAACCAACTTCTCATGGGCATGTACTCCATACCGTCGCCTCACAGCCTCACGATCAACCGATTCGGGAAACTTTCTTAAGTTGATACCATTTGGAACGATCTCAACTCTTTCCCACGGTACATGAAAATGGTCACACACTTCTCTTCTCATGAAATCAGTTGTCACTATAATTTTATTTGCCTCATAGGTTGACCACCATTCGATACCATCAATGGCATAAGAGTCAGGACTGTGAAGACTGGATCGCCCATATTCAGTGCTATGAACCGTGAGCACCATCGGTTTAGCTAAGAAATGTTTAAAAGAAATTCCCGCAGGAGCAGTCAACCAATCATGGACATGAAGAACATCATACTCAACCTCTTTACTCAAATCTGCCATCCGTTTCTCTAAGAAATGATTGAATAAAAGAGTCCAAGTAATAAAATTGGGATGCCCCAGTTCCGCCGCAGTACGATAAATCTTCACTCCATCAATTTCCTCGTAGTAAGGTATCCCTGGCAGGTCCAAAGTAACAACATGAACTTCATGACCTTGGTGAGTGAGGGCTTTAGCTAAACCTTCACAGTGGCGAGCGATTCCTCCAACAATTCTAGGAGGGAACTCCCAAGTCAACATACAGATTCTCATTATGGAAGCACCATGATGAAGTCATTTTACTAATCCACGGATTTTATCGCTGTATTCTTGGATCAAGTTATCTGCAACCTCTTTGCTTGGAGCCTCAGCAAACAAATTGATAACAGGCTCCTCTGAACTAGGATGTATAAGAACCCAATTGTCATCATAAAAAACCTTGAGACCATCGATCGTGTCAATCTGACGATCACGGAATTCCTCAATCAAACTTCGCATGATTCTTCCACGAAGTTCCCAAGAAACTGAGATCGCCTGTTTAGCCATGTAAAAGCTTGGTAAATCTCTGTGGAGGGTAGATAACTTAATGTTGTCTTTTGCTAAGATACCAATTATTTTCGCAGCTGCGAACATTCCATCGTATCCCTTCTGAAAATCTGGAAACACGAAGCCTCCGCTTTCTTCTCCTCCAAATATGGCGTTGTGATGAATAATAGCATCAAGAAGTGGTCTCGCTCCTAATTTACATCGAATTACCTTGCCACCATTGGGTTCTATTACTCGATTTATTGTACGCGAAGAACTTGTAGGCACAATTATCGTCCCGCCTTTCTTTTCTCTAACCATCTCTTTGGAAAACATGGCAAGAGAAGCATCACCGGAGAGGACGTTTCCTTCTTCATCAACAAACATGGCTCTATCGGCATCTCCATCTAAGGCGACTCCAAGGTCAGCATCAAGAGCTTTCACTACTCTAGCTAGATTAAGGATCGATGAAGGCATTTGTTCAAAGGTTCTGGGTCCAAGAAACTCATCAAATCTGGCATTTAAAGTGGTCACTCGACAACCAAGTTCACCAAGAACGGCTGGAGCAACCATCGATCCGGCTCCATTAGCACAGTCGATTACAACGTTTAATCCAACTTTTCGTATGGTTTCTTTATCGATTGTTCTTAACAAATCTTCTCGATAAAAGTCAGAGATTCTCGCAGGATAAATAATGTCTCCAACTTCATCGCTGAGCACTCTGCGAAATTGTTCCCTAAAGAAGATTCCCTCAATCTTTTTCTCTGAAACCCTATCTAATTCCATTCCACTCGAGTCATAAAACTGAATGTTCACAGACCGTGGATCAATTTCAAGCATCCTAATCATAATACCAGCATCTGCTCCAAGGCTATGAATCATATATCGTGTAACAGGTGCAGGACAAATCCTCAAGTTGTAAACATGAACGCCTACAGCGGTTAATCCAGCGATCATAGCTCTCTTTACCATTCTGGAGACACGATGAGTGTCACGACCCACAACCACTTTCGCGCCTTTCCCCAAAAAGGAGCCGAAAGCAACACCCAACTTAGAAGCAAACTCCGGCGTGATCTCTATGTTCGCTAAGCCGGTTATTCCATACGCGCCGAACAAAGTTGTCATCCACCGCATCCCCCATTTCAAATCCATATGAACTATAGACCCAGCTTCAATCATTTTGCCTGGCCAAATTCTTATTCCTGACTTTACAGTGGCACCTCGACCTATAACACATTCATCACCAATTATTGCTCCTTCTAAGAGAGTTGCGCCATCACGAATGTGACACTTTTCGCCGACGACACAGCCTGCCAAATCCGCTTTTGATCCAATCAAACTGTGATTCCATATAACTGAACGTTTTATTGTTGCTATTTCATCAACAGTCACGCCGTTGCCGATGATGGAAAGTTCTGTTATCTTGGCTCCTTTTAAAAATCGAGAGTTTCTTCCAATAAGAGCTGGCGGATTAATTTCTACACTTTCTTCAATTTCTGCGTCTGATTCAATCCAAACGCCGTTCTTCTTGCGTCCTGGAATCTTTAGTTTTATGAGACCTCGCAATGCGTCATAGTTGGCTTGAAGATATTGGATAGGGTTGCCGATGTCACACCAGTATCCGTCACCGACGTACCCAAACAAAGGTTCACCCATCTCTAAAAGTTTCGGAAAAAGGTTTTTACTGAAGTCAAATTCAGTTTTTGATGGCACGTGACGAAGAACGTCTGGTTCTAAAACGTAAATTCCACTGTTGATGGTGTCACTGAATACTTCTCCCCATCCTGGCTTTTCTAAGAACTGTTTGATTTGGCCTTCTTCGTTGATGATAACGACTCCGTATTCAATTGGGTTAGGAACCCTTGTCAATACAATGGTTGCAATGGCTCCTTTTCGTTGATGGAAACGAATCGCTCTGGAAAGGTCAATGTCTGAGAGAACATCTCCACTAAACACGATAAAAGTTTCATCTAGTAACTCTTCAGCCCTTTTGACTCCTCCAGCGGTTCCAAGGGGCTTCTCTTCTCTAAGATAATTTATCTTTACACCGAATTGAGAACCGTCTTGAAAGTAATTCTCTATTACATCAGGTAAATATTGAAGGGTGGCAACTATCTGATGAACCCCACATTGCTTTATAAGATCTATTGTGTGTTCTAGCAAGGGGCGGTTTACTATGGGCACCATGGGTTTTGGGTGGCGTGTTGTTAATGGGCGGAGTCTTGTTCCTTGGCCGCCAGCCATTACAACTGCACGCATAACACTTGTTCTCTCCGATAATCTATTACAATTACATGTTATATATTCTCGTTGAAAGCCATTTTTTCTAGTTCCCTAATCCTACGTCTTACCACGCTTATAATCTTCTTACGAAGACTTGTATTGGCTAGTTTCTTGTTTGACAGTTTGGTTAGTTCCTCAGCCAACTTTTCATCACCAATCACCTGATGAAGCCATCTTGCAAAATCTCCTCGTTCCATATGAAATTGAATAGATTTGGGATCAACAATTTTCAGGGTTGATTGAAAATCATATAGGCTGTGAACACTCCATTGCGTTGGTCTGGCAAACTCGTAAAAGAAAGTGAAGCCCTTTTCCGTTGGAAGTTGCCTTAGTATTCTTTTTGCTGTGAGTTCAGGTCTCTCAAGTTCTTGTGCAATTCTAGCCTCAAGATCTGAAATCAGCCTTGAGTACATAGCAAACGCTTCCACAGGGCTACCGCAGGGGTTAAAGTAACTGTGCACGTCTCCTGGACCCCCACCCTTTATGCTCATATAATAATAGTGGTCGCTCAATTGGAGGTATCGCCACAATTTAATCCAGTCTTCATCTCCAAGTCCCTTTACTAATGGTTCTAATCCCTTTAAAGACTCATAACAGATCGTTTGCATGGAGTTGCCAATCCAAGCGCTAGCATCTCGTTCTAAATCTGCCCATGAAATGGTGTTGTACTCATGAACATCGATTTCTCCCACAGGAGTATTTCTATGGATAACCTCTGAAGGAGTACACCAGAACAGATGATCCCATTTCATTACTTCTCCAGGTAGCCATCTTAAGAACTCATGGATTCCGCTTTCTGGCCAGTGGTGTTCACCGAAGGTTTCGTAGTCTACAAAAAGAACTATAGTGTGTCCAGGAGTGGCTGCTAACCAACTGGAATATTTACTCGCATCTAAGGGATATTCCTCCCACCAAGCGGCAGAAAAACGGAAACCTATGTCGTCTGAGAGGCGGTAGTTGCGAAGTAGAACTCGGAGATTAGAATTCTTCGCATTATAGACATAGTTTGGGCTTCTCCAATCAAGAATGCGCTCAACACCCTCCGTGACTATGGCCTGGTAGCCCATTCCCTCAACAGTCTCCGCAATAGCGTTGTTATACAGACATTCAGTGTTTTCCACTACTGTGGGTTCATAATTAAACAAGTCTTTCATAAGCCGACGATGCATCTTAATTTGCTCAACAAACTCAGAACGATCCGTTCCATATAGGCTGGCTAAGGAATGATAGTATAGTTGATCAAGAAACTCGACACAATTCGTGTCAGCAAGTTGCTTAAAGGAATCAAGAAGATCTGGATTCCAACGTTCACATTGCTCAATGAAAACGCCTGAGATGCTGAAGGCTACCTTAAATTGCTTTCGTTCTCTCTTATATCTGTCAATTTGCTCTAAAATCGTGTTGTTTGAAGGAAAGTAACACTTTCTGGAGGCTCTGTCAAAAATGTGACGGTTTAACTTATGATCGAAATAAAGGTCAAAAAGATCCTTCTTTGTTGCTATTGGGCGACTAAGTATGTCAGAGTGAAAATTGCGGTTTAGCCTTAATGGTTGATGAATCTCGAAGATGAAGCAGATGTCAGTCATTGATTATACTCCTTAAGTGTTGAGCACAATTTTTGCAAAGCATCATACCTTTTATTTATCTTTTCTTAACGCTTAATAAGTGAGGTGCTAATTTTTTGAGGTAAGCACCTATTCTCTTTCGGTAAATCTACTTTTCTGTGCGTTTTAGCCCTTTCAAGAGTCTGCTTAAAGACTTGTCATATGTCGGCTCATCTGTAAAGTCCGCATAGTTTTGGTCTAAGAGGAAGGTTTTCAGGTCCCGTTGCCCTCGTTTAACCGAGAAGCCATTCTCTTTCCATAGGTCGTCCAGTGAGATTGGCACCATCTTGTCCGGATCTTCGTCTATCTGCTCTTCAATCTCCTTTAGAACCCCATTTCGTACAAGTGCCTTAGCAGAGCAGAGGACAATCATCTTCTCTGCCTCTCGCCTCTTCTGAATGATTTCTCCCCAGACTTTTCTGCCAGGAGTGTAGTCCATAGAGTAGAGCCAACAAGACACTCCCCTCGCCTTCAGGTTTTCCACCAGACTCTCTGCAAAGACTAGGTCTGGCTGCCCATAACAGACAAAACAAGTGCAGTATTTAACCTCCGCTAAGATACTTGGTAACGTTTCAAGAATCTCTTTAGGTAGACCTGCATTAAGGAGGAAGTTTTTAATGTCAGGCGTAAGACAGTTACCTGCTGCTCTAAATGAATTTACTATTGTCTTGACATCTATATTACTTGGTCCTTCATGTTTAATAGTTTCAAGTCCCCTAAACTTTGTCAGATTGCAATCTCCCAATGTTGTATAATTCATTCTTGCTCCCGAAAGATTGATCTCGGCTTTGACATTTACGAGTTTGGTTCCTGTAAGGTTGGTGTTAGAAAGGTTAGTCTCTAAGAGTTCGGTCAAATATAAAGTAACGAATGAGAGGTCAGCTCCAGAAAGGTCAGATTTAACAAGTTCTGCCCTAGTAAGGTCAGCTTGAAAGAGGTTAGACCCAGAAAGATTAGCTCCAGAAAGATCAGCTTTGATGAGTACGGACAGAGAGAGATCGGCTCCAAAAAGACGGGCTCCGGTTAAATTGGCCCCATAGAAATGGGACAGGGTGCCATTGGCATTGGAGAGATTAGCCTTAGAAAGGTTGGCCCCATAGAGATTAGCCAGAGTGATGTCAGCCCCTGTAAGATCAGTGTTAGATAGGTTAGCTCCAAGTAGATTGGCTTCATGGAGATTGGCTTCCGAAAGATTTGCCCCTGAAAGGTCAGCATTAATAAGGGTGGTCAGACGCAGATCTGCCTTGGCGAGGTTAGTTTCAGAAAGGTCTGCTCCATCTAGATCAGCCTGAAAAATATTGGCCTCAGAAAGGTCAGTCTTAGAAAGTCTGGCTTTATACAGATTGGCTTTGAAAAGATCAAGAGTTTGTTCTGGATGCTTAAACCTCCACTCTTCAATTGCAGCAGCGCCCTTCTTCACCACTGCCATATGCTCTGGGTTCACCATATAAATCACACATTCTACAATGTAGCATAGTATTAGTTCTGAGTGTGTTATATATGATTTTATTCATTTTCTGGCAATACTTAAATACTGTTGCGATTCTTGCCTCAAAAAAGGGAAAATGCGGGGGACATCTCCACTCTCAACGCTTAATAAGTTTAGAATTTATATCTTTGTGTCAAAAGGTGGTCTTCTTTCATTAAGCTATATGAAGCCTTGCGAGGATATTAAACGCAAATGAAATCCTTACCAATCACAATCGAAGATAAGCAACTAATCAAGGCTGCAAAGGATGCTATCTTAAAGTACTACAAATATGGAAAACACCACATTGGCGCTGCCTTACGAACAAAATCTGGTAAAATCTTCACAGCCGTGCACCTTGAAGCAAATGTTGGAAGAGTAGCCGTCTGTGCAGAAGCAGTTGTCATTGGTAAAGCCATCTCTGAAGGTGAAAATGAGTTTGACACTATTGTCGCTGTTAGACATCCAAACCCAGATGAACAAAATCTGGAAATTAGGGTGGTATCGCCTTGTGGAATTTGTCGAGAATTGATAAGTGATTACGGAGCCGATACTAAAGTTATATTTTCTGACAACAATGAAATGAAGAAATGTGTTGTCTTGGATTTACTTCCTTACAAGTTTAAACATGAATAGTCGCAAGGCTCGCTTTCCAGTTCTTTTGTAGGATCAGTTGGTCATGATCGTAAAATATCGAAAACCCGTCTCTCATAAGTGGGTCTTTTAAACATGACATCTTCAACATAGGCTCGCAATGGTTCCGCAACACTCCAAGCCTGTGAAATACATCCCCTAGATTCATGGGGTGCATCACCGTCAAATATCTCACTGATCGTTCCAAGTCCTGCACGAAGTATTTCATCTTGAAAAAGGGGATGCAAAAAATTTTGAAATGCGAAAGCACGCCATTTTTCTTCAAAGTTCTTGACTTTTAAGAAGGCAGTTATGAAGGGGCCGAGAAGCCAAGCCCAAACAGTCCCGTTATGGTAGGCTTTGTTACGGTCAGCCCAATTGCCTAAATATTTTCCAATATAACGTGGATCATCAGTGGAAAGTGTTCTCAGCCCATAGACACCAAACAAGTTCTTCCAAACCACTTCAACAACTTTCGCGCATTTTTCTTTATCAAGCATGGAAAAATCCAACGCGACTGCGATTAGTTGATTTGGGCGTAGCGATGGGTCTCGCAAATTGTCATATATCACATCGAATAAGTAGCCTTTCTGGTTGTGCCAAAACTTTTCTCTGAAACTTCCTCTCACTTTTTCAGATAAAATAGCGTATTTCGCTGCATCTTCTCTTTGATTGAAATGAGTCGCAAGAAGTTCCATAGTTTTTAAGGCGTTGTACCACAAGGCTTGGATTTCCACCGCTTTTCCATCTCTTGGTGTAATGATATGATTGTCTATCATAGCGTCCATCCAGGTTAATTGTGGTCCGTGGGCGATTAGGCCATCTTGATCCATGTGTATTTTGTAGAGTGTTCCGTGGATATGATGTTCTATCACAGATTGTAATGTGTCCCAGAGTTGTTCTTTAACAAAGTCGAAGTCTC
>CAZCYX010000047.1:0-12914 GCA_964503065.1 uncultured Candidatus Bathyarchaeia archaeon
TGGTTTTTGGGTCGAGGCCTAGTTTCATGAGTTTGTGTATTCCGGTTTCTACGATTCTTCCTGATACTTGAACTGCTCCTGCTATGGATGTAGTGGGCACTAAGATTATGGATAGATTGTCTGGTGTGATTTTGCTTTGTTCTGAAATGTAGGTGATTACTGCTTCAGGTGGCTCTTTTGTGGTTTCAAGGATAATAACTGCGACGTCTGCTTCATCTTTGTAATCAATTTCGTCATAGATCTTCTTGGGTTTTAGGGCTAATGCGCGGGCTGGTCCGGAGCCGATGGCATTGTAGTCTTCAACTTTGATTTGCCATCCAGCGAATTGTGATCCTAGTGTTGCGATGGCTGGGTTGTCAGTGTGTATGAGTATTGAGGGAAATTCTAGATTGTCAAGTCTTGTGTGGGAGATTTGTGCTTTGCCGTGTCCGCCTAGACATATTTCTGTGATTATTTTTCCTGCTTGAAAGCCTCCTTTTGCTTTGATGCCGGCGTCTATTATGGTTGCGCCTGATTTTGTGTCTTTGACGATTATGCTGTATTTGTCTGGTTGGTTGCATAGTTTTTTTATGAGTTGGTGTGCTGTTTGGTTTATGCTTAGTTGTGGTTGGGGCATTTCTGATTCTCCGTGTGGTTGTGGGTGTTTAAAGAGTTGGGGGTTGTGTTTTTGAGGTTTTTGTTTGTGTGTGCGTGAGTGTCTGTCTGTCTAGGTCTAGTATAGAGGGGGGAGAGGAGTTTAGAGTTGTGTTTGGACGTTATCCATTAGATCATTCCTGCTTTTTCTAATACGTCCCTATGGTCTGTTAGAAGTATCTGTTTCAGGTTCTCGATTTCTTGTTTTGATAAGTTATGGAAAGAGTCTCTTCCATATGCTACGTAATAACAGATAATTAGTTCAGAGAAGACTCTCAAAAGAATATCACACCACAGATCAAATGAATCCGAAATAAAACGTGGTATGTTATCAGCACCTTTTGAAAGGTTGTATTTTACTATCCCGCCGCCGTGTACAAATGTACATAGCTCTCCATAGAGGTTTTCTAATCTAGCACGTAACCCAATTTGATCATCCATATTTCTGAACTCATGTCTTTCAAATAGTCGTCTTATTAGTCCTCTTCCGTGAGGAGCTTCAAGGAGGCCTTTCTTCCATTCATCATATTCTATTTGATTTTGATGAACAAATCCATAATATATTCCTGTCAATCGGATTTCCAACCAACTTCTCAAAATCATAATCGCTTGCCGGTAATAACCCCCAAGTATTGCATAGATTGAACCTCTTAAATCAGAAGGAAAGTCAAAGCTATAAATCTCTGAAGAAGGGTGACCTGATCCCCTTGCATTAAAGATTGAAAAGTTTATTGCAGTTGCAAGGTTAGATATTTACAACCATCTCCATCTCATCGAGCTTGTTTTCTAAAGTAAGTTGCCTAACATTTTCATTTGTATAAATATCACTGAATCCTAAATCTAATGCGTAAATAATATTGTCAATTCTTTTCCTTTTTGCCATATCAATTGCTTTTATTAAGAGTTAAATTAAAAGTTTGGTTTTGGGATTAAAATTTTATCCACCAACCAACCAACATTAAAATTTAATCCCCAAACCCAAACCCACGCATACGCACGCCCCCGCCCGCGCGTGTGGTCAGTCACTCACTCAGTCACACTCAGTCAGTCACAAGCACACAAAAAACACACAGCACAAAAACAGCGTGCGCATGCGTTGAGAGAGACTCTCGAAGAGTTTAGATAAAGTGAACATTAGATCTCCGAACACTTTAAATTCTTTATTGAATGTTCAATTTTTTCTATGGGCTACTGGTCTAAGCGTCCTGAGGAAATCTTCAGAGAACTCAACTCCTCTAAGAACGGTCTTAGCGGTGAGAAGGTTGAGGCGAGACTGAGGCAATATGGCTTCAACGACATCCCCAAGAGAAGAGAAAAAACTGCGTTAAGCCTTCTCGTCTCGCAGCTAAAGGACCTACTGGTAATAGCTCTTATCATAGCCTCAATCGTTTCATTCTTCACTGGAGGGGAGATAGAGGGGATAACGATACTTGCAATTGTAGTTATCAATGTCCTTGTAGGTTTCGCCCAAGAGTACAAGTCAGAGAAGGCGCTGCAAAAACTTGCTGTTCTCATCAAATACAGAGTGAGGGTTTTGAGAGATAACGAAATTTTGGAAGTAGATACACGAAACATCGTGCCTGGAGATGTAATCCTTGTAGAGACCGGTGACCGTATTCCAGCTGACCTTCGTCTTATGGAAGTTGATGAACTTGAAATAGATGAATCGATAGTTACTGGCGAATCCTACCCCGTCCCCAAATCATCTAACCCAATCGTGGCTGAAAAGCTAGAACCACAGAGGATGGAGAATATGGCTTTCCCAGGGACGCTGGTTGTTAATGGTAAGGGAAAGGGAATCGTTGTTTCCACGGGAATGAAGAGTACTCTTGGGCAGGTAGCTGGCTACCTGAAACTGACAGAGCCTGAAACAAATTATGAGAGGAGCATAAAGAGTTTCAGCAAGTTTCTGATCAAGGGAATCCTCGTCGGAATCACATTCATATTTATTATGAATGCATTGACTGGCAAGACATTCTTTGACTCTGCCCTGTTTTCCCTTGCTTTAGCTGTCGGCATCATACCTGAGTCGTTGCCAATAATCATAACCATCGGGCTTTCAAGAGGAGCCACGCTAATGAGTAAAAGCGGGGTCATTGTGAAGAAACTGAACGTGATTGAAGATCTAGGGAATATGGATGTGATCTGCTCAGACAAGACAGGGACAATTACCGCGAACAAGATTACACTGACCGACTACATTGATCTGGAAGGCAAGAAAGATCTCAAACTGTTGAAATTGGTCTTTCACTGTGTTTCCATCGTGGAGGAAGAGGAAACAGCAACAGGAAATCCGATGGATGTTGCGATTTTTGAGTACTGTAAGAAGCAACCTACTCTAACTTCAACATGTGAACTAGTTGAATTTATTCCCTTCGACTATTCTCGTCGAAGGATGAGTATAATCGCTAGAAACGAGGGAAAACTTCTTCTTATTTGTAAAGGCGCCCCAGAAAGCATGCTCCAAGTCTGCCCAACAATGAAAGTGGGCGACAAGATTACTGAATTAGATAAGGACAGAGTTCAGAGACTATACGATGACCTGTCCATAAAGGGAATACGAGTTTTAGGTCTCGGCGTGAAAGAAGTTGAAGAAAAGGATGACTACTCTAAAGCTGATGAACATGACTTAACTTTTGTCGGTCTATTATGCTTCATCGATCCATTGAAACCCACCGCTAAACACTCTATTAATGAATTGAAGGAACTTGGCGTGCAGGTCAAGATTCTGACAGGAGACACCCCGCTCGTGGCAAAAACGATCGCAGAAGAAGCGGGCATGACTGTGGAAATGTTGACTGGAAGCGAGGTGAACAGGATGGACGATGAGGCTCTTCAAAAGGCTATTGAGAAAACGAATGTGTTTGCGAGACTGACACCAGAACAAAAAACAAGAATAGTATCAACCCTTAGCAAGAACGGTCATGTGACAGGGTTTCTAGGTGACGGCGTTAACGACGCACCTGCGTTAAAGGCTGCTGATGTGGGGATATCTGTCGATGGGGCTGTAGACATTGCCAAGGAAGCAGCAGACATAGTCCTGACCGAAAGCAGCCTAGAAATCCTCAGAGAAGGAATCGTTGAGGGTAGAACCACATTCGGGAATACCACAAAATACATCCTTAACACTGTCTCCGCCAATTTAGGCAATATGATATCGCTTGCCATAGTCTCAATTATATTTGACTTCCTTCCGATGCTACCTTTTCAGATTTTATTGACTAATCTGATCAGTGACGGACCCTTGCTGTCAATATCAACAGACAGGGTGGACGAAGAAGAACTGTCCAAGCCTAAAAACTGGAACATAAGACTGATAAGCAGATTTACCATATTCTTTGGCGCAATAAGCTCCATCTTCGATTTCACGACAATGATCCTCCTCTCCGTAGTAATGGGTGGTAACGTTGCCTTGTTTAGGGCAGGCTGGTTCATAGAGTCAACTCTATCCGAAATCTTAGTGACATTCTCGATTAGGACGAAGAAAAGGTTCTTTCGGAGTAGACCAAGCAAAATGCTTCTAGGTATGTCAATAATATGCAGTCTTTTGACGTTACTCCTTGTTTATTCTCAATTAAATACGTTTTTCGAGTTCCACCCTCCGAGCTTCACAATACTTCTAGCAATCTTTGGCGAACTAATCTTATATTTCTTAACAGTGGAACTGATAAAAAGCTTCTTCCACAGAAAATATTCGTAGTTGCACGCACATTATGAGGGGTAACTTTTTGTTTCTGACCCTTCACTCATTTATAGAGTGTATACTTGATTTCGTATACACATATATCTAGTATTTTCTGTTAGTACCTTCCTTATTCCACCATGTTCCTTCATGTTCCATAGGTATATGCCAAATATGGTATACAGTTTTTTGGAAGCCTATTGTTGTCCTTTTTTCCCGTTGTCCCGTCGTCCGTTTGGTTGGTTGGTGGATTAAAATTTAATCCCAAACCCAACATGCTCGCACATAATGAAAAATTTATAACACCAAAAGAGAAAACTCATTAGGAGGTCACTTGATGACGGAAAAATCAGAAATAGATAAAGAGGTTTTAGATGAGGCCTACCGTCGTGGGTATGATTATTGCGCGCGCATGGGCTGTGCCCCTGGTGTTTTTGCTGCGGTTATGGAAACTCTAGGCTACGAAAACGATCCTGTGGTTAATAACGTTTGGAAAGCTACCTTAGGTTTAATCGGTGGAACCGGCAACATGTCTATTGGAACCTGTGGTGCCATGGCTGGCGCTGCTATGGCAATAAGCTATAGTTTCGGCTTCACAAAGGAGGATCTCAAGGACCAGATGAAGATGCTCAACGTTGCCAGTGCAGTTGCTGAGGTTGGTAAAAAGATGCAGGAGAAATACAGTCACATACAATGCCAAGAGGTTCAGTTCCATCACTGGGGAAAATCCTACAGAACGACCAATCCGAAGGCTATGAAAGAATTTATGAGTCTATTTTCCAATCCGGAGATTAAGGCTGCCTGCCAAGAAGTAACCGGAGACCTTGCCAGATGGACCGTGAAGAAGATTTTGGAGCAGAATCCACGTTTCTCCAGACGAAAACAGAAATGAGACAGAATCTAATTCTCTCCAATTTCAGAAAATGCGCGCGCTATGATAATATTCGGAATGATGTTCAATAAGTACCTAGAGATATTCTTCTAACACACTCAGATGCGGATTTCTAGTTTTTGAAACAAACAATTTTCCGTTGCCATTTTCCGTAAGATCACCAATGAACCTGTAGAAGGGACCATCGATCTTTTCTCCATTCACTTTTACATTTGGAACTGTGAGGTCAATGGTAAATGAGGGAAGAATTAAAGGAATGCAACCAGAGATCACGATCTTTCCTTTCAACATCTGGGCTCCAACACGCCCTTCAGAGTCCCCTTTTACATAGATCGTCCCATTTCTCATGTGAATCCCCACAAATTGTCCAACATTTCCATCAATCTTTATGAGCCCATTCCTCATGTAACATCCAACCTCATTTCCTGCGTTTCCATGGATAATTATTGTTCCACCACTCATTCCATGGGTGCTTCCACGATAAGGTGCCCCAATGTAGTCGCCAGCGTTCCCATTGATTTCGATAGTCCCCTTTTTCATCATGGACCCAGTCCACGAGTCTGCGTTGCCAGTAACGGTGATAACACCTCCATTCATCTCTTCGCCCAAGTGCATGCCACAGTCGCCATCAATAATAATTTCACCAGATGACATACCTGTGCCAATTCTTCTGACTTTACTGACATCTCCACAAATTTTAATGGATATTTCTTCCGAAGGATTACTGGTTTCATGGTTTATCTTGAATAGTTCATCTAGAGTTCTTTTTCGATTTCCTTCCCAAACCTGTAACTTAGCAATCTCCTTAGCTGATTTTTCGACAAAAACATCTGGACTAATACATTCCGCCTCTACAGGAATCTTGAACAAACGTTTTGGATGTAAAGTGACTACGATTTCCTAAACCCCCGCCTTAATCGAAATAGGAGCCGAAACATGCAAGAACCTTTCAGGAATAGCATAGTTCTCATATTCAATAGTCCAGTAATCTCGAAATTTCTGCTTCAAATCATCATTAATTTCCATCGGTAACGAAGTCTTTACATCCAGCCAAAACGTTTTTCCATAAACAGGCTTTACAATCTGTCCATCCTTCGCCACAACTTCGCCGCCCTTAATCGTGTAAGCAGCATTTTTGAAAGCCCTTCGAACCGTTTTATACTTTCTAGAAGAATCAACCAGTTCGGGATTCACATTATATATGGCTACATCAGCGTCTGCCCCCACTCCAAGATGCCCCTTCTGCTTCAAACCAAGAATCTTCGCTTGACCCGCCCGTGTAACAGTAGCTATCTCAGAAAAGCTGTATTCTCGATCGATGCTAGGAATCAAACTGTTCCGCCTCGCCCGCTTACTGATCTTCATCATCGTCTTCTTTCTCGCCACTTTACTCATAAGCCACGCAATAATACTTGGATAAGCCGTGAACGGTCCACCATTAGGATGATCCGTTGTCATACAGATCTTCCACGGATCCCTTATCAAAAGGGCAAGCTCAAGCCCAATCGACCACTGAGTCGCATGGACAGCGCTTTTGCGTTTATATCTGAAAGGCACAATACCAGAGGTCGTCTCAGTTTCTACGTCATGGTTAACCCATTTATTTCCAGTCAAAGTGTAGAGACCGTATTGAAACGGACCGTCCGCAGTCATAGTGGTCGTGTCTGTAAAGATCACCTGCCCCATATCAAGCGTTACATGATCATGACGGTTAACATATTTTGCGATCTCTTCTGCCCCAGAACTCATCGTACGCCAGTCAGACCCCTTGAATGCACTGAACTGAGAGTGAGTAATATGAATAATAGGACGGTCTCCCTCTGCCAAGTCTTCGACACATTTCATCGTCTCTAAGGCTGTCATGTAATTTCCTGGCTTTCCAAGGTTGTTCGTGTGCACGTGAATTGTGTGAGGCAAGTTGAGAAGCTTATTTACTTTGCACAAGCCACGAATAATTTCTCTTGGAGTGACATTGAAGTGCGGAACAGGATCATCGACATTTCTGACATTTCCGCCAAAGCCCCAAGCTTCTAAGCCACCTGGATTAACAATTTTTATAGCATATCCCTTCGTAGCATTCATTATCCATGCAACATGGGCAGCACACTCTTCTAATAGACCGTCTCGCAGATGTTCTAGAACAAACCACCAGTCTCCCAGCAAGGGATAACTAGCCTTATCCAACATCGGCGTATCATCAAGCTCTTCATGGGTGTGACGAGCTTCGAGGGGAGGCATTGAAGGATTCATAATCGTCGTATAACCCATTCTTGAATAACGGTAACCAGTCGTAAAAGTTGACGGAATGGAGTAGCCCACACCAGACCTAGTATAAGCTGTTTTCACTTCCACATCCTTAACGTGATCTTCAGGTCTTAGAAGACGACCAGAATTCACTTCAGCACCAGCGATGTGACAATGGATGTCAACTCCACCAGGCATCACAATCATTCCAGAGGCATCAATCATCTTCGCTTTCTTTTCAGCCACTCCTTCCACTATTCTGCCGTTGCTGGTGAAAATGTCCATTTTTTCTCCATTTACTCCATTAAGCGGATCATAGACAAACCCATTCTTGATGATGAGTTGTGTCAATTGTGTTTGCTCCTTATTCTGCGAACTTCATGAAGAATTCTCTGAAGTATCTCTTTGTCAGAAAGGCATGTCCTTGGAGGTTCTACAACCTTTTTTAAGGGTAAGGGAACATGATCCATGCGGTAAGCGGTTCCTTCAACCTCAATTCCTACAAAGGCAGAGGGAATCACAACATCAGCCATTATAGAAGTTGGTGTGGCTTGAGGGTCAATCACAACAAGAGGATTTTTAACCAGGTTTTGAGCAGCAGCGTTTGGAAAATGTGCAACTGGGTCAGAGGCTACTACAAGCCCCGCATCACTCTCTCCTCTACAAAGTATATCAGTAACAGATGTCTCACCTGGATTGTATCGTGGGTAACCATGAGAAAAGTCGACTGCATAAGGATAGCCACTTTGCCAAGTAAAGACCACATTGGCTCCAGTTACGTTGAAGTGGCCACGCATAGGCATAATGAGAAACTTTGTCCGTCGATTCAAGTCACGAACTAAAGAGAGAGCAGCATCAATGTTTCGATGTTTGCCTTGACTCATAGTCAAGCCTAACCCAAAGAATAAAATTCCTAATTTACATCCTATCATAACATCAACGATTTCTTCAAAAACCTCTACAGGTATTCCTGCAACTTCATCAACATCCAACTCTTCATCCCGAACAAGCATTCGAAGAGCTTGCAAAAGCTCGTAGTCTTTGTTAGGTTTGACCTGCAGGAAATAATCCGCTATCTCAGCTGACCGAGTTTTACGGACATCCACAACAATCATCTTTCTCTTACTCTGAAACAACACATGTGGAAGGCGAAATTCTCTTTCTGGAGGACTTGGAATTTGACGCCCCAGAACTAAATCCACCGCCCTTCCCAATCTTTTTCTAGATAAAATACCAGTTAATCGAGATAAGTATCCTCTCCAAGCACTTTTTTGGAATCTGCCCTCTGAAAATGTTGTATATCGGTCTATGTGCCGAGGATGAGCACTCCACGGATTACTGCCCCAATAAAAGATGAGGTCCGCACGATGACGCAGCTGCCCAAGTGTGCACGAGGAGATGCCTATGTCTTGTATGCTAAGAATAGAAGGACCATGGCAAACAGTTGAAGTGTTGTCAATAACTCCACCCACTTCTTCAGCGAGCTCCAGTCCAACTCGAACTGCCTCACAACTTGTATTGCTCCAACCGTAAAGAATTGGATATTTTGCGTTGGCTAGAATCTCAGCACCTTTCCGGATCGCCTCTTCCAACGAAACCTCAACCAACTCACCGTTTTTTCTGATAAGCGGTTTTGTCTGGCGATGAAGAGCATAGTTTAGAAACTTGGCTTCACCCACAGCACAAGCGTTCTTCACCTTTACAATGACATTGTTTTTCACAGTTATCTCAATGTCGTCACAAAAAGAACCGCAAACTGGACAAGTAACACTAGAAATAACTGGCATTCTATTACTTCCTCCTAAAATGTAGTTTCAGCAACTCCTGTAGATTCAAAACCTTCTCTGTAAGAGCGGGTTCAATCTCTGCCATTTCCCCTTTTAATGATGGCATTCCAGTTCCGTGAGTTTTAGGGTTAGCAAGGACGCTTGCCCATGGACCATATGGAATAAAAACAACCCCTGAATGTGGAGCCCTTTTCGACTTCACAACTTTCATTATGACTGAACCAAATTCAGTGGTAACTTTTACGTTTTCGTTCTCTCTTATTCCAAGATTTTTTACGTCTTCTGGATCCATCTGACAAATAGAAACGCTTTTCTGGTATTCTTCGGAGAGTTTGCCGTGTTCTTTTCCTGTACCTTGATCTATGGTTCGACCAGTTAACAGAGAAACCTTCAGCTTAGGCATTGCCGATACCCTATTTTAAGTGGATTCAGACAGTCTTGTTTTGAAAGGCTTACTTAGTGTTGCAACCTATTAATATTATTGATTTAACAACTTTTTCTAGCTCGCCCCTCTTAAGGGGTTTGGCCCTAAATTTTCGAGTTGTTCAGTGAACTCTCTCATAACGTCTGCTAGTTTTTTTCCTTCGCCTGCAGAAACCCATTCTAATCTAAGCCTTTCAGGCTCTAGGCCTGCTTCCTTAAGCCATTTTTTCACCTTCTCTACCCGTTTCTGTGCTTTTACGTTGCCAGAAATATAGTGGCAGTCTCCAGGGTGGCATCCACCGATCAATACACCGTCAGCACCAAGGAGGAACGCTTGAAGCAGATGCATCTCATCAACCCTTCCGCTGCACATGACACGGATTATTTCCACATTTGGTGGATAAAGAAATCTGCTTACTCCAGCCATGTCTGCTCCGGCATAGGCGCACCAGTTACAGAAGAATGCCAAAGCCTTGGGCTTGCCTTTGGGAGGCAGAGTTTGCATTGCCGCCTGTATCATGGATGACAATTGTTCGTCAGCGAAATGATACATGGTTATAGCTTTGGCGGGACATTCCACTGCGCATGTTCCACAGCCTTTGCAGAGAAGTGGATTGACCTTTGCTGTGGAGTTCTCTACTCTTATGGCACCATACTCACATACAGCCTCGCAGTTTGCGCAGGCTATGCAAAGATCAGAATTTACCTCTGCAATTATTGCTTCGCTTAATACTTTAGTCTTCATTAAAGGAATAAGTGCTTTTGAAGCCGCTCCCAACGCTTGATAAACACATTCTGAAACACTTTGTGGACTGTGGCAAGTTCCACACACATATATTCCATCAGTCGCAAATTCCAAAGGTCTAAGTTTGGGGTGAGCCTCCAAAAAGAAGCCTTGACTATTCAAAGGAACTTTCAGCATAGAAGCAAGATCACGGTTAGTTTCTCTTGGAATTAAAGGGGTTGCCAAAACAACTTTGTCTGTGGGGATGACTAGTTTGAATCCAACCACTACATCTTCAACATTGACAATTGGTGTCTCTTTGCTGAAGTCTATTTGAGGTGGTTTGTCGGAGAGGTAACGTGTAAAGATTATGCCTTTCTCACGGGTTTGACGATAGTAATCAGTGCCTTCAACTGGTAACTGAATATCCTGATAAAGAATGTGAATTTCTATGCTTGGATAATTTTCCTTAATCTTCAAGGCAGTGTCAATAGCTTCAGAACAACAAGTAGCGGAGCAATAAGTTCGTCCTGTCTTGTCTCGTACTCCAACACAAAGGATCATCACAAATGTCTCTTTGCCAATCAACTTTTTCTGTCTGGCCAACTGTCGAAGTTCTGACAAAGTTATTATTTCATCATGTTCGCCGTAACCATAGAGGTTAAAAGGTTGAAGTTCTTGCGCTCCTGTGGCGACAATTACGGCTCCAACTTTGAAGGTCTTTGTATTGTCAGGCTGGGAAGCTGTGATGTCAAAATTTCCTATGGCACCCTTTACTTCCTTTAATTCTGTGGAGAGAAGAACCTCGATGTTATCATGCGTCTTTATGCTTGTGATTAGAGGTTTAATAAGAACGTTGGCATCAATGTTCTCGAAGGGAATGGTATGTCCTTCGATTCGTCTTCCTCCGAGTTTATTTTCTCGTTCAAGAAGGTAGACTTTGAAGCCTTTATCTGCTATGGCTTTTGTTGCTACTAACCCTGAGATGCCGCTGCCTATGACAAGGGCTGATGGGATTACATTGGCTTCTAATTGCTGGAGGGGACGGAGCAGTTTCGCCTTTGCCACTGCCATTCGAACAAGGTCCATGGCTTTTTGAGTTGCTTCTTTTGGGTGTTTTGGGTGGACCCATGAGGCGTGTTCTCTTATGTTTACCATTTCAAAGAGATAGGGATTCAGCCCAGCTTCTTTACATGTGTCTCTGAATAAAGGCTCGTGTGTTCTAGGAGTGCATGAGGCAACTACCACTCTATTTAAGTCATGTTTCTTTATTGCGTCTTTTATTTTTTCTAAGGCGTCTTTAGAGCAAGCGAAGAGAAATTCCTCTGCGTGGACTACATTTTCCAGAGAATTTACGTATTTGACTACTTTGGGCACATCTACGACGGAGCCGATGTTAATGCCGCAATTGCAGATGAAAGCTCCTATTCGCGGTTCTTCTGTGACTGGTTTTTCTGGGGTTTTGTGACGTTTAGTCTTTTCTTGGACAAGTTTTGTATGTAATTCGACTTTTGCTGCGGCAGCGCTCGCTTGGGCTACGGTGTGTGATATGTCTTTTGGGCTTTCACACATGCCACAGACGTAGATTCCTGGAATTGTTGTGTCAATGGGGGTGGATGAACTTACAGTCTTGAAGAAGCCGAATTCGGTGGATTCGATGCCCAAGACTTTTGCTAACTCGGCACTATCTTTTTTTGGCGTAACTGCAGGACATAAAACTACTATGTCTGCTTGGGTTGTTTTCAAGCTTTCGTTTTCAAGGTCTGCGTATCTAATGTTTAGTTTCTTATCATTTAACTTGAGGTGGATGTTGCCTGGTAGTGCCTTTACATACTTTATGTTGAATTCTTCTGCTGCTCTTCTGATGAACTCTTGATAGCCTTTTCCTGAAGCTCGAAGTTCGTTGTAGAAAATGGTAACGTCGATCTTTGGGTTGTGTTCTTTTGTGATGATGGCTTCTTTAGTGGCGTATGTGCAGCAGATTTGGGAGCAGTAGGGCTTCACCTTTTCGTTTCTTGATCCTACGCATTGGATAAAGGCGATATGTTCTGGTTCAGTTTTGTCTGATGGCTTTAGGATTTTTCCTCCAGTTGGGCCTGCTGCATTCATCAGTATCTCGTATTGTAGGGAAGTTATGACGTTGGGTAATCTTCCATATCCGTATTGAGATAAGATTGAGGGGTCAAGAAGGTCGAATCCAGTAGCTATAACTATGGCGGCTACTTCCAATTTTGTCTCTTTGACACTTTGTTGGAAGTCTATGGCATTGGCTGGGCAGAGTTTTTCGCAGATTTTGCAGACGCCTTTTGTGAAGAAGAGGCAGTGTTTTTTGTCTATGACTGCTATTGCTGGGACTGCTTGGGGGAATGGTAGGTAGATGGCTTTGCGGGGGCCCATGTTTTCTTCGAATTCGCTGGGGACTTTTATTGGGCATTTTTCTGTGCAGGTTCTACAGCCTGTGCATTTTGTTTCATCTATGTAGCGGGGTTTTTGGGTTATCTTTACTTGAAATGTTTTTTTGTTGTTTGT
>CAZCYX010000048.1:0-12772 GCA_964503065.1 uncultured Candidatus Bathyarchaeia archaeon
TACTAACCCCTTTAACTTCCAAATCATAAAACTTCAGAACTCTCTTTATGTTTCGAAGCAACCGCTTCACATAAAACCTTCTGGTCCAAGCTTTTTTGATCCAAATTTCGCCACTAAACCTGACAACAACAGAATCAAAACCCGCAACACTGCTGGAATCCTGCACCAAACTCCACAACCGCCCATAACTATTCAGAATCAGAAGGTTTAAACCTTCCCAGACCAATATAATAATTGGGTGCGGAAAAAACGCTGAAAGAGAAAGGAGATCATTAACTTACTGACTTCTACAGACGCACCCTCACCAATGATGAACTGAATCACATCCTAACTATAAGTTTTTTAAGAAAAACTCCACATCCTAATCAAAATTTTCATAAGGTAGCCGTTGAATGTGCACTTGAGGAAACAGCGTTGAAATTCATCAAGTTAAGTGGTGAAAGCAGTTTTGGTCGTGGCTTGACCTTGGGAAAAATGATAAGAGATGTTTGCATTCACGGCCTCTCGTTCTTTGAACAAAAATTAGCTGAAGAGGGCTTGACTCTGGAGTATGGACTTAGAATGGCATTAGAAAATGAAAAAGTTATCGCAAAGCATTTTCCAGAGTTGCTGGAGGAAATTCGAGGTATCGCGGAAGGAGCACAATTGCCATACAACTCCATACTCCTCGAGACCGCTTATCCATTTACTGCTGGTGCTTCTTCAAACTGCACAATTATCTCTGCTCTTGGCGCCATAACAACGAATAGGACACCTATTGTTGGCAGAAACTACGACTTTCTGTTAGACTTCAAAAAATGCAACCAACTTCGAATTGTGACAGGGAAAAACAAGAGATTCTCTTTCGTAGGCGGTACTATCACAATGTTAGGAGTTGAAGAAGGATTTAACGGTGCTGGCTTGTTTATTGGTGATGCCGGCTGGGAACCAAAAGAGTTGCCATCATCGAGAGGTTTGTCTTCGAGACAAGTCATGGAGTTGGTCTTGGAGAACTGTGCTTCTGTTGATACAGCAATTGACTTCATCTGTCAGATCCCGAAATTCGCTAATAACGCTGGAACTTGCTATTTGCTTGCTGACAAAAGAGAAGCTGTCATAATGGAAATGGGTTTGACCAAAAATTGCTTGAGGAAATCAAAAGAAGACATGTTGGTTGCGTCTAACGTGTTTTTAACCTCTATTGCAGAAGAGATTAAGCCTCCAGAACCAACAGCATTTAGTAGGCATGACTATGCTAGAAAATGTCTTAACGAGAATAAGGGCAAGGTGGGCAAGAGATTTATGCGAGAACTTCTTTCGGACCACAGTATTCCTATATGCTCCCATAATGAAATCAACACACTACGCTCTGTCATCACAAAGACAAACGAAAGGAAGATGCTGGTGGCTGATGGTCATCCTTGTACCTCAAAATTTGAGAAAATCTTGATTCCAACATGATTTTGGAACGTTTTTAGACGCGCAACTGAGGATTTAAACGTAGTTTGTAGAGTTTGGAGCCGGGAATGGGATTTGAACCCATGTTCAGCGAGTCTGCAGCCCGCCGCCTAAACCTCTCAGCCATCCCGGCAACTAAATCTCATAAGATGCAAAAGTTATAAATCTTCTCTTCCCTTTTTCGGATTCTCGAACAAGATGACAGATTCAAGTTTCACTACGTTTCTGTGACACGCTTACAAACGTCACAGGTTTCGGGAAGAAATGTGGTATCTCTATGCAAATCACAGATGACATCTCGATTCCGTAAAGTTGTGCAGAGTTGACAAAAACTTAGCATAGCGTCTAAGGAAGCAAGTTTTTCAGTCGCTATGCCCTCTGCAATCTCATTCACCAAAGACCTGATAGAAGCCACTGACTCAAGTTCTTTCATCCGTTTGTTACCACGCTTAGAATAAAGATAATGACTGATACTAGCTTGCGTGGTCCCAAGTTTCTCAGCCGCTGTCCTCTGGGAAAAATGATACTTATTCACAAGTTCCTTTGCTACCAGAGATCGAAAGGCAGGTAAAACGTAACGGACAACGAGTTCGCAGGGCGGTCGCAACTTTATACCTAAGATTATAACATCGTTATATCTTATAAACCTACCCAAAACAGGTTCTGTTAACTTCTCATCGGAGGGTTTTGGCTGTTAACTTTCATCGGATGACTTTCTGTTATTCTACTTTTTTGGGAATAAATCTTTTGTAAACTCTAGGATGGGAAGAGAAAGAGCAGTAATAGCTGAGCGAGTACTTCCAAAATCTATTTCTCTACGTCGAGAATAAAAAATCCGAGCCACAAGTCGTAAAAGAAATGGTTGCCGAATATTCTTTCTTAACCATCCTTCAACAACTTTAACATCACTAATTCTTTCTCTTGAGATTTTTAGAGCAAAGCTAACAGCATCAGGGGTAATATTAAAGGCGTATCCATTAAACATTAGAAAGAAATAGGTGGTAAGCAAAGCAGTCCTTTTATTGCCATCGTTGAATGGATGAAAGAAAATAATAGAGTGCATTAATGCTGCAGCCTTTGCTATAATATCTACAAATGGTTCACAACCGTAGATTTGAGTAAGAGCACGATCCATGCTACCTTTTATCATACTTTTGTAAGAATATCCTCTAACGGCTCTAGGATCATTTTCCATAACAATATCGTGAAGTAGTTTCAAAGAATTTTCGCTAAGTATTACAACCATTATAAAATGTATATAAAAATAGGGACACTAATAGTTTGCGAGTTCATCAAAAACTTCTTGATTGTCTTTGATGACTTTGCGAGCACAAGTTTTGAAAATCTTCTCTCCATTTATCCTTGCTTTCATTGTTATCTCCCTTAATTACAGTAATGTATGTTACAACTATTTAATCTTGCTTCTTAAAACACGAGCATTTTGATATATGTTTTATGGATATGCCTTATAGATTATAGTTCTACTTAGACACTTACACTTGCATTTTGAATTAGCGTTATCCACTTGTTCTTTCCTTCAACCTTTATTTTGCAAGTCTGCTGGTGTCTTAACGTTTAACCCTTGATGTAGTCTTATGAAGTTGTAGCATATTGATCGGTAAAGGCTTGCATAATCTCTTCAAACGGAAGATCTGCATATGTTCCATGATATTTTATATATTCTATATGAAGTTCGCCCTTCTTACTCCTCTCATGAAAAATAGCATCTGTAACACCGTCAAACTCAACTGGTTCTATGCCAAATTTACTGCACATCTCAATGTTGAAAGCAGGTGTCGCCTTCACCCATTTACTATTCAGCCAAAACTCAGAATACCCATGATAAACAAATACATTTGTTCCCATCATCTCCCTAAGTTTCTCAGGAACAAGATGATTTCTTATATCTGCAAATCCCAATCTGGCGGGTATATCAACTGCTCTAGCAAGCGCTGTTAAAACCACAGCCTTTTGAATACAATAACCTTCCCCTCTCTCTAATGTTTTGCTTGCACAATAATCGGATAGAACAAAAGAATTGAAAGACAGATACGGGTTGTACTTTATCTCATCTCTAACAAAATAGAATAGTTCTCTTGCTTTCTCCTTTTGAAGATTGTATTTCTCTGTAAGTAGAGCGGCTTTTTCTTTTACTGTTTTGGAATCAGAATCAATTACAAAAGTAGGTTTTAGAAAAAGGTCTAAATTGTCTTGTTCAAGGCGTGGAACTCTTTTTCTGTTTTCGCGATGTACATTCATGGTAGCGAATCTTCTCAACGGTTCTATTGTGTAACCGAATGATACCAGTTGATTATGTATTCTGGCAGCTTCAGCCCTCTTTCACTCAATCTTTCAGCCAGCTTAACAGGTAAAGGACTCAGAACATATGCTGCTCTCATGTAAAATCTTCTAGGCTGGCCCAGCTTGACTGTTTCCTCCAAAGTTATCTGGAAGTCTGACTTTTCGGCTAAAGTTGACTTTTTTGTTCCTGTGATTGACAGAACAATTCCCTTCAGTTTTTTGAAGACATCACACCAGCTGATTACAGGCTTAGTTTCTCCTGAAAATGACACTAAAATCTCTAGGTCTCCAGCTCTAGGATGTGGAGTGTTCACGCCTCTAGCTATATAGACATTGTCTCCCATGAAACCCTTGATGTGAAAAAGTCTTACGCCGGTCATCTTGACGATTTCGTTTGCTGTGCCTTTTCCACCTAGAAACACGTTGGTCCGTCTTTCCAGCATGTCAACAAGGTGTATATAGGTTTCTGACTCTAAATTCAAGTCAATTATGGGTCCTAGCTTAGCGCATTCTTCTTCGCAAAGTTGAAACACTCCGTCTATCCGTAGGTTTCGGAAGATCGCTTCGGTCATCATACAGAGAAGAAGCAGACTTCCAAGCTCGAACATGTCACCCATGATGCCTACTTCGCTGTAATCGAGAGAAGGCTTCAATCTTCCCCGTCCTTTCAGCTCAACCACATGCCCGTGTTCACGAACCATTTGAGCTAGCGGGGAGTTCATGTTAGAGGTTATTAGTCCCATTGAGAACTTTGACGTTTTTTTGTCTTCAATATATTTCGCCAAATCTTGCGCCATCGCTAAGGGATCTTCAGAAAAACCGCTACCAGAATTGATCAAGAGCAAAGTATTTTTGTATCGTCTTTCGAGCTCGGCTGCCGCATCGTACATGTTTTTTCCCGGAAAGCCTGGGTCGTCTGGAGTCAATACAACCTTGTTTCTCCAGCCGATTTGACTCATTGCGATTTGGCTCATCGCGGCGTTCAAGGAGTAGAGTGATCTGCCCGATCCACCGCAGACCACGCAGTTGGCAGATTTTAGGTCCTCATAAAGTGGCAAAAGTTTGTTTCTTTTTACAGCGAGAACGTTCTCTCTGATTCTGTTAACGTATCCTATATGACTGATCTTGCTTTTGATCGCACACACCTCATTTAAGAAATGTCTCTAACAATTTAAATCTTAAACCACAACGCAATGTCAACCATTATGGCGCGCGCTGAATGAGCTTAAAGTGAGTACTTGAGGGTGTTAAAAAAGTTCTCGAGAATTCTATACGTCAGTCCCCAAATGGTGTTGCTTCCAACGATATATGCAGGGAATTCTCCGAAACTAAATCTGGCGGTGCCTTTATTCTGGATAAGTTCTTCCAGCGGAATCCAAAGAAATCCTTCCAACTCTTCCTTATTTAATTTGACTGATGGCTCGTGCTCGAGAAGGATGATGAAGGGAAGAATCTTCATTTCAGGTCTTCGTGTTGATCTTACGGTGGTCAATGCTCCAAGAAAGCGACAGCGATCAAGAAGGTTTATGTTTGTCTCCTCTAAGGTTTCCCGGATAATAGTTTGTTTCAAATTTTTGTCCTTCACATCACGTTTTCCTCCAGGAAAAGCCATCTGTCCCGACCAGGGATCAGCAGAGTTCTCCACTCTCTTTACAAAAAGGATTTTGAAGTTTTGATTCGTGGATTTCAATATTAAAGCAACTGCTGCGTCTGCATCTTGTTCTTCTGATACCGGTTTCAAAACTTTGGACAATTTCTTGATAATATCAACATAAATCAACTTGAACCACTTGGAACCATACTCATTATTGGCAAGAAATTACTGTTTTCCCATGAAAAGTTGTGCGTTAGCATTTTCCATCTTCATGTTTTATGATAGTTAGTACACTAAGGCAAAGTGTAAACTATTCTAGCGCTTCTGTAAAGAACTCTACGGTCTTTCTGAACAGAATTTTCTGATTTTTTGTTTTTAATATTCCATGCCCTTCATCTTCGAAAACTAGTAGATCGTATTTGATTTCGTTTTCATCCAGTTTTTTCCTTATCACTTCCATATTTTTAGGTGCGACGTTGGGATCTCGAGCTCCTTGCACGATCATGAGCTTGCCCTTAATCTGTTGGACATAATTTATGGGTGATCGTTCATAGTATCGTTTAGGCACTTTTTTAGGACTCCCTCCTAGCATTTCCTCTGAATAAGGGCGCAGATCTGGACGGGTTGTTTCATAGTCAACGACCAGATCTGTCATTCCACAAATTGGAGCGGCTGCAGCAAATAATTCAGGGGCCTTAGTGATGGCATACCAGCTAGAGTAACCACCATAACTAGTGCCGGTAACACCTATCTTCCCTTTCTCAGCTATTCCTTGCTTTATCAGTGCTTTGACTCCAGCCCATACATCTTCTTGTTCGTCGCTTCCCCATCCCTTAACTCTAATTAAATCCTCAAATTCTACGCCATAGCCTGTTGATCCTCGGTAGTTTGGGGCAAGCACGTTAAAACCTTGCGAAACAAAATATTGAATCTGAGAATTAATGGCGTCTTCGACATGGACGGTAGGCCCACCATGAATATAGATGATCGCTTTCTTGCTTGCTGTCTTTGAACGATAGAACCATCCATGGATTTTCAATCCATCTTTGGCGCTCCACTCAAAATCTTCTGCAGCAGCAAGGTCTTTCCGTTTAATAGTTGTTCGTTTCCAAACATGGGTTAATAGTTGAAATCTCTCTTCTTCAACATTGTTGATATCGAACCTAATGATTTCGTGCGGTTGAGTAGATGAGTAATATAGACTTACCCATTCTTCATTTGTCACTGGCCCTATAGGCAGAAGAGAGCCTTTAAATGCCCAATGAATAATATTTCTGTTCTTTTCCATCTTTGGTTTCAGTAATGAAACCGATTCTTTGACCATCGGGCAACCATACGGCTTGAACCTTCGCTTTTGGTCCAAAATTGAGTATCTCTCGATCCTCTTTCCCATTGATATCTACTAACCAGAACTGAATTCCCTTAGGGTGGGTATCTTTCCGATTGTAGAGCACTTGGGTTCCCTGGTTGTTAAGTTGGGGATAAATCCAGGCAGGTTTCTTTGGTTTTGCTAGAACCAATTTTTCTTCCGTCTTAAGATTGTGCCTAAATATCCATGTTGGCTCTATCTCCTGTTTCTTTTCCATGTCATAATTGGCGCCATAAACGAGCCACTTTCTGTTTGGGTGTAGGGCTCCTCCCCGTAAGAAGAAAGAAGGATCTTCCTCTGTTAAAGGTATCATCTCTTTAGGCTTGTCGATTTTGACTTCAAATAACCTCACTCTTTCATTCCTATCTTTGTCTTCTCCTACGATCACAGACTGAGAATCAGGAGCAAAGTTTACGACGAAAGTTGCTTCTGGCGTATCTGTTAAAGCAATAGGTGGTGTTCTTCCATCAGTAGAGACGACAAACACGTCAAGGTTAGGATGAATGTTTTTCCAAGTATATGCAACATACTTTGAGTCCTTCGAAATCATCGGATTATATATCACTGGAACGGTTAACAAAGCGTCTAAGAAGCCCTTTCCTGCATTCCCATTTCTGTCGACCATTCAAAATCCTCAAACTTATTTCAGCAAAGAGACAGATATGTGCTTCTCTTAATCGCGATTAACTAGTAAACCTTGAAAACGAACAACGCCAGAAAAAAGAAAATGAAATGCTATGTTTATACGGAAACTGGAGTCTAAGGTCAGGAACGAAGTTCTCTGATAATCCTGTTATATACTGTTAGTGCAGACTTTTCATCCTTTACGTTTTTTATTAGCATTCGTCCTTGATTGAAGAGGCTTACTTCAACTCCGCCATTGTATTGTAAAACAATTACGAGAGATGACTTCACGAGTACTTTAAACTGATGCTTCAGCGTCTCGTATGCTTCACTAAGTTTTATTTCAATGGGTCTCGGAGGATTCACGTTGACAGTGTTGCGTCCACATAACCACACGAGCCTCTCCTTTTTCTCTAGTGGCTTGGCTATCTCGCCTTGGCAAACTGGACAGTCAGATCTCTTGAAAATGTCGATTGTGGCGAAGTACATGTCTCTGAAGTCGCAGACCATCAACTTTCCTTTTAGAGGTTCGCCTACTCCCGTCAGCAACTTTATTGTTTCCATAGCTTGCATCGTCCCGATGATTCCAGCTGTTGCACCTAATACTCCACGTGTCTCACAGGATGGTAAAAGATTATCATCAAGACTTGGTAAGACACACTCAAGACAAGGCGTCTCAGGAGGAGCAAAGACAGAAAGGTTTCCTTCGATTCCTATGGCGCCCCCAAAAACGTAAGGCACTCGTTCTTTGGCACAAGCACGGTTCAAAATGTATCGTGTTCGCATATTGTCTAACCCATCAACCACACAGTCCACATCCTCAACTATTTCTTCCACATTGCTTTCTCTGACGCTTTCTGGAATTGCCTCCACTCTTACCTCAGGATTCATTTGCTTAATCTTTTGAACAGCTGCTTCAACCTTTGGATACCGCAAATCGTTCAGGCTGTATAGTATTTGTCGATGCAAGTTATTGAGTTCAACCGTGTCCTGATCAACTATACGCAGGTGACCAATACCTGCCAGAGCAAGATATAGGGATGAGGCACTGCCAAGGCCACCTAAACCAACTATGGCGACTTTAGAACGCCACAACTTTTCTTGACCCTTATGGCCAAGTTCGAGGAGTACTGTCTGTCTGCTATAGAACTCGGAAGGATCAAAAGAATTAACCGAAACCATTTTTCATCCAACCACTGATAATTTCTTGACTAGTTCTTCAACTTTACCTTTAATAATATCTCTAACCCGTTGTATTTATCAATGGATTTTCCCGAAATATCTTGGATGTTCCATTCGTCTGCCTTATATTTGGCTCCAGAGATGTAGCACGATAGTAGCTAACTCGTTGAATGCTACTTTTAATATTGATTGCGTGTTCATAAGCGTTTAATTTTGCAGCCTAAAACTTTATGGTGAAATGTTCAACGTTCTCGCGTACGGATGAAAAGGGAAGTTGCTTTAAATGGCTAAATCTACTGCTGAGTCTTTAACCGAAATCGTGGTAGACCTACCAGAGAAAGCGCTAATACAAGTTTTGCACGTGGACGATGAAACAAGCTTTTTGAAGGTCGCGAAACAATGCTTGGAAATGGAAGGTACATTCCAAGTTGACACTGCTTCATCTGTTGAAGAAGCCCTAGAAAAGATGACGAAAAAAACATTTGATGTGATCGTTTCCGACTACATGATGCCTGAAAAAGACGGCCTAGAATTTCTAAAAGAACTTAGAGAGAAAGGAGATAACGTTCCATTTATTATGTTCACTGGGAAAGGCAGAGAAGAAGTAGCGATAAATGCATTGAATTTTGGTGCTGACCAATACCTCAACAAGATTGGCGATCCGGAAACAGTTTACGGTGAACTAGCACATGGCATACGCCAAGTTGTGGAAAAAAACAAAGTGTCAGTCAAGCTGAGGCAATCCCTAGAGAATATTAGGAGGCGCTCTGACGAGTTAGCCACTTTGATGGAAAGCTCCACAAAAATGATGCGGACTAGCGATCTGGGTCAACGACTCAAGGTTATCGCCGAAGCAATCAGAAAAATCGGTTGGAGAAGAGTTGTTATCACGGTGAGAGACAAGAACCTAGAGATAACCGACCTTGTAACAGAAGGTTTGACAAAGGAAGAAGTCAAAATCCTCTTAGAAAGAAAGTCACCAGGCAACGTTTGGCGTGAACGTTTAGGTCCAAAGTTTAATCGATTCAAAATCAGCGAGTTTTACTATTTACCATGGAGTGATTCTTGGGTTCGAGAAAAAGTTCACGGTCTCCCACCTGATGCTTCCCCAGAAGAAGTAACCACATATGCAGGGGTGCCCAGCAAGATTTCCCCAGAAGAAATGATTGACTGGCACCCACAAGACTTGCTTTACGCACCTCTTCGCCTACCTGACGGACAAATCATAGGCATCATAAGTATAGATGACCCCTTAGACGGACGACGACCCAGAAAGGACTCTCTTATTCCACTAGAATTGTTTCTGTATCAAGCGGCTGTCGCAATTGAAAACGCTCAATTGATGCACGCGCACATCGAACGCAAGAAAGCGGAGGAGGCGCTGAGGGAGTCTGAAGTAAGATATAGAAGGCTGTTTGAGAAGGCATTAGACGCTATTTTCGTAGCTGATGCCGAAACAGGTATAATAATTGACTGCAACCGTGCGGCATCAGAATTAGTAGGCAGAGAAAAATCAGAATTGGTTGGCAAACACCAAGCGATTCTTCATCCTCCAGAAGAAAACAAAGGAGAATTTAGCGAGACTTTCAAACAGCATCGAAAAGAAAAAGAAGGGTACGCCCTGGAAACGAAGGTTATTACCAAAAAAGGAGAAGTCAAAGATGTTGCAATCAAAGCCAATATCTTTAAACTTAGGGGCAAAAAAGTGATTCAAGGTATATTCCGAGACATCACAGAAAGGAAACAGTTTGAGAAAAGACTCTCAGCATTAAACACTTACAGTCGAGACCTAAACATGGCGAATAACATGGAGGAAATATACCGATTGACCTTAGACGCCATGGAAAAGACATTAGGGTTTGAACAGGCATCCTTTATGATCGTGGACGAAAACGTGCTTTGCGTCGCAGATCAACGTGGATACCCAGAAATCTTTTCTCTTAAGCTGCCGCTAAACGGGACAAAAGGAGGCATAACAGTTAAGGCAGCAAAAACCGGCAAACCCATCCTCGTTCCAGACATAAGAAAGGAAAGAGCTTATGTCGAAATTATGCCAGGCATACACTCTGAGCTCGATGTGCCTATCAAGATTGGGCATAAGGTTCTTGGAGTTCTAAATGTAGAAAGTAAAAGACTGAACGCTTTCGACGAGAAAGATCAGAAACTACTCGAAATCTTAGCGTCCCACGCCGCCACCGCAATAAGCAACTTGGAATACGCTAAAAACTTAGAGATGTACACGAGAGAGATTAAAGAAAGCCAAGAGAAGTTTGAACGGTTATTTATGAATAATCCTGAAGCAGCTGATTTCTTGGATCCTACTTTTCACATTATGGATGTTAACCCACGCTTTGAAGAGCTTTTCGGCTACTCTTTAGATGAAATCACAGGCAAACACATCAACGACGTAATAGTGCCAAAGGACAAGATGAAAGAAGCGAAAATGTTGGACGAAAAAGCTGGAGAAAGAATAGTTTATTATGATACTGTTAGAAAGAGAAAGGACGGATCCTTGGTTCAAGTGTCTATATCTGCTGCCCCAATCATCGTGGAAGGCAAACTCATAGGCACTGTAGGATTGTACAAAGATATCACTGAGCGAAAGAAAGCCGAAGAAGAACTGGAGGAATCCAGAAGGCATTTTCAAACGTTGTTTAACGTTATGGTTGACCCTGTTGTTATTGTTGATGGAAAGGGTAAATTTTTGGAAATCACTGATAAAGTGGAGGAAATAACTGGGTTCAAAAAGGAGGAGTTACTTGGAAAGAATTTCTTTAGGACAAAAATCGTGACAGCAAAAAGCAAGGCAATTCTGATAAAGAATCTGGCTAAACGTATGATGGGAATGCATATACCGCCGTACGAGGTTGAAGTCATCACAAAAGATGGAAAAAGATTACCCTATGAAGTAAACGCGGCAAGAATAGAATATAAGGGCAAACCAGCAGACCTTGTTGCATTCCGTGACATATCTGAAAGAAAAAAAATGGAAGAAAAACTGCGTGTTGTTGGCAGGTTGACTAGGCATGATGTACGAAACAAACTTTCAGCAGTCACAGGGAACGTTTTCTTGGCCAAACGGAGGCTGACTGGTGACCATCAAGCCTTAGAATATTTTGGGGAGATTGAATCAGCTTGTCGGCAAGTGGAAAGAATTTTTGATTTTGCAAAAACCTACGAGAGGTTGGGCGTTGAAGAATTAGTGTACATGGATGTAGAAAAAACCTTTGAAGAGGCTATTTCGTTGTTTTCGGACTTGCATGGTACAAAGGTAGTGAATGTTTGCCATGGATTAATCGTGCTTGCAGATTCGTTGCTGAGACAGCTCTTCTACAATCTGATCGACAACTCGTTGAAGCACGGCCAAAAGGTTAGTCAAATCAGAGTGTACTATGAAGAGATAGGAAAAGACCATCTGAGACTGATTTATGAGGATGATGGCATAGGCATACCCAAAGCCGAAAAAGAGAAGATCTTCAAGGAAGGCTACGGAAAACACACAGGCTATGGGCTATACTTGATAAGAAAAATATGTGAAGTATACGGTTGGACAATCCGAGAAACAGGTAAGCCAAACAAGGGAGCTCAGTTCACCATTACCATACCTAGAATGCATGAAAACAGCAAAGAAAACTATCAACTTCATTAGCCATGGTCGTGCTTGCATAACTGCAAGTAATTTATTTATATTTGCGAATTTCATAGGATCCTTTTCAAATTTCTTTTGGCACATTTTGACACAGAAATAGTGTGTTTTCTCGTTACTTTCACCCACATATGGATCTCGCGCAATTGTGATTGCAGGCATTGTACCAACTCTTGCAACGTGAGACTTATATAGTGGGTAACGTTTAGCACAAAGCTTAAATTCATAACAACGTTATATAATTACGAGTGCTCGTAATTTAAAGTGAGAACAATGAAAGATAAGCCGGATTCTCTCTCAAAAGAAAGTGAAGAATACCTTGAAGCAATATGTCGGTTAGAAGAAAAAAGTGGTCTTGCCAGAACTAAAGATCTTTCTAACCTGTTGGGAGTAGTACCAGGTTCTGTCACCAACACTGTAGAGAACTTGAAAAAACGTGAACTGATAGTACATAAGCCTTACAGAGGTGTAAAACTAACCGAAAAAGGTCGAAAGCTTGCTTTGAAAGTTTTAAGGAAACATCGTCTCGCCGAACGACTCCTCACAGACATTCTACAAATGGACTGGAGCAAAGCCCATGAAACAGCGTGTAAGCTTGAGCACGCCATCCCAGAGGACA
>CAZCYX010000049.1:0-12423 GCA_964503065.1 uncultured Candidatus Bathyarchaeia archaeon
CCATTAACCATGCTGCAATCAATCCTATTTTCCAGCTGCCACTAATCTCTCTTGCTAGAGGGTAAATTGCCAGAGGCATTAGGGCTACTACGAGCAGTCCTAATAACTTGATAGCAAGTAGGGCATCCCCAAGGATAATACTCACCAAAGCTAGTATCGCGTTAAATAGAGGTGGGTACTGTAGAGTAGTCTGTTCCCACATGGGATATGTATTACCTACCAGAGCGTTTGCAAGTTTTAGCCAATTTCCTCCGTCATGAAAGGGAGGAAACACATTTCCATCTATACGAAGCCATAAGGATGCACCCATAATGATAGAAGGCAAAATAAGAAGAACCCCAATTGCTAAACGGTTCAAGAGAGGAGTTCTAAAAAACCGATTTAGCAAGCTTGTTACAACTTCAGATGTATCTACTTGATGCACATTAAAGAAGAATTTTATATACGGTTAACTTACTGTTCTCAAACATTGAAAGAAACTTTGGAAAGTCCAAGCCGAACCGATCCATTCCCTGTTTTTTCACAATAGTGGGCACGACCATATATGCCACACGATATTGCGCCATCAACTCCGTCGTAGCATAGGCTACTACTTCGTCATTGCTCCATCCAATCGGCTTTGCAGTCAATGCCTTCACAGTCATCTTTGCGTAGATTTGACCATTAATAGGCATAAAGATGGCTTCTGCCCTCATCTGAGACCACTCCTTATCTGGTTCAAAAGCTACAGAAAGCAAATTACCCTCAAATGAAACAAGAAAATCACCAACATCAAGGCTCAGCTCCACCCTTGAACCTGAAACCTCAGTGAAACCTAGTCGTCTTTCCCAAGGAACCCAAGCCTTTAAAGAAAACTTCTGAAGACTTGCATTTGGTTTAGCTTCAATTATATATTCTACAGAGGCCTCAGCGGCATCTTTTGATAGCCATATTGTCTTATTGATAAAAGCGCCTTCAATTTCGAAGACATAGCGAAGGATAGCGACTTCAGATGAACGCTTAATCCAGCCACTAAAACATACGGTGTAATTGTCAAAGTTGGGTGTATACAAGCTGCCATCTAGGTTGTATGTGATATGAGCATGCGACTCATCAACATAGAGAAAGTCGACAAAGTTTTCACCGTCTGAAACAGCAAAAAATGGAACCCTCTGAGGAGCTACCGGTCCCCAATCTCTCAATCTAAGAAAGAGGTTTCTAATCTCGTAGTTTGCACCAAGAATAGAATCAGTCACATAACTATTTGTAAGAGATGTTCTTCCTCCAAAAGCTTCCACCCAATCTCTAAGGGGATCCTCTGCTACTACCACCGCATTCTGGGGAGTGTGGATATTAATCCAAGTCATAGTCTCGCGAAGCTCTAAGTCACCATACCGTTCCCATTCTAATCCGTAAGCTGTATTCATCTCAGCATACGCCACGTAGTTGCTGATCATACTATATAACCCTAGGACAATTAACAGAATGACACAGGTTAGCTTCGTAATGTCCACCTCTAACAGTTTCTCCGACTCTTCACTCTTCTTCCGCCTATTTGAAGTAACAGCTCCCCTCACAGTTTTTATCACGTCTTGATTCACGTTCAACACCAAGGCAGAACCTAGAATCAGAAGCGATGGAAGTGCATACACAGCTAAAGCAGTTAAAACTGATATATTCAATAGTATGGGCACCACAAGAGAGGCAATAAGCCAAGGTACCAACAACTTTAGACATTGCAATTTTCGGCGTTTATATAGAAGAACGCCTCCGAAAAGTGCTGTAATTAAAGCCAGTGCAGGTATGACGGGGTCAATCGCCATCTCTGGTAACGTGAAACTTGATTTGTGAAAGAAGACGAGAACTGCTCCAACAATGCCGCCTGGAAGAACAGCTAAGGGGTCTACTAAATCAATAACCAAATCATCCTTTGTCTTAGTCAAAGCTCTCAAGAACAACATAACAGCAATGATCATACCTGTTGCGGAATCTGAACCCGCTGCCAAAACCGACAAAATAGTCATCAAAACGAGACCAAAAGGTCTCTTGCCTGGAAAGTCTACGATCAGGACGTATAGAGTAATAGATGTCCATGCAAGCCCAACAACAATTTGGTAAGCAGACATCTGCAGAACAGATATGATTGAAGGATGAAGTGCCAGAAATAAGCTTGAAAGGACTCCAACTTTCAAATCTCTCGTCAAATGAGTAGCAAGGAAAAACACGGCGCCTACTAAGGTTAGGTTAAGAAGAAAGGTTGTAACTTTCAGTGCCAGGAAAGAGTCCTTTATAAAACGTCCCATGAATGCCACAACATAAGTAAACAAGTTCGGAAATATGGACTCGCCCTCGGGCAGTTCGCCCATCACAACACGGGCTGCTTTCAGCCAAGCTAAATCAGAGGAACTGGAAAGAAAGGAGAAACCACCACTTGCCCAATAAAGGGTTACAAAAACTGAAAGGCTGAATAATCCTGTGATGCCTAGCCATCTTAGAAATATTCTGGACCTAAGAAAGCTCAGGAATATGGGTCTACTTGTTGGTAGTTCTTCGCGACTCAATCGTGGTATTTCCTTTTATTTGGAAGGACTTTCAAAAGTAGGCTTCATGTGTCTAAATTTCTTTAAAGATTCTTGGAGTGTTTATTTCCATTATAGTTAGATATCTTGTAAAACTGGAATCCTTAGGCCATTTCAGGGCTGCATGGTTTCCCCAAGAAAAAGCTAGACCTGCGATTTTTTGAACAAGCGGGCGTCCGATAGTTTCTGTAAACCTTACAACCTGACTCTTCATAGCGTTCATTAGCTTCCCTGAAATAGTCACTAATATTTCCTTCAATGTAAAACTTCGAATCTGTTTTACTGTTCGTATCGTAAGGTCAACTATCGCCCGTTCTGCTCGATCAAGAATCTTAAACCAAACTCTCTTTCGCAAAGCCCTTTGCTTCAAGAATGTTAATTTATTCGGCGTTAATGTTGCTCTCATTCTCAGAGACCTTTCTCAGAGTTCTGAGAGCGATTTATTTAAGCCATATGAAGAGCAACTATGAATCATTAATATTCTACATATGGATTCGAAATCCGAATTCAAAACAAAAAATAAATGAGATTTGTTGGAACATACAGCAGTAACTAGCAATAATAAAAAGTCTCTTTTCGCGTGCGGGTTTAACTATCCAATATCAGCGATGATAGATCGCCTACATAATTGGCCCACCAAATGATCTTAGCTTCGTTAAGTTGAATCGTTACAGTGCGATTGGTAACGATTAAGCCTTGAAATGTTGGCGCCCACTCTTGCTTCTGCCAGAAGGCAAATTTAACTCCAAGAATATTTTCTGGGCACGTTATAGAGACGGTTTCTCCCTTTTTAAATTTGAAGGGTCGATTGTTGAATTCAGGAGCCCCGTTGATCCAAAATTTGTCTATAACTTCGAGGTAAACCCCATTATCGTTTTTGTCAAAAATAACATATTTAACCTCTAAAAAGCAAGTGTTGTCTTTCTCATTGATGTTTTCAAGGCTTTCGGGTAGAGAAGTCATGTTACCATAGATATGGTAAACTTGGAATACAAGTGTGCCTATCGTGAACGAGATAAAGCAAAGGATCAAGACCTGTGATGGCTTCATTTCTCTCATGCTTGCATTAGGAGTTAGAGATAATATACGTTCATTCGAAAACGGCAGTATGACAGGAATGGATGTGTTCTATAATCTAACTCTGATTTGGATTATTACTAATTTAATCATATCACAAAGTATTTTAAAGGAAATACTATGAAATTTTGAAATGAATCTCCATTTAAAAGGTAAACGGCATACACAAGAGATGTTTTTCCACAATGAGAAGAATGCTACTTAGAAAGTTTTAGTGATTATCGCTGCTAGCAATGGTATGGTGTGCTTTTGCAATTGCGCGCATGTTTTTTCTATCTTCGTTGCATTTCATTTCTATCCATTTGTAGGTTTTGGTTAGGCCTTCTTCTAGGTTTACTTTGAGCTCCCAACCTAACACTTTTCTGGCGAGACTTATGTCGGCGTTTCTGCCTCTAACGCCTTGCGGTGCTGTGAGGTCGTATGTTTTTGTTACGGTTTTTCCTGAGATTTTTATGATAATGTCGGTTAGTTTGTCTATGGTAATTAGTCTTTCTGAGCCTATGTTTATTGGTTTGTTATAGTCTGATTCCATGAGCATTATGGTTCCTTTTACGGCGTCGTCGATATAGCAGTACGATCTTGTTTGTTTGCCGTCTCCCCATACGGTTATGGTTCCTGGGTTGTGAGCTTCTGCTACTTTTCTGCATAGGGCTGCTGGTGATTTTTCTCTTCCACCTTTGTATGTTCCTTCAGGCCCGTAGATGTTATGGTATCTAACGATCCTAATGTCTAGGCCGTGGTCGCGCTTGTAAGCTTCACACATTTTTTCTGTGCATAGCTTTTCCCAACCATAAAAGTTGTCTGGATCCGCTGGATATGCATCTTTCTCTTTTAGGCCTTTTACAGTGGCGTTTCTTTGTTTGTAGGTTGGATAAACGCACGCCGATGAGCTGAATAAGTATCTCTTAACTTTGTTTCGTACGGATGCCTCTAACATATAGGTGTTTATCAGCAGGTTGTCGTGCATTATTTCAGCTCCTACCTCTGTGATGAATCCTATGCCTCCCATGTTGGCAGCAAAGTTGTACACTTTGTCTATTCCTTTTGTTGTGGTAAGACAATTTTTGAAGTTTCTCAGATCTAGTTTTAGTCTTTCACTGTAGTATCTTTCTTGAATGTAGTTATCGAATTTTATGTCAACTACTCTTACAAAGTTTCCTTGTAAGTAGAGATGCCTTGCGAGGTGGCTGCCTATGAAGCCGCCTCCACCAGTTATCAATATTCGCTCCATTTTGCTACAACTCTTAAGACTTGATTTATTCGTGTGCGTGGATTTTATATAAAACTTTTATTCGCGATTCTGTAGTTAGCAATATGCGCGTTGTATCGCCGAACTATCGTAGTCCTTGGTTCCAGAATTTCTGTTATGCGAGCGCATAATTTGCTTGTATTATATAGGCATATGGGTTCGGGAATAACGAGAAGCGTGTTTTCGAGAGCTCTAAATATAAAATGAAATCTTCATAAGTGTAACAGGGGCAAATAGTTAGTGATGTTGGCTTTAACAGTTGATGTGGAAGAAGGGTTCCACGGTTTATGGCCAGATGCTCACAGTACAATAAAATATCATAAATCTCCACAAGGAGTGTTCATAAGACCACTGCAAACCATCCTGAGTGTTTTTGAAAGGCATCACGTGAATTCTACCTTTTTTGTGTTAGGTAAGATTGCGGAGGTTTTTCCAGAGGTAGTTGAAGAGATTTATGATTTCAGTCATGAAGTTGCTTCTCATGGATATTTTCACGTGGATTTAACGAAGATGCTTTTAACTGAATTTGAGAAAATGGAGAGGGAGAACCGTAGTATCTTGGCAAAAATAACTGGAGAAGCGCCTAGAGGGTTTAGAGCCCCCTTTGGCAGAATTAATCCTACGATTGTTTCTTTGTTGAGTAAGATAGGTTACGTTTATGATTCTTCTGTTGTTCCATCTGTGGGAATACCTGGTTGGTGGGGTAATTATGGTGCTTCGCTTAGTCCGTATCGTGTTAGTGTGGGAGAAGATGAGTTTTTTGAAGTGCCTATTGCGGTTTTTCCTTACTTGCGTTTGCCTGTTGGGGGATGGTTTTTGAGGAACTTTGGGTTAACTTATGTGAAGACAGCGGTTAAGTTTCTTCTTCGTAAGGGATTACCTGTGATTCTCTATGTTCACCCGTTTGATGTGGATCCAGATGTTCCAAAGTTAGGAGGTTTTCGTTTTCATGTCACTAGGCATTGTGGAGAATATACACTTAAGGCTATGGAGCATCTTCTGAAAACATTTGACTGCAAAAAATTGCCTATTCAAGATCTATTGAGAGAATTTATGGTTTAGAGGAGTTCTACGTGAAGTTTATTCTAATCTCTAAAGAAGTATTCAAATCGGAATTGCTTAACATTCCATGGATTAACGCTTTTTCGCCTTCTAAGATTTTGGTTATTGGTGTAGACGATGAAGGAAATGTTGCGGCCATGTGTGGTATACGGAGTATGTTCAATATTCTTACATTGTATGTTTGTGAACAATTTCGTGACCGGGGAATAGGCAGCCAGATACTTGAGAGATCAATTGGCATAGCTCGTGAATGTCATCTTCGATTTGTTCTCTTGGGGGTGTTTTTAGATAATGTGAGAGCTTTTCGCTTATATTCTAAGTTTGGGTTTAAGGAGGTTGCGTATCTTAAGAAGTCTGGTCTCAAAGTTATGATACTCCCAATAGACTCTATAGGCGAAGTTGCATACTTATTTTTGTGTGGTATTACTTTATTATTGCCAAACGTGTTTTGGACATATGCTGCGCAATTGATCCATAACGTGACTGTTAGAAATGTTAGGAATACCTGACCACGCACTATGGTGTTAGATATCACCTATGTTCTTTCTGAGTAGATACCCAAGAAATGGTGTAATGGGGATAGGGATAAATGTTTTCCAAGCCTTGGCATATATGTTATCTGTTTGTAAGGCTGTTTCTAGAGGGTTTTTCATTCCACCATGTAGGAAGAGATAGTATGTATTAAGGGAGATACGTTTTGTTCCCCATCCTTTCTCTTTGAATCGTTGGACCCCTGTGCCTTTTCGTGTTCTTCCAAAGTCAACTAGTTCGTATTGGTTTTCACAGGCGTATTTTATGTACCAGTCGAAAAGTAACTCGTTTAAGCCGTAGTATTTCCAGAATTCTGTTAGAGAGACGTTTAAGATAAAGTATAGTTTCCGTTTGAAAAGGAGGGCTATGAACCCCGCTATTTCTTTGTCGTCAAGAATAGTGAATATTAATTTTATTCTTCCTTTTGGATGAAAAAGACTCCACATGTTCCGCCAAAATGAAAAGGGTGCGGGTGGTGTTCCGAACTCTTTCATTCTTCTCAAGTAGATTCTGTAGTATATGCCCAAGTCATATTCGTTTTTGGCTTCCCTTATTTTTAGGCCAATATCTTTCACTTTTCTAATGTTATGCCTGATCTTCTTGCTGTAGTTGTGCCATATTTCATTGTAGGATTTTGTTGTGTCAATTCTGTAAGTGAAAGCTTGAAGGCCGCAAGTAAAATTAAAGCTTGACAAATCCTTTGCCTTCTCTTGTAATAGTCGAAATTCAATAAAGTTTGCATTCCACGTTTTTGCGATTTTAGCAAGTTTTCTGATGAATTTGTGCGAAAGATTATGATATTCATCAAGTACTAAGGACCCACCTATGTCAGAAAATGGAAAGGAGATTATCTTGCGACCAAATATGGGGTTTTTGAAGTAGACGAATGGTAGTACGCCCACTAGTGTGTTATCTACTTCAGCGATGAGTCGAAAAACTTTGATGTTGTAGGTTCTTTCAAGCAGTTCTCCCCATTCAAACAAGTGATAAATTTCGGACTGGACACTTGTCTCTACGACTTCATTCCATTCTTTTCTATTTGTACGTTCAGCAAAACGAAATTTGATGCTCATATCTGGACTCTCATAGGTATGATAGAAGAGTAGTTCAATTATGCGATAAAAGGGTTGACACAGAAAGTTTCTGTATAATTTCGTGCTTGAGAAAAAAAATAAAAAAGGAGGGGTGTGGCGATTTAAGGGCAGTCGTGTTGTGGTTTCTCGCTTATTGTTCCGAGTTTTTCGCGGATGGTAACTACTGGTGGGCACCTTAGGTCTCCGTCGCTGTACTTGTATTCAATTCTTAGGATTAGGTCTGTGACGTGTAGGTTTATGTGTTGTAGTTCGAATTTGTGTTCGTCGAACCATTTTGCGGCGTAGTAGGTGTCTTGTCCACTCCATCCATGGACCAGGAAGCCTATAGTTCCGTTTTTGTCTTTGTAGGTGGAAATGATTGCATAGCCGTAGCGTTCTGTTACTGCAGCTGGAAATTCGTAGAAGCAATATTCGCTCATGTCTCTGTCCCAACAGGTTACTCCGTAGATGCCTGCTCTTCCGTGCGTGCCAGTTATTGTGGTGCCTACTAGTGCTTGTACGAAGTCGTTGAAGTATGAGGTTACGTCGTTAGGGGCTGTTCCGCCTACGCTGATTATGTTGGAGCTTGATATTGGCCATGAACAATCTATACCGTTGGAATCTCCTGTGAGTGAATAGCACCAGTCGTCGCGGAGGTGAAGTCTGCCGATGGTGTCTGGGCTGATGGCTTCTTGTATCATCCATGGGATTCTTGGTCCATAGAGGGTGTCTTGCCAGTCTAGACCGCCAAGGCCGAATTCTATTAGTTTGTTCTTGAATGCTGCAACGGTCATTACTGCGCCTATTGAGTCTACAGCTGCAGATTGTTCTCCGACTATTGCCCATTCGTAGCGTCCGCTTGGAACTTTGAAGACTATTTTGAGTTCTTGTCCAGGCCAGTCTGGGTGGTCTGTCTGTACTTGGGTTGAGTTGAGTGGTGCTTGGTCGAGGACTAGTTCGTCGCATGTGGAGAAGTAGTCTCCTGTAGGTGATTCGCGGATTATCCAGTTGCCTCTCACTTTCTCGTCTGTAACGCATAGCCATTCTCTTTCTTCAAGGCCGACATACACTATCCGAGTCGCTGGCACATACGTGTAGGTACCGCTTGAGCGCCAGTAAGAGTCTTGTTTTGGAACTTGCCAAGCTGAGCCCATAGCACAGGTTGGTGGCTCATCGTCAGTTTCTTCGTCCACTATTTGTTCCACTATTTTGGTGTTATAAACGTGTAAGCTTCCCACGTCAGGGTAGCCTTGTAGTACGAACTTTGTCTTCTTTCCGTCACCCTTGAAGAAGTCTGTATAGTTGACTGCAGAGGGGTTACCGACTGTGTAGTTGACTTGGAGCCATTCGCCAGCAGGCACTGGATCTTGCATGTATATGGTTTTAGTTGCGTTGTTAAAGACGTATTGTCCGCCAAGTAGAGCTTTTTCGCTGTGTATCCACACCTTCTCAATGTAGTCCGCATCGTTTGAGAGTGTAAAGGTGTCGTAATCTGAATTGCCGCAGTGGAACTTTTCTTCGTGCCACGAGCCTTCGGTATCATAGGAGTAGTATTTGATGTCAACTTCTTTGCACACAGGAACATAGTCAACTCGTAGAGTTCTAGGACCAGTAAACGTGTAGAAGGGTAATCCGCCACCAGGATCTGTATCTGGCAGCCGTTCAGGTGGTTGTTCTATTAGGAACACTTCTGTGAGATTCTTGTATTGGCACATTATGTCGTGGTGCAGCGGGAAGATGAAATTCACGCCGTCAATAGCGTATGTCCATTCGTCTTCTTCGGGATCGTACTCCAACTGGTCTTCTTCGTTCCATTGCTCAGCAGCTGTTGCGATATGTTCAGTTGACCAAAGAACTTTGACAACAGAACCTGCAGGTAAGAACCACCTTACATACATGTCTAGGTCGGAATCCCATTCCCAGAAGCATATCAGTCCTATATCGCGGTCAATTGTGTAGTAGGGTCTTTCCTCATCTTCGTCTTCTTCGATTGGGATTGGATCGATGTTCTGGTAGCCCAAAGGATAAATCAACTCGTATCCTGTGCCCGTGTCGACAAGAACTCTCTCGCTGTCACTGCAGTATGCGTCCCAGTCACCGCAGGTAGGTATGACAGGTAGGGTAGGAATCACCACACCAGATTCTATTTCTCTGGTGTCGTCAAGTAGAACACAATAGTAGTTTTCCTCATCCCAGGCCTTCCACTCTTTTGTCACAGTATCCCAAGCTTTTTCGAAGAATTGTACCCATCTCTTTGTATCCTTGTGCATTGCATCGTATATGTCCCATGGATTGAAGATCTCGTCGAGCTGGTATTGAATTTCCCTGTCAATCACGTTTACACCGTTAGACCAATCTTCCTCATTGCCTGGATCATCTGCGTCTGCATCGTCTGCATCATGATAGTCAGTCAACATATAAACTGACACTACTCTGTATTCAGGCAATGTAGAGGACAGTTGGAAGTCATGTTCATAGATTATGAATGGAATGACAGGTTCCATTGTGCTGCCATCAGCAGCTCTTATGTCGTCTGCCTTAACCCAAATGTTATCTCTGTCATCTATAAGATTGTCAGTGAGCTGTGTCGGATCTTCTTCAACAGTCCACTTGTGCCAATTAAGCATCCTTGAAATCGGCGCAAGCATAAGCGCTATACTACTTGGGTTATTACCAGTAGGCGCCACAGTGCGTTCTGGCGGGAAGAACGTGTTAGCAGCACTCCAGAACTCTGGGTGAGGCCAAACAGCCAGAGCACCAACATAGTCGCCTGCTCGAGATATAACCTGAGCCACAGCGTACGAATGTTCTTTTATGGTTTTGTCCCAGTGCCAGTCGCGACCATAGCAAGTGTACTGCGTCTCTAACCAGTTCGTGCCATCGTCAAGTGGATCTGGGAAATCCTGCAGGACTTCAGTCCATTCATTACAGACTTCAGTTGGTCTATCAGCAGATGGTACATCGTCCCACCATTTCTTTGGATTTTTGAAAGACACGAAATATTTTCTGAAGAACTCAAAAGATGTCGCAACTTCAGTACAATTAATGGTTCCGTCGTCATCCATGTCCCAATATTGGACTGGTTCATCAGTGTACCAGTGTGTATAAGAGTCAGTGTCCCCCTCGATGCCGAGGTCCCACTCACCACGGTTACCAAACTGAATATTCATAGGCTGCTTAGTGTATAACCGTTTAACATCCTTAAGTATAATGACGTTCTTCTCTGCCTTATTGAAGATGAAAGTGAAGTATAGAGCAACAAGATCTGCACCACCACCTACGTCACTAATCGTCGTCTTACAAAGCGCAATAAACCTTCTTGGTCCATTATAGATAATCTCTATGGGGTCTGTAGTACACTGCCCATTGGTCTTCCTTCCACCCTGATCAGGTATTTTTGTTGGATCCAGCGGATCCAAAACTCCTGCGTACTCGGTGGAATCAGGATTAGCATAAGGTGGATATTCTTGCCATAAAGGTCTAGCTGAAGAAGTCGAACTCACAGAAGGCATCGGTATCCAATCGCCTCCATGCTGTTGACCGTCACTGAAAATAGCCATAGCCCAGATCTCTCTCCAAACACCTGCAGGTGTCCTATACTTTATGTCAATGAACCAACCGTTCATCCACCAGTCCTCGCCTATGTATTCGTTAGCAAAGGGATCAACAGAAGTATCAATTGTCTGATCGTAAGTGCCATCAGGAGCCAGATCAGGATCTGCCGCACTCTCATATCCAGGATATTGCAGACCCAGCCCTATCTCTGTGTCCTCGTTGTAGCCTATCATTTCACCGTACTTTGAGAAACCTATGTCCAAGCTCTCCTCAGCATATGGATACAACGTATAAGTGTCACTGTGAAGCACTCCTTCAATCCAACAGTAATCATCCACATCAATGTACTCTGTAGAAACAGCAATTGGCTGAAAAACAGTAAACATAGTTAAGAACGTAGTCAAGACTAATGTTATCGCCAACAATTTCTTCTTTGAGATTTTCATTTCTTATTTCCTCTTTTTTACGAAACGCATATAATGCGTAAACGATAGGTTCCAAAAAACGCTTTAAAAGTTTTTCCATATTAGCTATGTTCAAATCTAGATTCAGAACAAAATTATAGAAGAAAAATCCATAAAAAACCTCTATCCACACATTTTCCAGCAAAAAACAATAAAAACACTGCACAGATGGAAGAGCTATTGCTTAAAGAAAAACAAAAACTGGCTAATGGCACAAACAAGTCAACCTTCTTCTACGCAAGTGTAAAAAATAGGCAACCACCGCCTCATCAACAGAAACCCGATCTTCGTAAATAATTTCTTCCAGGTCAGATGTAGTGTCAACCAAGTTGCCAATCCAAAAAGATAATCTCTTCTCTAGTTCTGGATAAATAAACAAAGTTGATATGCATAGGCTGTGCCTACCGCCGTTAAAAATTGGATTTTCATTTAGCTCGACTAACCGCTGTTAAATGCCAAGTCTTTTCATCTGCGTTTTTGTTCAACCCCAAAAAAGGATGCAGACTCAAGACTTCAAACAGGTTTTCCTCAAGATAATGCTCGATTTCTTTGGGAAAGAAGAACCTGACAACATGATTCTCCTCAAACTCCTCCACAACCTTACGGTTTCGGATCATCATGCAATAATACATAACATGACAAAGATGCTGCATGACATCTAACCGAGGAACAGCAAATCTTATCAACCTTTCAGCTCCCTTCTTGATGACTTTAGTCCTTGCAGAAGGAGTAATAGTCAAAACCGCAAGGCCATTCCAAAAATCAAAAATAAATAAAGAGTCTTCAATTAAATGCATTCTTACATGGCGCAAAGTTCTTCGAAGATCTTCATATGTAAGTAAATAATCTATGCC
>CAZCYX010000050.1:0-12397 GCA_964503065.1 uncultured Candidatus Bathyarchaeia archaeon
CATGAAGGGGGATGGGATTTTGTTTAGGTAGCGTTTGCTGATGGCTTTTATGGGGTCTTTGTCTGAGCCTACTAGGTTCCAGAAGTATCTTGTTCCTGTGCATAGGTCGTCTGTTACTGCGATTCCGCCGACTGTTTCTATGATTTGGAGTAAGTCAGTGGTGTCCATTATGCTTCCTGTGATTAGAAGCCTTACACCAGGTTTTGGTGGGTCTGGACGATTATGGATTTCTTTTAGTAGTTGTTTTAGGATTTTGTTGTGTGTTTCTTTGGGTGTTAGCATGCTGGATAGGACGATTTCTAGGGCTTCTACGCCAGTGATGAGTGGTGGGTTTTTTCTTCTTAGTTCGTAGACTTTTTTTAGGAGGGTCCTGTTTTCGTTGTAGGTTTTGATTGTGCTTTGGAGGGTTTTGTTGGTGATCTGGGCGTTGAAGTTTTTTTCTAGGGATTCTTTGAATCGTATGAGTTCGTTGTAGAAGAATTCGTGTGATTTTGGGGTGTTTGTGTGGGGAGTGTTTATGAAGTGGAAGTATGGGATTTTTGTGTAGTGTCTCCAGAGGTCGTAGGTTTTGCCGAAGTTGTCGCAGCTGTTGCTGGTGACTAACCCGTCTAGGTAGTTGTAGTCTTCTTTGAGGGCGAGGTCGAGGGTGCTGCGGGCGAAGGAGCAGGCGTTGCGGGGTAAGTAGGCATCAGCTAATGTGGTTGTGGACTCCATGCTTCCTAAGATTCGTACTGGTAAAGCATCTATGGAATGGATGAGTTCTTCGGGGGTGTAGGTGCTGTTCCAGCCTATGACAGGGCGTTTGTTTTGGTTTTTCCAAGTTTTTGCGATGGAATGTCTGTTAGAGAGTATGTCTCTGAAGGACTGAAGAACCTCCATAGTGACCCTCAACTGGCTTGAGACTGTTGTTAAGGAGATTTCACTCTTTAATGCTTTGGTTACAAGAGATTATATCATAAAAAGGAGGAGTTTTTTTGGTCTTTAAAGTTTAGGACTCATGCATATAGGCAGCGAGCACAAAAATAATAAGCATACACATCAATAATGTACTACAGGTTTCAACTATGGGTTGAATAGGAGGTGATTTTTTGGTTAAGGTAAAGAAACGTGCTGGGCATGTGCAGGATTTTGATAAGGCTAAGCTGAAACGTTCCTTGAAAAAGGCTGGAGCTACGGAGGCGCATGCAACAAAGTGCGCTGAAACAGTTGCGGCCAGAGTGAAAGAAGGAATGACAACTGCTGAGATCAAGCGGATGGCGACTGCAGAACTTAGGGAAATGGATCGAGGGGCTGCAGACGCGTATGTGACGTTCACAAAATCAATGGCATAACAAGCTTTTGCGCATCGGAATCAGTTAGGCGTCTGCTTGAGTTGTGGTGGTTTCCATGCTTCCTAAGATTCGTATTGGTAATGCGTTTATTGAATGGATGATTTCTTCAGGGGTGTAGGTGCTGTTTCACCCTATGACGGGTTTGTCTTGGGTCTTCCAGTTTCTTGCAATGTTATGTCTTCTGGAGAGTATGTCTTTGAAAGGCTGGAGAATCTGCATGATTGGAACGCTCGTGATTTGAGAGTGTTGTTAGTGGGGAATTTAACTCTTTAATGATTCGGTTAATCTTCTAGTTCTGAATCTGAGTCACCAACATTAAGGGTTCATAAATGTTTTATAAATTAAGGTAAGATTGCTTGTTCCAAGTGGTGGAAGATGGAAAGTGTAACAGTGGGTGATGTTGAAACGAGAAAAGGGTTGACAGAGCTAGATGTTGGCACTCTGTTTCATTGCATTTTGTTTGCGTATCAAAAGGCTTTGAAGGATATTTTGGGTACGGGTTCTGCGGTTTTTGTGCATCCTGTGTTGAAGACTGTTAGACGGATTAGCGAGAAGCAGGGCATCAACTTGATTGAAGGAAAGACTATTGATGAGGTGTTTGATAATCTTTCAAAGCTTATTGAGGACACTAAAATCATTGGGGAGTTTCGGTTTGAGAAGTTGGCTCCAAAGAAGTATGTTCTCCACATTGATGGGTGTGTTTGGGCTCCTCATATACATGAAGAGTTGAAACCTAAAGACGTGACTTGTCCTTTTGCCCTTTTAGCCATGTCTATATTTGAAAAGGTATTGAATGGTAAGGTTAAGGTGGCTGATTCAGAATACTTCAAAACTGGAACCAGAACTAGAATTGAACTATTATAGCAACAGAGAAGACTTCGTTTCTTTTGCGTGTGACGACCCTTGAACTTTTGGGGTTGAAGGTTGATTCGGTCTCTGAAAAACTAACACCACTAGAACTAATGATACTTTAGACACAAAGACATGCTCAATTTTCATAAATATTATAGTGAACAGTTTCTTCTGGTGTGTAGGTGCTGTTCCAGCCTATGACAGGGCGTTTGTTTTGGTTTTTCCAAGTTTTTGCGATGGTATGTCTGTTAGAGAGTATGTCTCTGAAGGACTTGGAAACCTAGAATTGTGTCTCTCTTCTAATCACTAAATTTACCAGCTTTCTTGATTTTTACAAAATTCTTGATATTCTCTGCAGTTAAGACTTCCTTGAGCTTATTAGGGTCTATGGCGTACAATTTCTTCTGAGCAAAATGATGAAGGTCTATAAGTAATTCTCCAATGTTCCTGAACCCTTCTAAAGTGCTGATATAGTCAACCTCTCTTCCTTTGGGTTTCCATTTAGGTTTCGACACTCTGATTATGTATTGGACTGACTTGCCTTCCTCAAATTTCGCCACAATTGACAGCCTGTATCCACCTTTGTTGGGTAGCTCTAGCAAAATGTTTTCATTGATAGTCATGCAAATTTACATCCCTACTCTTCTTATTTTAAGCACTATTTCAATGCACACATAAAGCATTATTGCTATTGCCCTTCCCCTTCCCAAAGGGAAGGGATGCTACGCAGTAGCAGGGTTAGGGTAATGTGATTACCTTCTACCTGTCCTCTTCAGTCTGCTTTTAAAGTTGCTTCCAGTCTGATACTGCTTTCCACAAATCCACCGTTGAATTCCATAGCATATGTTGGTTGGATTAAATTTTTATTCCAAACTCAACGTTTAAACGTGCGACCTCATGACCCTTTTGCCCGCCATATCAACAAGTGAGAAAGAGAAAAACAAAATTCTCTTGTAGACCTCCCACTTTATAGAGGTATCTTCACACACGCACACACAAATACCACATTAATACCTTAGTTATAAAAGATTAAATCATCATACCATAAAGAAAGCAAGAATAAACCGGAGATGAATGAGGAAATGGATGGTAGGAAGGAGCGGTGTGTTAATTGTGGTTCAAAGAAGATAACAATCAACGGAAGCACAAAGAAGTGCCAAGTATGCGGGTTTGAATGGACGGGGAAACCAAAGAGAAAAACAGCTAAAAAAGATAAAGTCAGATTCTAAGATTAACACATAATTCCTTGTCTTAAAACCATATATACCAAGTATTCTCAAATCTTGAAGCCATGAACTGGCTACTATTAAGCGCAATTACAATAGTCACTTGGGGCATCATGGGACTCATCATAAAACTCGCATACCAACACACAAACTGGCCACAAATCTACATCCTAACAAACACCATCATGTTCACATCCTCCTTGTTCATTTACGTCAGCCAAAAACCCACAATAAACGTAGGCTCCCAAGGCTTCAACTACGCCCTAATCGCTGGCATAGTAAGCGTCATAGGAACCATCGCCTTCTACTCAGCTCTACAAGCAGGAAAAGCCATCATAGTCATCCCACTAACATCCCTCTACCCAGTCATAACAGTAATACTATCCTACCTAATCCTACACGAAGAAATAACACTCACAAAAGGCTTAGGCATAATACTCGCACTGATCGCCATAGTCCTCATCTCCATATAACAGCAAACACCCTTTGAAAACAACCTATCAACCACTGTCACCACAGAACGACCAAACAAACCAAAAAATTTTCTTTTTTCATCCCAAAGAGAAGCAAGATAGTAAAGCTTCTCTCCCCCCTCTAGAGAGAGGTTCTCACACACGCACACACGCTAACTAGAATGTAACCTAAACTCCCACTCACACCAAACCCCTTCAAGACGCTCACCAGGCGGACAAACCCTACATAACACCTCAATCTCAGGATTCAACTCCTCAGCAAAACTCTTCAAATAACCAAACCTCACCCTCTTACACGGAAACACACCAAGCCCCTTTCTAATCCTTGTCTCCTGAGTCCTACATCTGATAACCCTAAACACCCCTCTATTCTCAGCAACCTCAACCTCTTTACTAGCCTGATCTAAAGCCCAACTTGTCTTCTGTAAAAGGTCCAAAAGAGAAGCAACACCAACTTCCTTAAACCCAAAAACATTCTTGAGATCCCTTGCCTCCATCTTACCCATCAATCTCCAACAATCTGCATCTATCTCAGTTGCCGCATCCGTACCAAATTTCTCTTCAATCCCAAGAAAATACAATCCATCCACCCTCCACAAGTTCTTAACATGGAGGAAAAACAGATCAAGTAACCTTTCTTTCGGCATCGCATTCAACATCTCACGATCCTGTTCAGTTCCACGATTCATCTCAACCAACTCAACTCTTCTTACTCATAGAAGTGCCTCTTTAATTCTCCTCTCCTCAACTCTACTTCTACCTCATTAAAAACATCGCAAGATACTCAACCAACCATCTACAATAAAAAGTCTAAACCACAGCAGTAAAATCACATAAACATCTCCATCTCAATTCAAAATTTTTATATCACCGTTTGATACATGCAATTCTGGTTCCCCAACTAATCAGGAGGTTGTCTATGGCAACAATAAAAGAAGTACCCAAAAAAACAAGTCGCTTCGAAAGAATCGGAGCCCACACTCACGTCAAAGGACTGGGTCTTGACGAAAAATTGGAAGCCATCAAGATAAAAGATGGCATGGTAGGACAAGAGAAAGCCCGAGAAGCTGCAGGCTTAGTTGTAAAGATGATCAAAGAAGGAAAATTAAGTGGCAAATGTGTCATATTAGCTGGACCTCCAGGAACAGGCAAAACAGCCATAGCAGTCGCTGTTTCCCGAGAACTCGGCGCCAACGTCCCCTTCATACAAATGAGTGGAAGCGAGATATACAGTAGCGAAAGAAAGAAGACAGAAATACTGATCGAGGCAATTCGAAAATGTATAGGAGTCGAAATTCATGAGATGCGAAAGGTGTACGAGGGAGAAGTCATAAATGTCGATATTGCCACAGCTCCCCATCCATACAACCCCTATCAGAAAGTTCCAGAAAGCGTTCGACTTACACTGAAAACAACAAAAGAAGAGAAATCCATCGAAGCTGGAGAAACAATAGCCCAACAAATCATACAACAGAACATCTCAGAAGGAAACGTCGTACAGATCGACGCAGAAACTGGAAGAGTCGCCAATCTTGGCCTTAGCTTAGAAAGCACAAAAGGAAAAAAATATGACGTAGATACACGCACGAAGATACCCCGTCCAACAGGCGAAGTACTCAAAGAAAAAGAATTCGTCTATACTCTGACCTTAACAGACATGGATGAAATCAACGCTCAAAGAAGAGCTGGAGGAGGAATTTTCTCAATGTTTTTTGGAGCCCAAGAAACAAAAGAAATCGACACTGAGATACGCACTATGGTAGATCAGCAAGTGAAGAAACTAGTTGACGAAAACAAAGCCTTCATCCATCCAGGTGTATTGTTTATAGATGACTCTCATCTTCTGGACTTGGAAGCCTTCAGCTTCGTAGGTCGAGCTATAGAAAGCGAACTTGTACCCATCATAATCCTTGCCACAAACAGAGGTGTAGCACGAATCCGCGGCACTGACGTAAAAAGCCCATTAGGCTTTCCGCTTGATCTTATCGACAGAGCCGTAATCATAGCCACTCACGAGTACGACTCAGAGAGCATACAAGAAATACTGTACATACGATCCAAGGAAGAAAAGGTCAAAATAGACAAAAAAGCATTAGAAACTCTCACGACTGTTGGATCCAAAAGCTCCCTCAGATACTCTGTTCAACTCCTCAGCCTAGCAGCACAAAATGCCAAGGCAATGGGACGTAAATCAGTGACTGTCCAAGATGTAGAAAGAGTTGACAACCTTTTCATGGACATCGGAGAAGCTGCAGAACACCTCAAAAAATATGAAGAAAAACTAATGATACATTAAGCAACTCCAGTATTTCCTTCGCGCTCGATGCTCACGCTTGCCATTTTAAGGATTCAGCCATTTCAGATTCTACTTTCTTTAACATAAAACATGAACCTTCCTTCTCTATCCTAAAGTTTACCTCCAATCTTCCAAAATAAATGCGCGTGTGCACAACTGTGCATTGCTTCCACTCGTCCAAACTGATGAATCGAGTAAAATTTTAATTCAAGTACTTCTTTTTTTATAGTCCGAGAAACATGTCGAAACGAAGGCTTGATCTTTGCAATTTTGATGAAGATTCGTTGTTTGGAAAAGAACCTATTGAAGGTGGCTCTGGGTATGCGATTTCTATAACTTATGATGCGGGAGGCAAGCCGATTATTCAAGTTAAGACTCATGGAGATGTAGATGTTGCCGAGTTGCGTATGGATATTGAGCAAAGATATCCTGGTGCAAAAATTGAGGGACTGGAAAAGCAATTAATACGTATAGTGGATGAAAAGGAGAAGAAAAAGGAAACCGAGTTGAAATAAGAAAGGAAATTGCAAATAGAGTCAAAATGAAAACTGAGAAAATTCTCGCCCAGAAATTAGGTTCAAGCTCCGAGATTAACTTTTAATTAGATACTTTCTTTTATATTTCACTGTTAAAAACCTAATTGAATTATCACATTTATTGCGACCAAATTCCGTGGATGTATTAATAACACGATTACCATAATATATTAGTGAAGTTAGAAGGTGAAAGAAATGCCAGAAAAAAGCAGGAAAAAGGCTACGTATCCTTCTCCAATACTGCCTAGACGACCTGGAATGCCGGAAGAGAGAAGATGGCCTTCACCTACTCTGTTGCCCATTGTTCCCACCGAAGATGTTAACAGAGTGCTTAAACAAATACTGGATCGATTGGATGCGATTGAGAAACGACTGGAAAATATAGAGAAGTTGCTTATGAAAACGGAGCCTGTTTAGTAAGCGTTATGTGGAGAAAATCTAGCCTACTATTAGTGCTGTTACATTGGAATAGTGAAGAGACTCTTTCTAATGTATTTGCCTGTGATCGGGATTGACTGACTGCAGTGGGGGCATTTCTTGTTGTTAGTAATTCTGTAATGGACTATGTGATAGCCTTTTCTTTGGATAAGCAGGGTTTTGCAGTTTGAGCAATAAGTGTTCTCATACTTGTGATTTTGAACGTTGCCAAGATATGGGTAAAGCACTCCCGCTTTTTTTGCCATATTGTATGCTTTTTCTAGGGTTTCAGTTTTTGTTGGTGGATTGTAGAATCTGTAGGCGGGATAGTATCGGGTGAAGTGTATAGGGGTTTCAGGGCCTACCTTTTTTAGATGGTTTTCTATTACCCATCTTAGGCATTCTTCGTCGTCGTTGACATCGGTAATGACTAGGTTTACGATTTCTACGTGAACTCTCATCTTTTTTGCTTCTTGGGCGTTTCTCCAAACTTTTTCTACATCTGCTCCGCCGCAGTATTTTCTGTAAGTTTCAGGGTCACCTTTTATGTCGATCTTTAGTCCATCCATACCAGACTCACGTAACAACTTTAAGGCTTCCAGTGTCATGTAGCCGTTTGAAACGTAGCAGCAGTAGAGTTCTTTTTCACGACCTATTTTAAACAGTGGAATAACCCAGTCCGTTAGGATTGTTGGCTCCTGGAAGCTGGCGCATAATCCATTGTTGTTTGTGTCAAGTGCCATTTTTATGATTTCTTCTGGCGAGTAGTATTGGGATTTTGTGGGGTTTGGCGGTGTTTTGGAGAGGTGGTGATTTTGGCACCAGATGCAGTCGAAGTTGCAGGACCATGTTGAGAAGGTTAGCGCTGTTGAGCCTGGCCAGTAGTGGAAGAAGGGTTTGATTTCTATGGGTCTGCTTTCTAGGGCGCTAAGGTCTCCGTAGACGAGGGTGTAGAGTTTGCCGTTTATGTTTGTTCTTGTTTTGCAGTGGCCTTTTTGGTTTGGAGCGATTGTGCATCTTCTTTCGCATATCCCGCATTTTACCTTGTTGTTTGGTAGTTTTTCGTAGAGGAGGGCTTCGTGGACTGTGGGGTGTTTAAGTAGTTGTTGCATTGGTGGGCACTTCTGAAAGGAAGTGTGGTGGTTGTGGTTTAGATTAATGTTTTTGATTTTGGTTGTATGTGCGCGCATTTTTCTGTATGTTATGTGTTGAAAGTCTTAAATAGCACAGATTCATTATCTTCATATTGAGTATCATGGCAGAAATCTGTGCTATATGTGGACTACCGATTGACATATGTGTCTGCAAAGAGATTGGCAAAGAACAACAAAGAATTAGGCTTCGTTTGGAAACACGAAAATGGGGAAGAGAAGTAACTATCATCGAGGGCATTGACAATAAAGACAATGACCTTGGAAGGCTTGCCCAAAAACTTAAAGCCCATTGTGCTTGTGGAGGAACATCCAAAAACAGCCAAATCATGTTACAGGGCGACCACCGAGATAAAGTAAAGTCCTTCCTCATAAAACAAGGATATCCTCAAGAAAATCTAGAGATTCAATAATTAAAGCGGAACCAAGGAATCAAAGCGTATGGTCTTCAAAAGATTCCGCGAAATAGTTATGGGACTGAAAAGACGAAAAACAACTCCAAAATTCTGTCCGAAATGTGGAAGCCCAAATCTTAAGTTTTCGAGTAGTTTTGAGGCATATCCTAGAATGTATGGAATAGCGCCTATTCAATATGTTTGTGAGAGATGTGGCTACAAGGGTCCCATAGCCATGGAAATAGACGAAAAAATCGGAAATGACGAAGAGACATGAGTGAGCTTGAAAACCTTTTATCATTTATAGTTTATCACAGTTTTTCATGCTTATCATGTTAACATATGAATCAACATTCTGGATGATAATGAAAACAAGATTTTCCTTTAAAAACCGTGAAGATGAAGAGAGCTTAACTTGTTGTCGCTCATTTCCTCCAATTGATTATTTAAAGTCTATTAAGCGACGCACATAAAAACTAGTCCTCAACCCTCACGCCTTCACTAGCCATCCCAGCAACAAAAGCTCTCCCACCCACACGCTCAATCGCATCAACAATATGCACAAGATTATTAGGCTTAGCCAATGCAATCATGCATCCTCCTCCTCCAGCCCCAGTAAGTTTGGCTCCTAAGGCATTAGCTCCTCTTGCAGCATAAACCAGCCTTTCTAAAGACACATCAGAAACACCAACCGTGCAAAGTAGTCCATGATTAATATTCATCAATTCGCCGAGTTCATGAAGATTGCCAGTTTCTAAGGCTTTAACTGCCCTAACCGCAATTTTTCCACCAATTTTCAGGAGAGGCTTAATTATGGAAGGATACTGTTTGCTTCTTTTGTGCACTGATGCAACGAGATCCCCTGTTGAGCGCTTTACTCCCGTATCCCCAATTACTAATGGTATTTCTCCTTTAACTTTTATTTGTGTAAAACCTCTATCTTTACAGTATAGAAGAACCCCTCCATAAGTGGAAATTGTTGGGTCTATACCCGATGGAGTGCCGTGAACAAGGCGTTCTGCTTCATAGGATATATGAAAAATATCCTCTTCAGACAATTCTAAATCTAGAAGACGACCTACGGCAGTGGCTACTGCTGCAGCAACAGCTGCTGAGGAACCCAATCCTGCTGCAACTGGAATAGTGGACCGAACTTTGACACTTACTCCGCCGTTCTTTTTAGAATGTTCTAAAATTTTTTGGATAGCTATCTTTAAGGGTTCAAGGGTTCTACGTGCTGTTTGACCACCACATTCTTCATAGAAGTTTTCTCCTTCGAAGAATCCGGATATTCCTAAATCGACGGAGTTTATGTATATTCGATTGTCCTTTCTTACATCTGCTGATGCGTAAGCTCTTTTGTCGATTGCTAGGACAATGGCAGGTTCACCGTATACGACGAAGTGTTCTCCAAAAAGTATTATTTTTGCTGGTGCTGAGGCTATGACCTCCAAGAGTTGCACCACAACTATTTCATGAATGTGATGGCGGCATAGCCCACTACAGCGGAGTAATCTCCCGTTACATCACCACTTGTTCTATAACATAGCAACTGACCTTCTCTTGCACCCAAACTCTTTGTAGCAGTGATTGCAGCAACAGTGGGACCATAACCACATGTAGATATGTTATAAGACTCTACAAGGGAATAATATCGTTCTTCATCCAATTTAGTAACGGCGTCGATAGCCATCTTATCTTTTTTTTCGGCACTCCTCTGAGACTCATAATGGGTCATGTCAGTGGAAGCAATCACCAAAGCATTCCTTCCAGACAAAGCCTTTGAAACTGCAAGCCCAATCTCACGACTGGATTCTAAATCCTGTATAAGGAAACAGATAGGCACAAACTTGAAGGCTGCACCATACAGGTATTGAAGGAAGGGAAGTTGAAGTTCAATGGAATGTTCACGTACATGGGCTTTATCGTCTACATCGATGATGCGTGACCTATCCAAAATTTGGTTAGCAACTATCGTGTCAATTTCTACATCTCCAAGGGGAGTGCGCCAAACACCTTCATTCATCAGAGCCAATGCACTTCCAAATCCAGTATGATTAGGACTGAAAATAACTACAACATCAGGTCTACCATTTACGGCAAGCTTATAATATGCATGTGCAGCGACAGGACCTGAATACATATATCCTGCGTGTGGACAAACAAGTCCAACAACATTTCTCAACCCTTTCTCTACAGCCTTAGGCGTTTCACCTGGACCCAGTTCGTGGGTAAAACACCCTTCTATCTGCTTTCGCAAGGCGTCTGGGGTACCAGAATACCACGAACCTGCAACAAAGGGATGCCTGATCTTCAATTTTGCTCCTCTACTCTTCCCTTGCCAATTTCACTTCAAAATCGTCAATAGACTGGCTGATATCTCCATCCGAAGGAATTTCACCTCTTTCACGCAGTATCTGCCTTGCTAGAAGCCAATAAATTACGGCTAGGGCTCTTCTGCCCTTGTTATTAGTTGGTATAACAAAGTCTATATTAGAAAAATAGTTGTCTGTACTGCAAAGTGCAATCACTGGGATGCCCATAGTGGATGCTTCAACTACGGCTTGTACATCGGCTTTCGGGTCAGACACAATTATTGCATGGGGTTCTATACGGTTCTTATATAGAGGGTTTGAAAGAATTCCAGGAGTAAAGCGTCCAGTGATGGGAATTGCTCCCGTAATTTCACAGAACTTCTTCACCGGGTCATGTCCATACAGTCTTGCTGCTACTGCAGCGATCTTAGAAGATTCCATGCGAGCAAGAAATTTTGCTGCGATCCGTATGCGTTCATCGGTCTTCTTAACGTCCAAGACAAATAGACCATCGGGTCTTACGCGATATATAAACGGGGTCATATCCTTTGTCTTCATTCTTGTTCCGATGTGAATTCCTGCGGATAACAATGTGTCTTGAGGAAGCAAAAGTTCCTCTGCAGCAACTGCAATTTCTTCTTCTTTTACGTCCTCTGACATGGGTTTCCCTCAAATGAAAGAAGCGACATTTTGGCTCTATTTCCAAGACTTTCTTCTATTCTAATAAGTTCATTAATTTTTGCCACTCTTGATCCTCCTATTACGCCAGTTTTAATTATGGGACAATGAGTTGCGACAGCTATGTGGGCTATATGAGTGTCGGTTGTTTCTCCAGATCGATGAGACACGATGGGGATGTATCTCGCTTTTTTAGCCATCTTTATCGTTTCAAAAGCATCCGTAAGGGTTCCTACCTGATTTACTTTTATTATAACTGTGTTTGCAGCGTTCATTTTTGTTCCACGTGCTAGTCGCTCACTGTTAGTTGCGAATAGGTCGTCCCCACAAATAAAGCATCCTTTAACCTTTCTTGTTAGTTCAGCAAAGTTCTCGAAATCCTCTTCATGGAAGGGGTCTTCAACATAAACGAGATCATATTTTTTGATAATACTTAATACAAAATCTAATTGTTCTCCAGAGTTTCTTTTGGTTTTATCTCTTGGATATAAATAGCATCTTTCCTTTGGTTTCCACAGGGTGGATGCAGCCATGTCTACGCCAACCTTACATACGTGTCCGTGTTCATCTGCAATTTCCTCACAAGCTTTTGCTAGGATGTTTAAGGCATCTTCATTTTCGATGTTAGGCGCCCACGCCCCTTCATCTCCCCTTCCACCTGTGAAGGATTTGTCTATCTTTTTGAGTAAAGAACCAACCCTCTCATGAACTAAAACATTTGCTAGTA
>CAZCYX010000051.1:0-12397 GCA_964503065.1 uncultured Candidatus Bathyarchaeia archaeon
CTATACTAATCTCATACGTAATACTTGATCCCACAAACCTTTCTCACGAAAATAATTGACGAAATATCTTTCAATCTCAGTATTTGTAACATTTCTACCCACCGCCAAGAACTTGATCTCACCTGCTTTAGGCCTTGTTCTAAACCTCGGCAGTATGGTGTCGGGGGCCATGTTAAATCGCTTTATAATTTTTATCCTAAAACGTTCCAAACCATGCTCGGGGCACTTAAACTCCACCAAGAGACTGGCCACTTCTGACTCACCCACATTATCGCGCTCAAATCAGCTCGATAACAAATTCATGTATATTGTAAGAATTGTAAAATAAATAAGTCTGTCGTTCTCTTACCATTTACGATATTGTCTGGATTCTTGTCTAAAGCAAAAAATCTGTAGTCGCGAAGAAAACATTGAATAAAAGATATGAGTAGTTAACATTTTTGAAACATAAACCATGATCTTGGGATGAAAATAGGCAAGGTAGTTATATCTAAAGCAATAATAAACAAGGAAAACATAAAAGATTGCTGCCTCAAAGCACCTTTAGAAACAATAGAACACTGGTGTGATGAACTTGACTTACAGGTCTGCATCCAAATTCTATGATTTATTTGGCACGAAAAATGACTTAGAATTCTATAAGGAACTTGCCCTTCAAAGCGGAAAGAACGCACTAGAATTAGGTGTTGGAACAGCTCGAGTAGCAATATCTCTCGCGAAGGCTGGAATAAAGGTTGTGGGCATCGATAATTCAGACTTCATGCTTAAAGAGGCTAGAAGGAAAGTGGCAAAGGAATCAGAAACCGTTAGGGAAAATGTGATTTTGAAAAAAGGGGACATAATGAACTTCGAACTTAAGCAGTCCTTTTCTTTCATCTACATTCCAGCGTCAACATTTGATCATTGTGTTACGATTGAGGATCGAGTTAAGTGCTTAACATGCATCCATAAGCACCTTGAAGACAACGGAAGATTTGTGTTTGATGTTGAGCAAATAAGGTCGGATAAGCCTTTAGCCTCTTGGTGGATTGATAGAAAAGAGATCCGCAAAGATGAAATTGTTGTTAGAAGCATATTCACAAGAAGAGACCTTGAAAAGCGCATCTGTAACCTTGATCTCTTCTTTGATGTCTATAAAAACGGAAAACTCGCAGAGAGATACCATGAATTTGGAGAAGTTGCGATAGTATCGAAGAAGGAACTTACTGACTTACTAGAAGAACTTGGCTTTGAAGTAGAAAATATCTATGGAGACTTTGATAAATCACCATACAAACCAGATAGCCCTAAGATAATACTAGTGACGAAGAAGAAATAAGTAACACAAATTAAAGGGTTGATGATAAACTTTTTTCAAACTGAAATTGTTATACAGTAAACGATAGAATTATGTATGTCTCCTGAAAATAGGGAACCAGTAGAGAAAAATGAAATTTTCCTTCATAAACCCCAGTCCTAACGTCGAACTCCCCACATGCGAGAAACAAAAGGCTATTGGTTCATGGCCCCCTTTAGGCATTTTATACGTTGCCACAAGGCTAAAAGAAGAGGGAATCGAAGTTTCTGTTTTAGACCAAGCAGCCAAAAACCTATCCGTGAAAGCTGCAGTAGACTGGGTAAAGCATCAAAATCCAGATCTTTTAGGTTTTTCTACGCTGAGTAGTTCAGGCCGCACTGCAGCAATTATTGCACACGAAGTTAAAAAGGAAAATCCTAGCCTACCAATAATTTTTGGCAATTATCATGCAACTTTCAATGCGGAAAGAATTCTTAAAACTTATCCTTGGGTGGACGTGATTGTTCGGGGAGAAGGTGAAGAAGCAAGTCTTGAAATTTTGAAATGTCTACAAAAGAAAGATAATCTAAAAAATGTGTTAGGTATTAGTTATCGAAATAAGAATAGAATTGTGTCAACACCGGATCGTCCGTTGATAAAGAATCTTGATTCTTTACCGTTTCCAGATCGTGAACTGCTAGACGTAGAATATCACTCAACTGTTGCTGGATTAAATGTCGCTCCTAAAAAGTTTACTACAATAATTTCTTCTCGTGGATGTGTCTATCGATGCCGTTTTTGCGGGTGTCGTAAGTTTGCTCGTAATCTCTGGAGACGAAGATCAGCAAAGAATGTCATAGATGAATTACGTTTGTTAGTGAGCGAGGGTTATAGGCAGTTTCTTTTTGTGGACGATAGTTTTGCCACAAACTCAAAGAGGGTAATCGAGATCAGTCGAGAAATCAGAAGAGAGAAGATGGATATCGAATGGATTTGTGAAATGCGGGTTGATCACTGTTCCTATGAAATGTTACGAGAAACTGTGAAAGCGGGTTGCATAATGGTTTACTATGGAATTGAAAGTGCTAACCAACGAATTTTAGACTACTATGACAAACAAACGACCCCCGAACAGGCTGAAACTGCGGTGAAGACTACTAGAAAGGCTGGAGTAGACGTTATAGTGGGTTCTTTCATATTGGGTGCCCCTAAAGAAACTAAGGAGGAGATCGTAAATACTCTCAAATTCGCTCAGAAAATAAGTTTAGATGTCCCTCAATTCAATATATTAGGAGTTTTCCCTGGAACTGATCTTTGGGATGAGCTTCAAATTGCAGGTACCTTAGATGCAGATCAATATTGGGAAACGGGTGTCTGTGTGAGTGAGATTTCCCCAGAGACAGTGCCCTTTAACACGATTAAACACGTGATTCACGAGTATTTCAGAGATTTCTTTTTGCGTCCAAGCTTCATTTTCTCGGAGATAACACGAACATTGAAAAGCCCCTATCGACTTAACCTTCTAGTCCATAACTTAAACCGAAGAGACGCTATCGCAGAAAGCCTTCGTAATCTCACATAAGAATGGTTTCGCCCATTAGATATTTTATTTAAGCTTTGAACCATTTGAATATGAGGTATTGAATTTTTTCTGTTTCAAGGTCAGGTATGGCTATTATGAATCTTTTTCTCACTGTGGTGGCAAGTCGTCCAGCCTTCACCATTTCAGTAGCTGTAACTTCATCTTCTGTTCTTTTCACTGAAACCATGTACGGTGCATGTTCCATACCTGGTCCATGTTTGTAGACAGCAAAATCGCATCCATACTTTATACCTGGTGTAACAATCAGTCCAGTATCACGTAGGTCGCGATATACCGCATATTTTAGGTCGAACTCATCGTACAGTCGCTTAGCTCTTTTGCGTAACTTCCCAAAACTGACTTTAGCTTTTTTGGGTCCCTCTGAGATTGTGATGACTCCCTTTTCCATCAAATAAAGACCTTCCATGAGGTCAAGAATTAAGGGAACATTGAAATCTGTAGCTTTGGGTTTTGGGATGCCTATGGGTTTTCCATAGAAGCCAAGTTTGTAAAGTTCTGATCCCTTGTCTGGATTCCAAACTACAAGAAAGTTTTCGATAAATTCTGTTTTAATCTTGTTAGGCATCTTTTCCCCTTTTACATTGCAAAGGCTAGTGCACGAGCAGCATCTGATGCGTCTTCAGCTTTGTCAGCGGCATCCTCTAAAAGCTGAGCCACATCTCTTAACAAAAGCAAGGCAGGGATTTCAAGAGAACTACTGATAAGTTTTACCTCTAACCCTCTGTAGAGATTATCAACCGCTCGTTCAGCGATTTCTACTTCCCTAGCTTTTTCCAAGGTTTTAGTTGATCCATAGTTTAAGGTCATTGCTGTTTCTCGAAGTTTTGAAATCGTCTCAAAAACACCATCTGAGAGTTTCTTTAATCCTTCTGTTAGGTCTTTAGGCACTTCCCAGCCTCTTTCCATGATTTCCAGCAATCGGAAGGCTATGCCCTCACAAAAGTCTGCAATTTCGCTTGTCAAGTTGGTGAAACGTAGGAAATCTTCTCGGCTAATTAGGATAGCCCCTATTTCAGCGAGCTCTTGTGAAACTATGCGTCTTGCCACATCTACCTCCTCCTCAGATTTTTTGATTTCATTGAATAGTTGGCGGGTTAGGTTTTTGTCACCTTTTGAAAAGGAGTCTACTATTAGAGGAACTTTGCGGGCAGTGTCTATTACCTTTCGTAGGTGATCTCGGCAAACGCTGAGGGCTCTTCGTTTTACCCGTTGTTCGGTCTCTACTGGGAACACCATGGACGCTAACCTCAGAAGTCTCTTGTAGTTGTCTAACATAAGATATATGAAAGCATTAAAAAACCTAACGAAAGAAAGAACTCTACTTAACACCTTTGATTGGTTGTCCTAAGTCTTCAAAATCTATTTCACGTTTGAAGTAAGCACGAAGTAACTCGGGAAGTTCCTCAATAATGTTTCTAACTTGCCTCCAAGTATTGCGGTCGCGTATGGTTACAGTGTCATCTTTAAGGGTTTGATAGTCCACTGTTAATCCAAGTGGAGTTCCTATCTCATCAGCACGTGCGTAACGTCTACCGATTGAGCCAGATTCATCGTATTCTGTTAGGAAGCCCTCATCTATCAGCATTTGATGAACTTGTTTGGCTTTTTCAGGTAATCCATCTTTGCTTACAAGGGGGTAAACACTTATTTGTATGGGTGCAAGGTCTCGTGGAAGATTGAGTAGAGTTCGCCCTCCTTTCTTTTTGTAAGCATATTCTAAGGTTATGTAAACCAGTCGATCAGAGCCGAAACTTGGCTCTATAACGTGGGGAACAAATCGTCTTCCTTTCTCTTTCACTTTCCTACGAACGATTTGAATGTATTCGGGAAGAATTTTGAACGCCCCTATTGTATAGAAGCCTTTGCTCTTTAATGACGCCTCAACTTTTTTGGGGTCAACAGTGGACAGGAGCTTAACAACTTCAGAGGCTTTGTCTTTGAAAACTGGGCCAATTTTAGACATTACTGGTTGAATAGTTATCTCTTCCTTCAAAATTGGCTTCTCGTATTCTTTAAAGACTTTCATATCTACATCACTGAATTCCATATGTCTCTTTAAGTCGTAGTCTGTGCGGTAGTTGTGGCCAGAAACTTCCACCCACCCCCATCTCTCTAAATGGATCTCTTGATCGAACCCTTGCACAGAATAGTGGGCTCTTTCCCACTCGGATTTTTCAATAAAACGTTGTTTGTCTTCTGGTACTCCAAGTTCCATTAGGAACCTCTTAGACAAGACCATGAAGAATGCTTGCCACTCTGCCTTAATATGTCCCTGTTTTAGGGCTTCCTTAACTGTAACTTCTACGGACTCTTTTTTGCCTTTTAATTTGGCTTCAGTCGTCACTAGTCTCAAAGTTTCGTTTTCTACATCCTTTAGTAAAGGGCAGCTGGGGTCTTCAGGATCGAAAAAGAACTCTACATCCATAATTGTGAACTCTCGCAGTCTAATTAGACCCTGCCTCGGCGAGATTTCATTACGTAATGCATGACCGATCTGGAAAACTCCGAAGGGAAGATTCTCTCGTGCATAGTCATATAGGCGTTTAAATTCTACAAAAATTCCTTGAGCAGCTTCAGGACGACCATATCCAATAGCCTCAGAGTATGGTCCAATGGTTGTTGTGAACATTGTCATGAATGGTTTAGCCTCATAGAACTCTCCACCACACTCTGGGCAGTGAACATTACGTTGCTTAATTTCATCCATTAACTCTCTGAGGTTGAGTTTTTCGGTTTCAGTGTCGCTCATTCCGGCGATTTCTTGAAGAAGATGATCCGCCCTGAACTTACGCTTACATGCTTTACATTCGACCATGGGTTCTCTAAAGTGGTCCACATGTCCGGAGGCTTCGAATATTTTTCCAGGTGTAATTACTGAAGATTCGATTTCAAAGATGTTAAGCTGACGTGTGAAGAATTTTCGGAATTTGCCTTCGATTTTTCTTTTAAGCATCGAACCTAATGGACCAAAGGTGTAGAAGCCTCCTGCACCGCCGTAAATCTCATAGGAAGGCCAGAAATAGCCTCGACGTTTTGCCATCTCACTGATTATCTCGAACTTGTCAGAAGTTGGCACTACTTTTTTCACCACTATTTGCGAAACTATACAAGCCTATATAATTGAAACTTGTGTTTTTCAACTTTGCCCGTTCTGTCTTTCAGATATGACGTTTTCAAACTGTTAGGTAAGCAAATCCGTTAGACACAAATATTCGGCTTTAATAAAAATATTTGAGGGGTGCGTGCTAAGTAAAATTTTATCTCTCCTTTCTCTCTCAAAGGGGCTCACCCAAAAGTAAAGGGCACGCAACCCTTCTATTTCTTAAGCTATGAATGAATTCATGGAATAATCTTCTGGAAGGCTTAATCATCTGGTGCGAGAAAACTCTATTTATCAAATTGTATAAAAGATAGAATTGGGTGTTTCTGATTGAGAAGATTAAGTCATCAAGATTTGAGAGACCTTGTTAATGGTGCCGCTATATTTTCAGCGGGTGGTGGTGGAGACCCTGAAATGGGATATGAGATTGTTGACACGTTGATTAAGGAAGGTTTCACGGTAAATCTTGTTGATCCCGTTGAAGTGTCTGATGATGCTGCGGTTGCGAATTTTGCGTGTGTGGGAGCCACTACCTCGGTAGGATATGATAGTGATGCTGCTGTCAAAACGGTTGATGTACTCGAGCAGTATGTGAAACGGAAGTTTTATGCAGTTATCCCCGTTGAGCTTGGGGGATTTAATACGTTGGCAGCTGTTGACGTGGCGGCTAGGCGAGGAATACCAGTTGTTGACGCTGATGGAGCAGGGCGCGCGGTTCCGGAGGTTCATCTCAAGGTTTACACGATAGATAACATTCCGTTGGCACCGATGGTGGTGGCTGATCTTCACGCCCGAAATGTGGTCATAGTGAAGGAGACACAAGATTCCAAGTCAGCGGAGAGGATTGCTCGAACCCTTGCCACAGAATGGAATCAAAGCGCTTATACGGCCCGAAGAATTTTGACTGGAAGACAAGTGAAGACTTCTCCTATTTTGCATTCTCTTTCTACATCGATAAGAATTGGAACGTTATTGAGGAAGACTGTAGAGCCGATAAGAGCGGTGCTCAAAGAGACTGGTGGCTTCAAACTTTTCGAAGGCAACGTAGAGAAGATTGAAAGGAAGACGGAGGCTGGTTTTACATGGACAAGGATCACACTTGAGGGAATACATGAATACAAAGGCTCAGAATTTGAGTTCAGAGCGAAGAATGAGGTTCTCGTTGCCTACAAAGATAATAAACTTGTTGCTATCGCACCCGACATCATAGTGCCAGTGCACCCTGAGACAGGAAAATGCGTCACAGCTGAAAAAATCAAGAAAGATGAAAAGTTGGTAGTTCTAGGTATTCCAGCGCCACAGAAGTGGAGAACTCCCAGAGGTTTGGAATTGTGGAAAGATGTTCTGGAGCGATCCGCCATAAAGGGAACCTACATTCCAATTGAAGAACTTCCTAGCTAGACGTAGCTTATGGAGGAGACTTGTTTGTGTTTTTGCCCATCGGGTGTGGTGGAAGCCTTGGATTTGGAAGAAGTGTTTTAGGTCGGTAGGGATATTGGTGAGATTGATGATTTTGCAGGTCAAGATTAAATGTTCACGTATGTAAGTCAAATCTAATGTTCTCTCACTACATGAACCACCGTTTAAACGTCAAAAACTAAGGACGAAGCACGGGATGAATTAGGATATATTTCAGGATAAATATAATAGATGCGAAATAATATAGTTCACGTGCATGACTGCAAAAATTATTAGAACCTTGTGAAAACATATATTCACCTTCTTTCTAAATAACTTACTTCAAAAACCCTTTGGGATCTATTTGGATGAAAACGTGCAAAGCACACATCCTGAGGCTTATTGGGTTAGTGAAGTTGTATTAAGAGGTCCTTTCCCCAACGCGAAACAGAACAGCCTTTCCCTTGCCCTAAATCTGGTTTTTCTTTCTTCGATTATTCCTGCAATTGGTTACTTGTATGTAAAGATTAGACAAGTGAAGATTGTTTCGAGCTACTCTTTTGATGCAATAATTATAGGAATTGTTCTTTTTTTCTTAGCCTACAGTTCTACAATGGTCTTTGTCTCAGGAAAGATCCCAAAATCATTGTTTGCTTTGCGTTCTGTAATAGACTATGAAGATAAGCGGTTTAGAACATTTGTTGAAACTGCTTTGCGCTTCATGTTCAACCCTCCTAAATGGTTGCTAGTACTTTTGCTCGTTTTAAATGTCGCCGGGGAGTATAGTGTTATAAAAAGCGATCTACTTTATCAAGAAGACCTGTTTGTACTATTTTTGATTTTTTTGTTGCTCTGTTTGTCAAGCTTTCTGAACTGGATTGGAGCTTGGGCTTTGTATTCATTTCTTCGAATATGTTCTAAACTTGGTAAGGAAATTTCTTTGCGTATAAATCCATTTCATCCGGACAGAGTAGGTGGTATGTCTTCAATTGCTGATCTCACAACAATGGCACTCTTAGTAATCAGTATGCTCGCTGCCTTCAGTGTGCCATTGTGGTACATATTCTCTCCATACATAGCAATAGGTTTAGTGATTATTGCCTCAGCAGTTATTCCTTGTTTCTTCTGCTTTTCGATGCTAGGAATTTACCATTCTTTGAAAGAAGAAAAGAACAGAACACTCAAAGAACTAGGTGACGAACTTTTTCTGATGAGCCTTCAAGTAAAAAAATACGTTTTTGATCGACACGAGAAAAGGCTCAAGGAGAAGGAATTAATGAAGTTATCAAATACGCTCTCAGCGCTTGAAAAAATCTACAGCAGTACTAAGAAGATGCGCACTTTTCCTTTAAACAGTGAGATGCTTATCAAATTAGTTTCGATTATTCTTCTCCCAGTTGTTTCGTTGGCAATGTCTCGCGTCGCGGAGTTTTTATTTACTCTACTGGGGTAGAATTTCAGCACTCTTTCTCTTAACCACATAGAATGCTTTTAACTACAGTAAGGGAATACAAGGTTAAAACAAAACGTATTGAGGAAAACAAGAATCTAAATGTGTTTCCCCAAGAAACCTTGTTTTTGACAATTGACCAATCGCGTCTATATTCAAGAGCCTCCTTTACATGTAGAAAGTTTAGGGACTCACAATTTGAAAGAATCTTCATAAGCTTATCTAAATTGCTTCTTATAGAAGATGGATTTATCCCCATAGCAAATAACGCATCCTCGCATGCCCAAATAGTTGCCTTCATAGAATGCTCAAGAGAAAATTCCTTATCTGGTAAGGCGGTCAGAAACGCTACCAAAAGTAACCAAAGGGGCGCCATAGCAGTTCTTATTTTTGAACTTTTAGATGCAGAGGAAGGGAATTTCTCAATTAGATCGTCTCCATACAGCACTACACCTGTCTCTTTTATTTTAGACAAGAATATGTCCAATGAGTCGAAAACAGATGTGATTAAAAGGATTCTCCAGTCTCGAATTTTTCCTTTTCTGAAGTCTGTTTGATCTAATGATAACACGTAGAAAGGGCGTCCAAACGTCATGAACCCTTCGATTTTCAGAATCATGTTAATGAAAGAGTTTTCGCTCTTTCTGTATGTGGAACAAGTATTACTTAACTCAAAACCATAGGCTTTATCTAACTTTAGCAAAATTCGATTCAAATATCTATCTACCTCCTTTTTCTTGGTTCCATCTTTTATCACAACGATTATGTCAACATCTGACCTTCCCTTTACCCATTCCTGAGTGGTGGCAGAACCAAACAAGATGAAAGACAGTATCTGGCGACGATACCTGGTGGTTACTTCTAATACTAGTTGTTCCAGAAACATTTTCATCAGAGGATCTAATTTTCTCTTTGCGTGCTTCAAGTGATTACTTATACCCCTATGACAATATGTTTCCCCAAAATAAATCCACCGAAAGAGTCTTCGCCTTCAGTCGCGCAGTTATTCTGTTATATCTTACCTCTCTATAGACTAGATCCACCCACACACAACATGAGTTTGAATAAGGTTTTTCACTGCTATCAAAACATAGACTAAAAAAAAGCCTAAAGCAACTTCTATTTCAAAATCAGACGGCCAAAATCATGGTTCCAAGAGAGTATTATGGTTTGGCTTGGGAGATCAGGAATTTGGAAGCCTTCTTGCGGGCTTCTCTATCAAAAACAATCTCTTTCGTTAGTTTAGCCAACTCTTCCTCAGGCTTCTCAGGCAGAGGCTGAACAATAATTTTGTCACCAAACGGAACAACAGCAACCTTCTGCCCCACTCTCAAAGGAACAACCTCCCTAACAGAACGAGTAATAGTAATGCGATACTTATCCGCAACCTTAACAATATCCAACTATTCCACCGACTAAACTTATCATTATGTTAAGGGCTATAAAGACCCTTTTGAAAAATGGGTTTTCAAATCTTATCAAAGATTTCACGCTAACAGAACCTAAACTGATTCCTATTTCAAAATCGGAAGCCAAAACCAATCATTCCCTCACCAATTGATGAAAAAAACAAAAAATTTCTCTGAATTTTCAAACAGAAAGAGATGATGAAGGAGGAGGACAAAAATAATTTGGATCTCTCGCACACAAATCTTATTTAATTTTTGTATTTCCATTTATTAACTCTGAAAACAACTAGACATCTAACACTTGGAACAGGTCAGAATGACGGTAATCATTAAACCCCACGCCGCAATGAGAATGTTGAATCGAGACATCACAGAAACGCAAGTTCGCGAGGTTCTGCAAAATCCGACTGAAGTCATTTCAGTTCGATACGGTCGTTCAGCAGCTCACCGAAATCTTCAAGGAAAAGAGTTGGTTGTTATTTACGAAAAGAAAAACGGAAAAATAGAAGTAATCACAGCTTTATGGGTAGACAAAAGGAGGCTACATGGACTTGGCTTCACTCGAATATGACCCGAGTTGCAACGCACTATACATTCGACTCAAGAGAGGAAAAGTAACCGAAAGCGAACCAATCTCAGACAACCTAATCCTCGACCTGAACCACAGAAAAGAAATAGTAGGACTAGAAGTGCTCGGACCAACCCCAATAGACCTCTCCAAGTTTTCGCTTCCCATAAAGATCGTTTCCAAAACTCCCAGACCATCCAAAGAAAGTGCTAAAAGTTTTTGACACGCAGCGTCAATGCTCCAAACTCAAGCTCTCTCTAAGGTAGTCTCACACACGGACACACAATCACTCTTGAAAAATAATTTTGACTCTCACACAAACTAGAGACAAACCAACCACCCTACAAACCACACAAACACCACATCAAAAACAAACCCCAAACAACCCCAAATCAACAGACAATCCACAAATCTTCCTTTAGACCCCCCTCTATACTAGACCTAGACAGACAGACACACAAACCATCCAGTTCACTCAAGCCCGATAAGTAACATCCTTAGACTCTTTCTTCTCCATCGGAGTAATTCGAGGAAGAGGAATCGGAGGAGGGATATTCAACGTTCTAGTGATAATCACAGACTCTAAAAACACAACATTAGAAATCGACTGAACAACAATCTCTGGCGGAGGCTTCTTCTCCCCATAACCACCATGAATCCTCTTCAACTCACCTTCCGCCCCTCTCACATGCGCCCTCCCCTTCACACTAATCTGACCCACCGGAGGCGAATAATTTATAGTAAAAACAAAAGGAACCTCCAACAAACCCGCCTGCTTCTTATTTATCCCAAGAATATTAACATTCGTAGCAATCTTCACTGGCGGGATAGATTTTCCTATCTCCCAAAGGCGCTCAGCTGAAATGTTATTTATGAAAACTCTAACTTGGACTTTAGGCTGGCTCATTTAGGATGCCTTCATTTACACAGAACCTTAGGAAGTTGCAGAATTTAAGTGTATGTTACCCCTCAGTTTCCGTCGGCTTATACCTAGTGAAACCACAATGCCCACAAGTGTAACGATCACCATGATCCGCCATAAAATATCCAATTCCACACCTTTCACAGAAGGGAAGTAAACGTTTAAGACTGTCACCCTCAACCTTATAATGAGAAAAAAGACCTTTTCTCTTCTTCTTTTTCTTCTCCACTTTTTTCTTTTCTTTTTTTTCTACTTTCTCTATCTTCTCCTCTTCTTCAACTTCCTCTTCTTCGGCTGTTTCATTTTCTTCTGCCATTTATCATTCCTTCTCCTCTTCTTTCGGTTCTTCTGCTGGTTTCTCCGGCTTCTCTAGGGGTTCTGCTGTTGCGGCTTCTGGTTTTTCTTCGGGCTTTTCCGGAGGCGTATTTCTGGTGATAATGTGCTCTGGTTCTACAAGTTTGACCTGTTCAGGAGAATCGTAAAGGTTAGCCTCCCCGGCGGCTAACATTGTTCCGGTTTTTGTTTCCACTTTTCTAACATATAATAGTTCAATGTTTGCTTTCAGTTTTTCAGCAAGTTTTTTTCTTATTTCAAAGCGTGAAGGGGTTCCTTTTGTCTCTTCATGGTCTACTTCGAAGATTATTTCTTTTCTCTTCAGTAGGGGATTGTGT
>CAZCYX010000052.1:0-12219 GCA_964503065.1 uncultured Candidatus Bathyarchaeia archaeon
CTTATTGTCCGTGACATACTGGGCTTCGCAAAAACGTGGAAGGAAGCAAAAATCATAATTTCTCAAGGGAAGCTGAAAGTTGATGGAAAGATTCAAAGAGAAGAACGTTTTCCCGGGGGTTTGATGGATGTTATATACATACCTGAAATTCAGAAGGTATATCGCATTCTGCCTTCTGAAAAGGGTTTAATGCTTCATCCAATAGAAGCAGGTAAGGCAGATTTCAAACTATGTAGAATTGAAAATAAAACCATTGTCAAAGGCGGTCATGTACAACTTAATCTCCACGATGGAACAAATATACTCCTTCGAACAAAGGAATCCCAAAATCTCGAGGGAAATGCCTACGAAACGTTGGGTACATTAAAAATTAGCATCCCTAAGCGAGAGATTCTTGAATATATAAAATTGGCTAAAGGAGCATACGCATTAATCACTTATGGAAAGAACGCTGGTCGGCATGGTAAAATAGTTGCTATTGAAAAAAAGCCAGGGCAGAGCCGCAAAGACTTACTAGTCACCGTCGAAGACAAAAACGGAGTTCAATTTCAAACAATCCTTGATTACATCTTTGCTGTAGGCAGCACAAAGCCAGAAACATCCTTACCAGAGGTTGAGTGAAATTGTCGGAACAAGAAAACCCCATGCTCCAAACCAAGATTGATAAGATCGTGGTCAACATTTCAGTTGGAAAATCTGGAGAACCCTTAGAAAGAGCATCGAAAATTCTGAAACAACTTACAGGTCAGAACCCATGTAAAAGAAAAGCGAAGAAAACTATACGAGATTTCGGCATTAGAAAAGGAGAACCTATTGCTTGTCTTGTAACTCTTAGAAAAGAACGGGCAAGGGCATTCCTCGAGAAAGCCTTCCATGCAGTTGATAATAAAATCTCAAAAGGCTGCTTTGACAGCTTTGGCAACTTTTCCTTTGGCATTAAAGAGCACATTGAAATCCCTGGAACCAAATATGCGCCTGAACTCGGAATATTTGGCATGGATATTTCGGTTTCCCTTACTAAACAGGGTTATCGTGTTAAGCACCGACGCCGTGCCAAATCTAAGGTCGGGGCATCTCACATAGTAAGACCTGAAGAGGCAATTTCCTTTATCAAAGAAAAGTTTGGAGTTGAAATCGAAGAGTAAACGGTGAACATCATGGGAAAGCAGAAGCCTAAAAAAGAAAGAAAATATGGAAAGGGCAGTCGACCCTGTAGAAAATGTGGATCCTACGGACCAGTTATCCGTAGGTATGGTTTGTATTTATGTCGTCAGTGTTTCAGAGAACTCGCCAAAGATTTAGGATTTAAAAAATATGAGTGAAGGTGTGAACTGTTTTGACTATGATGGATACCCTTGCAAATGGGTTGACGACAATCATGAACAATGAATTACGAAATAAACGTGAATGTATGATTAGCCCTGCGTCCAAGCTCTTGGGGAGAGTCTTACGAGTGATACAGCTTAATAGGTACATAGGCGAATTTGAATTTGTTGATGATGGGCGTTCAGGAAAATTTAAGATACAACTTCTAGGGCGTGTGAATAAATGTGGCGCCATAAAGCCCCGTTTTCCAGTGAGTTCAAAGGAATTTGAAGTTTGGGAGAAACGTTTTCTCCCTTCCAGAGATATCGGTCTCCTTGTAATTTCAACATCTCAAGGAGTAATTTCGCATCAGGAGGCTAAAAAGAAAAATATTGGTGGACGACTTCTTGCGTTTATTTATTAGAAGGAAAAGAGCAAATGCGTGTCCTCGAATCTGTTAAATCTGTCAAAATCCCGGAAGGCGTTGAAGTTAAGGTAGAGGGGAGACTCGTTACAGTAAAGGGTGAGAAAGGAATATTGACACGAGATTTCTCTCATGCGCCGTTATCTATTCAATTAAAAGAGGGTGAACTTGTTATCCAAGCAAATTGGCCTCGTAAAAAAGAGACTGCTTTAGTAGGAACAATTTCTTCTCATATTCAAAACATGATAACTGGAGTGACAAAAGGATTTACTTATAAACTTAAGATCGTTTTTTCCCACTTTCCAATATCCGTTAAGGTTCACGAGAATAAAGTGGCAATAGAAAACTTCACTGGCGAAAGAAGTGCCCGTATAGCCGATATAATGGGTGACACCAAAGTTACAGTGAAGGGAGAAGACGTAATCGTCCAAGGACTAGACATAGAATGCATCAGCCAAACAGCTGCAAACATCGAAAGAGCGACTAAGGTCAAGAGAAAAGATCCTCGGGTGTTTCTCGATGGTGTCTACGTTTATGAAAAGCATGAGGGAATAGAGAAATGAAGAGACAGAACGAACGCATTATCAAGGAGCGGCAAGGGATTAAGAATAAAAAACCTAACTTCAGAGCGGAAGAAAGTTGGCGATACAAACGTGTTAAAGAGAACTGGAGAAAAGCACGGGGTATAGATAGTAAAACGCGAAGAAAAGTGAAGGGGTGGCCTCGATCTCCAACCGTTGGCTATCGTGGTCCTAAAAACGCAAGATATTTCCACCCATCAGGATTCGTAGAAGTTCTAGTTCATAACGTAGACGACCTTGAAAAAATCGATCCCAAAACTCAAGCCATCAGAATTGCCCACACAGTTGGGGCAAAAAAACGGATTGAAATCTCCAATAGAGCAGAAGAAAAGGGAATTCGTATTCTTAACCCAACAAAAAAGGAAGAAGAAGTAGAAGAAGAGATGGAAGAAGCTGCTGAACATGAAGAAGGAGTAGAAAAAAGTTGAGCTTATCAAGTCAACGTCGCCTAGCTGCCGACATTCTGAAAGTCGGTGAAGGACGAGTTTGGATAGACCCAAGTCGAATAGAGGAAGTTGAGATTTCCATCACTAGAGAAGAAATAAGAAAACTAATTCACGAAGGCGCCATACAATCTCTCCCTAAAAAAGGCATAAGTCGTGCCCGAGCACGTGTACTTCATGAAAAGAGAAAAAAAGGGTTAAGAAGAGGACCGGGTCGAAAGAGTGGTTCCTCAGGAGCAACAATCTCTAAAAAGCATGTATGGATGAACAAAATTCGAACTTTAAGAGGAAAGTTACGGGAGTTGAAGGAGAAGAGGGTGATCACAGAAAGTACCTATCGTAAACTCTATAACACAGCTGGTAGTGGAGCGTTCAAGTCAGTAGCCGAATTAGAGCGTCACATCAAAACTCTTGGTTTATGGAGGAAAAGGTAGTGGCAAAGGGGCCAAGATACCGTGTTCCATTTCGAAGGCGAAGAGAAGGGAAAACGGATTACCAGTTGAGAAGAGCTTTAGTTGTATCTAGACTACCTCGCCTAGTGGCTCGAGGCACTTTAAAACATATGATTGTCCAAATCGTTAAAGCTAAGGCAACAGGCGATGGAGTTATAGCCTCTGCTCACTCGCGTGAACTAACGAAAACCTTTGGTTGGAAAGGTTACTGCGGAAATGTTTCTACGGCTTATCTGACTGGACTTTTATGTGGGTTTAGAGCAGTTGCAAATGGGGTGAAAAAGGCGATTTTGGATATGGGTCTGCAATCACCTACTCGAAGTTCACGAAGTTTTGCAGTGTTAAAGGGAGCCCTTGATGCGGGAGTTTCCGTTGCTCATGATAAAGAAATACTTCCCGCTGATGAAAGAATACAAGGGCAACATATTGTTAATTACGCTAAAGAATTGTCCTCCAATCCAGAAGCATATCAATCTAAGTTTTCTAAGTACCTGTCAAAGGGATTACGCCCCGAACAGTTTGCAGAACACTTTGATTCAACTAAGGAAAAAATTCTTTCTTCATTTAAGGCAGAGGTGAAGAAATCATGAGTAGAAGAGCGCGCTCGCGCCGCACACGCGTAAGTATGAGAGAGGAGAGAGTTGAAGGGTGGAGTCCACGCACCAAACTTGGGAAGATTATCTCTGAGGGCAATATCTCCTCCATGGAGGAAATTTTTGCTGGAGGGTTCAAGATTCGTGAGTCAGAAATTGTGGATGCTTTACTTCCAGAGTTGCAGGAAGAGGTGATCAACATAAATCTGGTGCAAAAACAGACAGATGCAGGGGAGAAATCTCGGTTTAAGGCTATTGTGGTTGTTGGAAATAGAGACGGATATGTTGGTTTGGGCTCTGGAAAAGCAAGTCAAGTTCGCACTGCTATCCAAAAGGCTGCTGTGGATGCACGTCTGAATGTTACTCCGGTTCGTCGGGGTTGTGGAAGTTGGGAATGTGGATGTGATAAATCTCATTCTTTGCCGTTTCAGGTTCGAGGTAAATGTGGTGGAGTACAGATAGTGCTTATTCCTGGTCCCCGTGGTTTAGGTATTGTTGCAAGTGAGGAGGCGAAGATTATTCTCGATTTGGCCGGGATCAAAGATTGCTGGACCAGAAGTTATGGCTCTACGAGGACTATTCCTTCTTTTGCTTGTGCTGTTTTTGATGCACTTCGGAGAACGTATAGTTTTGTTACGCCTAAAGACTGGGTGGGCTGAATGAGTGAAGAACGCAGATGTTTAGCTGTGATTCGAGTTCGCGGAGTAAGCGATGTTTTTCGTGAGATTAACGATACGCTTAAGATGCTTCATTTGTCTAGAATCTATCATGTCACATTGGTGGATGATCGCCCATCTTATGTTGGCATGTTACGTAAGGCACGTAATTGTGTGACATGGGGAGAGATTTCCTTAGAAAATATAATTCTTCTTCTAAAGAAGAGAGGTAGAGTGGTTGGTAATAGGAAGTTGACTGATGAATACGTTAAGGAAACTGGCTATGAGTCGTTGGAGGATTTTGCTGAGGCTATACATACTGGAAAGACCGAGTTCAGTAGGCTTACGAATGTGAAGCCTGTGTTTCGGTTGCATCCTCCTAAGAAAGGATTTAAGGGTAAGGTGAAGAGAAGTTTTGTTGCTGGTGGAGTTACAGGTTATAGAGGAGAGGCAATTAACGATTTGATAAAGAGAATGGTCTGAGATGATCCCTATTCTATCGGGTATTTGTCTCTCTTATGCGATAGGTTTTATAGTCACTTTTCATGCACTCTCCTAGTTACATGGAGGAACCTTAGTGAGCGAACCTTGGTGGAGACGAAAACGGAAAAAACGTTCTTATCCGTGGTTTAACATCTTCGATGAATTCGATAAGTTGGATGAGATGTTTGATGAGATGATGCGTCATGCTTTTGAACCTTTTTCTAGGGGACAGAAGACGTACAAGCCTTATGTTTATGGTTTTTCTGTGTCCATTGGACCTGATGGGAAGCCTATGATTCGGGAGTTTGGTAATGTTCGGAGAAACCGTTCTGGACCTAAGATTAGGGAAGATCGGGAGCCCTTGGTGGATGTTTTGGAGGAAGATGAGGATGTGGTTGTGGTTGCTGAGCTTCCTGGTGTTGAGAAGGAGGATATTAAGCTTCACGCGACTGAGGATCATCTTACGATTTCAGTTGATACCTCTAATCGGAAGTATTTTAAAGAGTTGGTTTTACCAGTGAATGTTGATCCGAGGTCTGCTCGGGCTGTTTATAAGAATGGGGTTCTTGAGGTTCGATTGAGGAAGTCTGTGGAGAAAGTGTTTAAGGGTGAAAGGATTTCTGTTGAGTAGTTTCCATTAATGTGAGGTTGAAGAGGGTGCCCCACAAGATTCGCAAGGTTCGGAAGATGCGTGGTTCTAGGACCCATGGCTATGGCGTGGTTGGTCAGCATCGTAAGACTGGCAGTAAGGGCCACAGGAAGGCGGGTCGCCATAAAGGTGGATGGACCTACACTGTGAAGTATGAGCCTGACTATTTTGGAAAGAAAGGATTTACTCCTAAAGGTGTGAAACCGAAAGTTAGTGTCATCAATGTAGGTGAACTGGACGAGTTGATCGGTAAATTGTCTAGGGAGCAGAAGTTAGAGAAGAAGGGTGGAAAGGTGGTTCTTGATTTGGAGGGGTTAGGTTATGGAAAACTTTTGGGGATGGGGAAGATAACTCAGCCTATTTTGGTGAAGGTGAGTTCCTGCTCTGAGACTGCGGTTAAGAAGGTTGAGGAGGCTGAGGGGCAGATTCTTAAAGAAACGAAATAGCTTATCTTACGAAAAGGTTCTAGCGTATACAGGAAAGGATTTGCTTAGGCTTGTTTTTTTGGGGGTTTTTATGGGTCGTTTTCTCCGTAGTGGCTGGCTACGGTGGCTATGTCTCTTATGTTGATTTTTCCGTCTGGTAGGCCTGGTGTTGGTCCTGTTAGGTCGCAGTTCGGGCTGTGGGGGCACATGTTGCATGGCAGGCTGTGCCAATACTCACCGTACTTGGGTGAAGCCGGATCGGTTACGAGATTTGCCCCGTAGCCCTTAGCCACCAGACTGACATCTCTTATGTTGCATGTGCCGTCTGGATAGCCGTCTGGACCTGTTATGTCACCTATCATTGCTACTATGACCCAACCGTCTATGTAGGTGTTATCTGTTATGTCTGTTTCGCCTACGACTGGCTCTGTGTATGCGCTTATGGTATAGTTGCCCTTGGCTACGCCTGTGGTGTTCCACAGGAAGGTGACGGTTGCAGAATTTTCATTTGCTAGAGTTGTTTCCATTGTTTGAATGGCTGTCGTGTTGGCGTAGGCTGTTACGTTGAAGATTTCTATGATGTCCCCCTGATTTTCTATGGTGACATTGATTGATATGAAGTGTCCTTGGCCTACTATGGTTTTTGAACATGTGACATTTGTTACAGCCACATCATGTTTTACGGCTAGAACTGTTAGCGTCCATTCGTGTCTTGTTTGTGAAATAGTGTCTGACACCGTGACGGATATGTTATAGGTTCCTGCTGATCCGGACTCCGCTGTGTGGATGTAAGAGTCTGAATTTTCTAACAGCATTGTCCCGTTTAGGTGCCACACTACGGTTAGAAGATCAAAATCAACATCAGATTTTGTTATGTTAAATTCTTGGCTTTCACCTTCATCTATTGTTGGGTTAATGAGTGGATAGTAAGAGTCGATTGTTGGAGGGGAATTTTGAATTGTGACGGAGGGCGAGGTCTGCAAGTCTCCAAAGAGTTTTCCATCTTTGGGTTTGACTATGAAATACCATGTTTGACCTTTGATCGTGAAACTGGAAGGGACAATTAGAACGTTGATTAATTTAGCCTGTGGTACACCATCTTTATACCATATTATTTGAGTGCCATTTTCAGGATCACCGTCAGGATCGTAGTAATCATAACTTCCAATTAGATCATTGGTGGTCAATGGTAGTGAAGGCTTGACTGACAAGTTGAAAGCTACTGGAGGCTCGTTTGTTGTGTGAAACGCATAAATCTTGCCTTCATAGGGATCTGGGGAGTAGCTTGAGCCTATGAAAACAGTTTCAATAGCAACTGCCGGGGAAGAATACATGATACGACCACCAGTGAAATAATGCCAAACGCACTGTCCTGTATCGACATCCAGACAGTATACTTCGCGGTCATCTGAGCCAAAGAAGACCTTGCCGTCCGCAATTGCAGGAGATGAATGGATCGGCTTACCAGTCGTAAAGTTCCATTGTTGATGTCCATCTGTTGCGTTAAAACAATACATTTTGTGATCGTCGGATCCTATGAAAATGTTGCTGCCGAAAATTGCTGGGGAAGAATAGATGGAGCCACCTGTCGTGTAGCTCCATATCAGGTCGCCGTCTGTCTCATTGAGGCAGTAGACCTTACTGGACGATGCTATGAAAACTCTACCATCCATAACAGCCGGAGATGTCAGTATGCTGGTTATGGTGGTGTAATTCCAGATCAAACTGCCGCTGTATAAGTCTAGAGCATATAAGTTCCTGTCCGCAGAACCTACAAAGACTCTATTGCTAGAGACGGTTGGGGATGACCATACATAGTCTCCAGTGCTAAAATTCCATAAATGGCTCCCAACAATAGCATCCAAAGCGTATATTTTGCAGTCGTCTGAACCAAACAAAACTTTACCTTCTGTTACACAGGGGGAGGATTGTATATCTCCTCCAGTTGTATACGTCCACACCAAATCACCAGTTCCTGCGTCTAGGCAGTAAAGATTGTTGTCCGTGGAGCCAATGTACACTCTATTCTGTGTGACAGTCGGAGAAGATACAATATCTCCATTAGTTGTGTAGTTCCAGACTTCTTGACCTGTAGTTGCGTTTAGAGCGTAAATCTTGTTGTCATCTGAACCGATATAAACGAGACCATCGTATACTGCGGGTGAAGAACGCACCCAGTCTGCCAATCGGTGTGTCCATAAGATTTCGTTAGTATTGGGAGCTGCCGATGTTGAGTAGCCAGTGTGCATCGGGTCGTGATGATACATTGGCCACCAGTCTGTGGTCCCTGTGTTGCGGATGCTTGTCAATCGACTTGGTAATAAATGGGCGACTGTCGCGAAGGAAACTGAGAATAGTATGACACACGAGAAAATAACAAGAATCTTGAATTTCATCCTCCCCACCCCCTATATTGTTTAGTATCTGCTTACTAGCGCCCTTCCCCTTTCAGTGTTTTCAATAATTCATCAACAACTATATAAATTTTCAGAAACATTCTTCTATCCAATCTAATTAACGTTTGAATTATTCATCACATATGAATGTGAAGCAACAGTGAAATGATGTATACCTCATCTAATTGGACGTACTCCAAAAGTGACAAAGCGTGTCAAACTAAACATCTAATGAAACTATATCCAACACAGACGTTTCTCCGAAAATTCTATCAGTTCTTTTATGACTTCATACAAAAGAACAACTCTCTCGTCTCACAGAAGAACACTTTTGAAAATTTTGGTTTTCAACTGCTATTATGGTATTGAAATCCAACAGAACATAAAATGATGTCTGTTCCAAAATCAAAGCCAAGATAATAGGTTCTTTCAGCAGTTAATAATGAAAACCAAAATTTTTTCCGTTATCACCCAGAAGAGAGAGCCAACTCCAAACCACATAACAGAACCCAAACCAGACCTTCAACACCACTCCTCCCCCTCTAGAGCGGTAGTCTCACACACACGCACAAAGTCAAAGCGTTTATATGTTCCCACAACATACGCAATTCATAAAATCACAAACCACAAACCCTCAAAACCTACAACAGAGGAAAAACAACAATGGCTGGAAGATTCCTCTCCCTCTTCGGACCCCTATCAAGATTCATGCCAGAAGTAGGCACACCAGAACGCAAAGTAGGATTCAACGAAAAACTCTTCTGGACCGCAGCAGCCCTCATCCTATACCTCGTAATGGCAGAAATCCCCCTCTACGGCGTCATAGGCGAAGGATGGGAACTCACATACCTCCGAGTAATCTTCGCCTCCAACAGAGGCACCCTAATGGAACTAGGAATCGGCCCCATCGTAACCGCAGGCCTAATCCTACAACTCCTAGCAGGATCAGGGATGATAGCCGTCGACTTCACAAACCCAGACGACCGATCCCTCTTCACAACAGCCAGCAAATTCTTCTCAATAGTCATGACAGGCGTCCAAGCATCCGCATACATAATCGGAGGAGTCTATGGAGCCCTCACTCCAGGAGTATCCCTCATCATCTTCGCTCAACTACTATCTGCAGGAATAATCCTCATGCTACTGGACGAGTTAGTGCAGAAAGGCTGGGGGATCGGAAGCGGAATAAGCCTCTTCATCATGGCAGGCGTAGCCCAACGCATATTATGGGACAGCATATCTCCCCACGGACCCATGGGAGACGGGAAACAATACGGCGCCATCATAGCATTCTTCCAAACCATACTAATGGCCCAACCACTACAAAACGCCTTCGTCAGAATAGACACAACTGGTCAAGTCCTAAACCTACCAACAATGCTAGGTCTCATCACCACAATAGCCGTCTTCCTCGTCGTAATATACATTGAAGGTATAAGAGTCGAACTTCCAGTTTCATTCGCCAAATACCGGGGATTCCGCGGTCGCTACCCCATAAAACTCCTATACGTCTCAAACCTACCCGTGATTTTTGCCTCAGCCCTCTTCGCAAACATATACTTCATATCCCAACTTCTCTGGAGCCATGCAGGCGGCGCCAGTTATACACCAGGAACCAACTTTTTGGTTGACCTCATCGGCCAATTCAGTGTGGAAGACTCAAACATTGTACCCGTTGGTGGCCTCGTATACTATGTAATTGCTCCCCGAAACATCCTCGATGTAATTAGTTGGCCAGGATGCATACGAGCACTTGCTTTCACGGGCATAATGGTTTCCTTCTGCGTAATCTTTTCACTCACATGGATTGAAGTGGGCGGGCTTGGACCAAAAACGGTTGCGAAACAACTTGTTGACTCTGGGATGCAGATTCCAGGATTTCGAAGATCAGGTAAATCGATTGAAATGCTCCTTAAACGCTATATCCCTACAGTGACCATACTCGGCGGGGTTATAGTGGGGCTGGTAGCTTCTGTTGCAGACTTCTTTGGAGTTTTTGGAAGTGGAATGGGTGTTCTGCTCTCTGTAGGAATCCTGTACCAGTATTATCAGCTTCTAATGCAAGAACGCATTGCTGAAATGTATCCTGCCTTACGCGGCATCTTGGGAGGGTAAAAGAGCGGTTTTGTGAAAATAGTTAAAAATCCAGTCGACAACAATGTTAAGGGTTGTGATAGAATGTTTCCAGAATTGACAACACCTCCGACCTCAACGGTGTTTATTCTATTTCTTTCCATGTTTCTTTCATTGATCACGTCTTTAGCGAATCGTTTTCTCATTAATCAAGATGAGCTTAGGGCTTCAAGAAAAGAGGTTGCTGATTGGACTTCCGAGTTTAGGAAAGCCACACGTAGTAATGATAAGAAGCTTCTTGCTAAACTTAAAAGGCAGCAGCCTCGAATTACTAAGCTTCAGACTAAGATGACTTGGCAGTCTATGAAGGTTTCCTTCATCTTTATGATACCTTTCCTTCTTTTGTGGTATCTTTTCTTGACTCCCCTTTATGGTAATGTTGAGGCTGTCGCGTATATTCCAGGTATCCCGGGATTTTGGGAGGGCACCCCACCGCCACCATCACCTACCGCTGACCTGCCGATTTTCTTGTGGTATCTCTTTTGTTCTTTTCTGTTTGGGACCCTCTGGTCCCGTTTGCTTGGCTTGGCTGTTGGAACAACTGGAGCGACTGAGTAATGCCTAAGCCTTCTTTGCGAACAAGGAGTAGGAAGCGTCATCTTCTTCGATTGCCTGGAGGACGTGTAAAGACTCGTTTTAAGAGGGAGAAGGTTAATGTCCTACGTTGTTCTCGGTGTGGAGGCATTCTTCATGGTGGTCCTCGGTTGATTCCTTCTAGGATTGGTAAGCTTTCTGCGAGTGAGAAGAGGGTTGAGCGTATGTTTGGTGGTCAGTTGTGTCATAGTTGTCTTCAGGACCTGTTGAAGGCTTCCGTAAGGAGTAGTTGAGAGTCAAGAGGACGGTTATTTTTTGGTTATGAAGAACAGTTTTGGAGGTAGTGGAAAGGTTGTGATTTGTGTCTGTGGCTTGACTGGTTGTGGAAAGAGTAGTGTGGCTAGGCGTTTGGCTGAGAGATACAGATTGAGGCATCTTTCTGGTGGTGATGCTTTAAAGGCTTTGGCTGTTGAGGCTGGATACAAACCCTTCGAAAAAGGTTGGTGGGAAAGTGAGGAGGGGTTGAGGTTTTTGAAATTAAGGACGGAGGATCCTAGTTTTGACAGGCGGGTTGATGAGAAGCTCTTGGATTTGGCTAAAAATGGAGATGTGCTTTTTGATAGTTGGACTATGCCTTGGTTGTTGAAGGGGGGCTTTAAGGTTTGGTTTGAGGCTTCTCCCATGATGAGGGCTAAGAGAGTTGTTAAACGGGACCGTATTAGTGTTGGGGAGGCTTTGAGGGTTTTGAAGGAGAAGGATAAGCTGACTAGAAAAATCTATAGAGATTTGTATGGTTTTGTTTTGGGAGAAGATTTCAGTCCTTTTGATTTGGTTTTGGATACTGATTTGTTGGGTGTGAGGGAAGTTTTTGGTGTGGTTTGTTTAGTTGTTGATCGTTGGTTTTTTGGTAGGCGTGGAGGTGGCGAATAGTTTAATAGTTGGAGGTTTTATTAGAGGTCAAAATTGTTGTTTATGGGAGGTTTGATGGTAAATGCCTGCGGTTGAGGTTGGTAGGGTTTGTATGAAGTTGGCTGGTCGTGAGGCTGGTAAGAAGTGTGTTGTTGTTGATGTTATTGATAAGAATTTTGTTACGAACATGATATACCATTTTATGTTGCGGCTCCCACTTCAACCTTTGATTTAGC
>CAZCYX010000053.1:0-12196 GCA_964503065.1 uncultured Candidatus Bathyarchaeia archaeon
TGCCAGAGCAACCTGTGGAGCCGCCATATGTGTATAATGGTCCTCTAAGCTGGTATCCCGATATCATCGGTCATCACAAACTAATTGCCGCTGTCGTGAATGGCACTTTAACGGATTACGTACAGGCAAGGGATTATGGTATTGGCATCCGTGTTTCAGAAGAAGTCGATCTATACATTCAACATTGCCCATCTAATATAGTTCTTCATTTTCCTGAAGCCATCTATGGTGACACCCTACCTGTGACCATTGGCTTCTCTGAACCCAGACTATATGAAGCGGTGGATGCAGGCTTGTTTAGTGCGTACACTTTGACATCACAACTTCTCTATAACAACGCAAGCTATATGATTGATGAGCCTGTTGAATCTGTTCCAGTCAAACTATACGTTAATGGTAGCTTAACATCAACAAACATAACGAATCAGGATGGGCTCGCATATATTCCGTTACAACTTGATTTCTTAGGTGAGTATCTTACTCTAAACTTGACAGGTGTTGTTGATGACCCCTCTATTCTTCACGAAGGGATAACTGTCGAACGAGTTGTATCTTTCACCAATGTGAGTGTTCATGACGTACCAAATGGAAACGACCTATTCCAGCTAAACTACACCATAACTAAGCCTGGTCTAGGTGAGGAGATTTATTTAGGGACTGAAAATTCGATTGAGGTGAAGGCTAGGCTGTTCGACCTGCCGGTTGGGGATGCTCCGGTTTCGGCTTTGATTGGTAGGCCTGTTAAACGCGACTGCCCTAATGCCTCTGGATGGGGTTCAGTACCGGATGGCTCGGAGTTTATTAGGGCAACTAGCCTCTATGACATTCAGTCTACAACAGCTCATGCTGCATGCGACATAACTGGCCCGAATGGGGTTCCTGACGGGGTAGTTAACATAAGAGATATCGCCACTGTGTCAAGTGCTTTTGGGTCTTATCCTGGGCATTCAAAATGGAATTGGCGTGCGGACATAAACTTTGACTTGAAAGTCAATATTAGGGATGTGGCGCTGTGTGCTAGCAACTATGACAAAAAAGTTACCTACATAGACATCGTGGATTATAGCGTTGTGAAGGTAGTTTTCTTCAAGGATGGTCAGCAAGAGGAGGCTTGGCTTGACAGTTGGGGTTGCGTTTCGGTTCCAAGCGGCACTACGAGTTTTGAATTGTCGTTGGATGGCGAGCCTATAGGAGCCGTGGTTGAGTTCTTCAGGAGCGTCTCTTATCAGGAGTGCCACACGAACAACGTTGGAGTGGCTAGAGCGGTTTGGATTCCAGCTGAGACTGGTTATGGAGTGTCGTCATCATCGTATTTTCTGCTTGTGAGGGTGCCTTCAAGCTTCCAGGTTTCGGTGACCAGTTGGAGCAGCGTGACTGAGGTGAATGCTTCCTTAAGTTTAGTTGACTTCTTGGATGTGGAGAAGAGGCCGATAGAAATTGTCCTCACAAACTCGTCCTATGAATGCCATGTTGAAGCCATAGGGGCTATAGCCGACACGCATGTTTATGAAGGAGACCCTGACAAGAATTATGGGACTAACGAACTCTTACGGATTGGCTATGATAGTTCCTTATTGGAGTTTAGAACTTATGTCAAGTTCGACATTTCATCCATTCCTGCGGATTCCTTAATCTTGTCTGCAAGGCTAAAAACAGTCGTGATCTTTGTCTTTGAAACTAGAAACTATGAAATATATCGCTTAACAGGTTCATGGACCGAAACTGGGCTTACTTGGGCAAATCAGCCACAGCACGCTCCTGATCCCACGTATACCTCAATCGTTCAACCACATGTCTTGAGATGGCTAGTCTGGGATGTGACTGAGGACGTTAGAGGGTGGTATGAAGGGTCTTTTTATAACTATGGACATGTGATCATAGATGATCACGAAGACGCTCATGATTCAAGTGCTTTCTTTTCGCGTGATTCTGAGGACCCCATTTTTATGCCTATTCTGGAGGTGACACATGTTCCGTTGGAGTCTCTTCCGGTTAGCCTTTCAGCAAATCTCATAGATGAGGCTACTGGGAATCCTGTTTCAGGTGTGCCTGTTGATTTTTCCGTGAACGATGAGTGGCTGTGTACTATTTCTACGAATTCTTCTGGTGTGGCGGCTGCTGAGTGGGAGGGTCCATCCACCACTATTGTTTACAATGTGACTACAAGTTATCTAGGGAATGCTACTTATGAAGACTCTTCAGCAAGCCTTCCTCTAGATTTCAGGACTCCCACATGGCTTGAGTTGAAGCTGCAGGACGGAGAGGTCATGAACATCACGGATGGTGAAACTATTAGTGTAGATACGTTCGTGGAGAATGAGTTTTATTGTTGGATTTGGCCTCCTGCTTCGAATTGGGAAAGTGTTGATGTCTATGTGAACGGCAGCTTGTATGCGACGCCTGTGGTGCTTTATAACGAGACGGATTTCAGCTGGACTGCTGAGTCGATGGGCGTCTACTACTTCAATGTTTCGTATGGGGGTAATCACAACTATCAGTTGAGTGAGATTCGTTTTATGGCTATAGCTGAAGCGAGTCCTGTGAGCCTCTACTTCAACGTGACAAAGACGGAGTTTGAGCCTGGCGAAACTGTGCCCTTATGGGCTAAGGCCATGAATCCTAGAACTAACGACTCCTTATATAACGTTCTTCTTCAGTTCTGGGAAGACGGAACTACGCTGGTTGGAGAAGATTACACAGATTCAAAAGGTGTGGCTACGCTGGACTGGAATTATCCAGAGACGGGGGTTCATACAATAACTGTTAAGGTTGCAGAGGACCAGCCAACAGCAAACTGCACACTGGCAACTCAGTCCGTGACATTGACTGTTGGAACAGAGACACGGCTGCGATTATGGTTTGAGCGAGACCACACGAGTATAGACCATTTCATCTATGGAAGACTGGTGAGGGCAAGAGATTCCGCAGCACTTCCAGATAAGCTAATAGAACTGGATGTGAACGGAACTGCTTACACGCTCATGACGAACGGCACAGGCCACATAAGCTTGCCGATAGAGCTTCAACCAGTAGATGAGCAGGCAACCACATATCAGATAACAGCCACGTTCAATGGAACAAACCCGCAGACAATGAATGCCACCGCAAAAAACCCGTACGGAACGGAATACCCAGTCTGCACAACAATCCAGTATGATCTGAGACCAGCCAGCAACAGCACCACCCTAATAGTAGGCCTTCAATCCACCGACACCCTCACATCAACAAAGACTCCTGAAGAGATGCAGCAGGAAGCCGAAGATGAAGGATGGCTCAGCATATGGCACGAGTTCACATGGCAGTACCCATGGTACAGACTACACATACAGATGAACATTAATCCAAGAATACACATAGGCTTCAATCCACTCTTACCCGGAGGAGAAACATGGGACTGGGACGGCCTTGAATTTTTCAGCAACTTGAATGAAGAATTTGTGCAAGAACTTCTGATGGACATAATAGGAATATTCGTAGGATACGTCGTCGCAAAAGGGCTATCACTCTGGAACTGGTTTGGAGCGGCAATAGCCTTATCTGCTAAATTCATCCTTCAACTTGTGTTCCTATATCCGGACTGGAATAATGCGCCAAGATTACTGGCGACGGCAGTTGCTAATATCCTTCTAGGCTTTATTGCATTAACAGCTAGTATCGGAAAAGCTTTTCTTCAAGTATTATTCAATGTGGTGACCGCTGGTGCTATGTCAGCTCTATATTTAGTATACAATGGAATAATTGCTGCAGCTGAACCCATTAAAGCCATTGGTCGAACATGGGTCGATGGTGTTGATGCTTTTATAGACATTGTAGTAGCAGGAATCGCATTATACAGATATAGGGAGTTGACCTAGCTGAATACAAAAAATGATGACCTCTCTTTGGAAGAGAAAAATCGACTTTATGGCATGTCTATGATACCTTTTCTTGTAGTTTTATTTGCCCTTTCGATTTACTTTGTTTATTTAATGGAGAACAATCTCCTGAAGTCTTTGTGGGATCTTGTTGTACAAATTGGACTGCCCATAATTGTTATTGGGCTACCAGCAGCGAGTCTTACGTTTGAGGTGCTTCACCATCGTAAAATTAAGAACCCCTTAATGTTTCATATGAAGAGGTTCACAGGTCGTGTATTACTTATCTTAATATCTGCGTTCTCCCTTTTCAGTTTTCTCGCAATCCTAAACACTCTTCTGCCATCCATTATAGGAGAAGAAGGTACATTCATTGCTGGTATTCTTATCTGGCTTTTGGCATTTTATGTTGTCCTTAAAACATTCAGGGGTTTTTTCACTAAACTCGATAAAGGCAACTGGTAGTCCTAATGATTTACACAGCGAATCCTGACGAGACCGGTGAAACCGTGCTGTTGTGGACTATAGCAAACGCCATAGGCGCAAATCCATACGGAACGGAATACCCAGTCTGCACAACAATCCAGTATGATCTGAGACCAGCCAGCAACAGCACCACCCTCATTGTAGGACCCCAATCCACCGACACCCTCACATCAACAAAGACTCCTGAGGAGATGCAGGCAGACGCAGAAGATGAAGGATGGCTTAGCGTGTGGCACGAGTTCACATGGCAGTACCCATGGTACAGAATACACATACAGATCAACGTTAATCCAAGAATACACGTAGCATTCAATCCGATACTGCCAGGAGGAGAAATTGCAGATTGGAGTGGCCTAGAATTCTTTGCAGCATTGGTCGAAGAATTGGTCACGGAAGTGTTCATCCAAGCCATAGGGCTCATTGCAACGTATATAGTTGCTAGATATATTCCTCTACCTTTAGCTCCCACAGCGATTCTAATTGAAGTAGGAAAAAATATTTTACAGGGATTGCTTTTCCTCGGCGATTGGGAAAACGCATTAAGGTTGCTGGCTTGTGGACTTGTAAGTTTAACAATGATGTTCTTTGCATTGGTAAACTTTTATACTAGCCCAAATCTTTTTCTGAAATTTGTGAATGCACTCTGGACGATTGTTGGACACGGCGTCCAAGGAGCTTTACGATGGGTAATGGTGGCACTCACGGAGATGGCAATGTTCGGAAAACTAGCCGGCAATAAAATCATTGATGGAATTGAGATTCTAGCCGATTTCACAATTGCTCTTGTAGCCTTCATCAGATACATTGACCTCACCACCTAGGATTGATATAGAATGATAGTGAAAGAAAAACTCACTCCAGAAGAAGAACGTCTCTGGACCATAGCGGGGATAATTACCGTTCCTATCTCGATTGGTGGCATTGTTTATACAATAGCATTTATTAAACCATCCTTTGAGGTGCTCGTTCTATACGCGTTTTTATTGTGGGCACCTGTTTCAACAGGTATTTGTTTCCTGACATATGAGATTTCTTCAAGTCTAAAAATCGAGAAGCCATTTATTTTCCATGTCAAAAGATTTCTATTTCGTACAATAGCCAGTTCAGGATACTGGATGCTTATCACCCTATTTTGGAACGTTTTCAACTTCTTTCTATCTCCACCCATCTCACATGAAAATATTCTACTTATCTCGTTCGTCACAGCCACATTGATTATTTGTGTGTTTATCATAATTTCTAAAACCAGAGATATTTTGATCAAGCTTTTTGCGGGGGAGTGGTAGCTGGTTTAAAGCCGTGAATTCTGAGACTGGAGACTTACTTGACATTTGGGTTCGGTTTGTAGAGGATGAAGGCGGCGTGGATAAGGAGTGGGATGTTAAAACGGGCTCAGATGGCATAGCTGAGTTAGATTGGGATTATGATGCGAATCCTGAGATTCACGTCATTTCTGTTATGGTTGTGGAGGGACAGGATCTTGCAAACTGCACTCTAGCAGTACAACCCGTAACGCTGACCGTTGGAACAGAAACTTGTTTGTGGTTGTGGATTGAGCGAGACCACACGGGCACAGGCCACACCATCTATGGGAGGCTGGAGCAGGATTCATTAGGGATACCAGGCGAGACGATAGAACTGGGTGTGAACGGAACTGTCTACACGCTTACAACCAATGGCACAGGTCACATAAGCCTACCGATAGAACTTCAGCCCGTGGATGAGCAGGCAACCACATATCAGATAACAGCCACGTTCAATGGAACAAACCCGCAGACACTGAACGCCACAACAAAAAACCCATACGGAACAGAATACCCAGTATGCACAACCACACAATACGATTTGAGACCAGCCAGCAACAGCATCACCCTCATTGTAGGACCCCAATCGACAGATGCATTCGCACCAACAAAGACGCCTGAACAAATGGAGCAGGAAGCAAAAGACAGCGAATGGTTCTGGGGTGAGCCAAGGTTCAGCTGGTCGTATCCATGGTTTAGATTGCACTTTGTGCTTAGTGTTGATTTGCCGCAGGGAAACCCAAACATAGACTACGGCTGGTCCTTCCTACCGTTTGGAGAAAGCTACAGCGCCAATCATGATGTCATCGCTGGCATCATAAACGAGTTTGGATCCCTTGGCTTTAGAGCCGATGTGCTCATGGCGCCTTTCGTAACTATCATCATACAATACATTGCTGCAAGAATGGCTGGAATGACGGCCCTCGGAGTTTTGCTTGCCATCGCAATATACACAAGTGTGTCGATTCTTCAAACACTCGCTCTTTATTTTCTTACTGGACAAGATTCTAAATCTTGGCTTGGCGCCTTTCTTACCTCTGCAATCTCATGCACTATGGGCTTGGTTCTCACTGCCACAGGCGTCCTCAAGTGGTTAACCTCAGCTGCTAGACTTCTCTTCGGCCAAATAAGCAGTGTAATAAAATCCATGAATGCCCTAAAGCTAAACTTCTTGGACGTAACAGGCATAGCATTCGCATTTATCGACTTCGCCCTAATGATTGTCTATCTACGTCTATACTTAGCATCGATTGGATGATCAACATGCGAATTGGACCTGTAAAATACGAAAAAGTGGAGGAAGGTATACTCCTCAGATCATTTATTCTTGGCATGTTCTTCGGACTTCCACTCGGACTGCTGCTGAATTATATGCTTGGCTTTTCTATAATTCCTAAACAGGCTCCAAGTGATTTACTTGGCTGGTTCATCATGGCTTTTACAGTGCCGATGAGTTGGTGTAGTTTATGGTTGGTACTGACAATAATACTTGCCTTTTTGTTTTGTAAGAAAAGAAATTTGTTTAAATCTTGGTACGATGTTGGCAGAATTCTTTTAGCTTGGCTTCTGTTTCCGGCAGTGCTTATGTACACAGCCTTGATTTTTAGTGTCTTTATGTTTCCTGTCGACGTTTTTCTTGTTCCATTTCTTGATCCACTTGTCGGAGCTGGAGTACTTCGGCTAATCGGCCTGATAATAATGATACCATTTATGTTCATCTTCATAGCTATAGTCTTGCCTGACTCTAAACCTAGAAAAATGCTGAACCGTTCATTTCGGCGATTGAAAAGAAAAATACGTAAACTGCATTAAAGAAGCGTTCCAGTAAATGAGTTTCAACAGTGTAGCCCACCAGATTTTTAGCAGTTTTAAAGGGACAAGTCTGCAGGCAGTCAATGCCACAGCCATCAATCCGTACGGAACGGAATACCTAGTCTGCACAACCATCCAATACGGATACTACACCATGCTCAAACAACACAACAACTATAGCACAGTGTTGTCAAAACACTGGACAAGGTTGGATAAGAAATGAAACATGTAAACCTTCGCAAAGTTAAAACATTAATAGTTTACTGGTCTGGAACCGGGAATACCGAGAAGGTCGCAAAAGCTATCCATAGAGGATTGAAAAGAAGTGGTTTAGAGCCAACAATCAAAATGGTCAAGGAAGCCAGAGAAGAGGAGCTCTATGATTATGACCTAGTCTTTCTCGGTTCACCCTCACATACTTGGATGCCTGCACAACCTGTTCTTAAGTTCATTAAAGAAAAGAGAAAGGAATACGCAAAACGTGGACTCATCAAACCATGCGCTCCGAAGATTCCTGGAAAAAGTGCCGTTGTGTTCTGCACTTACTCTGGACCACACACTGGGATAAACGAAGCGATTCCTGCTGGAAAGTATATGCGCCAATTTTTTGAACATCTTGGCTTCGATGTTAGAGCAGAATGGTATGTTGTGGGCGAGTTTCATGGGAACGAACTGCTAAGTACAAAGGGTAAACTTGGAGATATACGAGGTCGACCGAATTCAGAAGATCTGGTCAAAGTGGAAACCGATACTGTGCAGCTGATACAAAGTCTGATGTAACAACCTTTTTAGAAATAGGTTAACCCCTCTTTTTCGCGCTGACTATCGAGACTACATCTCTGTCTTTAAGCACGTGGTTTTCTCCGATTCTCTTCTTTTCGCGGGCTTCAACTGCGTGGATGAAGCCTTCTCCGAGTTCTGTGTGGATCGTGTAGGCTAGTTGGCGTGCTGTAGTGCCATATGGCACAACGTAAGCGTCTGGAAGCACCCTTCCATTGTGGTCTGAGAGATGTTCAATGTCTTCCACTGGATAGACGACTATCATGTTTAAGAGTTTGAAATAGGCCATGTTTATGGCTTCTTGAACGCCTGTGGTTCCAAATTTCAAAAGCACTCTTTCTTGAACAGTTTTTAACGCTTTATTTTGGGCTTCTGTTATTTCGTCTGGCTTCAGGATATTGAAGTTGCAGTCTCCGGGTTTGTAGTCAATTAACCTTTTTTCTGTGGCTCTTCTCAAGACGAGTTCTGCCTCTGCACAGCATGGAACAACTAGTGGGTTTAATTCTTTCAGTCTTTCAACGTTCTCTTCAGCCGGTAAAAGGTCAATCTTGTTCGCAGCGATGAGCATTGGTTTAGAAATCCTTCTCAACTCGTCTAAGAAGCTAACAAGGTCATCCTCGCTCCAAGTTGTCGGTTTATCCTCATTTAATTCGGTTTTTCTCAGTGCCTCGATGATATGAACTCTCTTTATTGCTAATCCACTGAACTGATTCTCAAGGAGGCCAATTATGTCATGTGTACCTGATTCAGCCGTTCTGGCAAGTTTTGACCAGTCCTTCTTCAATATTTGTGCCATCCACATAGTTATTTCCGTCTCTAAAAACCGTGCATCCTCCCGTGGATCGTGAGAACCTAACTTAACTGTTCTTCCTTCAGAATCTGTGGCGCCTGCGGCATCGATGATGTGGATGAGGGCGTCTGCTTTCCGAATCTCGTCTAAAAATTGGTTTCCGAGTCCTCTTCCTTGCCATGCGCCAGGCACCAGTCCTGCGCAGTCGATTAACTCTACTGGAATTAGTCTTATTCCGTCTAGGCAGAGGGAGTTGACTGGGTTGTCCTTTACTCCAAATTCTGTGCACACGCACGGAGACCTTATGTAGCCTACTCCTCGATTTGGCTTAATTGTGGTGAACGGATAACTTGCAATTTCAGCGGGCGCCAAAGTTGCAGCACTAAAGAATGTGGACTTGCCAGTGTTCGGCTTCCCAACTATACCAACCATCAAGGCTTCTACTCTCAAATAGAGATAGGCATACCACACAAATGAAACTATTGCTACTTAGAAGAGCAAATGACAAAGGAAACCACATAGAAAGTTTTTAAGAAAACTCTGAAAGAGACTGTTATAGAATGCAGAGCAAAAAAGTCGATTACACACTGATATCTGAATATTACGATGACACTAGAGTTCCGCCACCACATGTCCTGGAGTTTTGGTTGTCCAAAATTGTTGACCTAGGAAAGTTGTCCGCTGGTTCAATAGTTCTGGACGTCGGTTGTGGCACTGGCATTTACACAATTCCTCTCGCAAAAAAGACTGACGCCGTAATCTTTGGCTTAGACTCTGCAAGAGAGATGATCAAGAAGGCTAGAACAAAGGAAGATAGTCACCGAGTTGAGTGGCAAATTGGAGATGCAGAAAACCTTCCCTTCGATAACGCCCATTTTGATTGTGCAATCATGACCATGATGATCCATCAAACAATTGACAAGAAGAAAATCATAGACGAAGTATATCGAGTACTAAAGAAAAATGGCACGCTTGTAATCATGACGAAATCTCACGGACAGCTCAGAAGATCGATAATTATGGATTTTCCAAAGACAAGACAAATAGATCTTAAACGATTTCCCCCAATTCATAGGCTCAAGTACATGTTACTGTCAGCAGGTTTTGGAAATACCCGATACCATGTTGTCTCCAGAGGAACCATCAAGGTTTCCATAGTAGAATACTTAGAGAAAATTAGGAAGAAGTTTATTTCCACATTGACCCTGCTCAGTGAAGAAGAATTCCAGAAAGGCTTGAAGATTTTCGAAAAGAAACTAAGAGAAAAATGGGAAAAGAAGGGCACTGGAAATGAGATAATCTATGAAAATGAATACACGTTTGTCGTCGGCGAAAAATAGAAGAAACAAACAAGAAAACCTTGCTGAGTTATAAAAAAAACATTAATGCCTTGAAATAACTTAGAACTGTTATTGAACCTTTCTAGGCTTTATTCGTATGTTGAAGAAATGATGTTTCCGTGAAGGAAGTTTTGTTTCATCTTCTTTTTTTGGTGGAGCTTGGCGGAAGAAGAAGCAGTTAATTGGGTTGCCGTTGCAGAAGTGTTTGATGTCAAAGTCGGAGAGTTCAGCGTCTAGTCCCTTCTCAGCCATTCTTACGCAAGTCTTGTTAGGTGTTTTGCGAAAATAGGGGCACTTGACGCGTATAATGTCTTTTCTTTGTTTTTGGACTGTTTGTTCCATTTTGATTCCTTCTTTATCTGTATTTTTGTTGAACAGTTTTTCCGTTTCACGCATATACAATATGTCCATTTTATGACATATCCAACTCTTCTATACACTTAGTCGCTAATAAACCTTTGCATAAGATAACTCTGAGAATTGTAACGTGACCGACACAGAAAGGTTATAGCTGAACCAAAAGAACCAGCAGCAAATTACCAATGTAGTTTGCAGCAAACAGTGAGAAAATATATAAAACGTTAGACAGAACAAAAACAAATATTGGAGGCATTAAAATGACTGAAGAGAAAAAATATACAGAACTAGAAGCTCACAAGAAGTTTGCAGTCGACATGTTTAACCTTGTTTGGAGCCTCTTGAACAAGAAACACAGAACCAAAGAAGAAGATGATAAAATGATTCATGCTGCTCACACTTCTCGTTTTCATTGGGGCGAGATCGGAACGGCGCTGGAGTTTGAGAGAGGTGAATGGCAGATTTCCCGTGTTTATTCAGTTCTGAACAGATCGCAATCGACACTCTACCATGCTGAAAGATGTTTAGAAATATGCAAAGAGAATAACATTGGAGACTTCGATATTGCCTTTGCTTATGAAGCAATGGCAAGAGCGTACGCTGTTGCTGGGAAGAAAACCGATTGTAAGAATTACATCAAACTAGCAAAAGAAGCTGGAGATAAAATCAAAAAGAAAGAGGATCGAGACTATTTCTTCAGTGAACTTGGAACAATCCCCGGTTAAAGGGTAATGCTACTCCACAACATCCGTATTGCCATCTCCTCAAGTAATTTATAATGAACAACAGCAAATAATGTGGATACTCTATTAGCCTTCTAAGGTGAGACCGGTTGATGCCAGAAAAAGCAATATCAATCGACATGTATAGAAAAATGCTGGAAATTAGGCATTTTGAAGAAAAAGTGTATGATCTATATGGTCAAAATCTTGTTCCCGGAACTATTCACTTGTATGCTGGACAAGAGGCCATAGCAGTTGGTGTATGCGCTAACCTTAGAAAAGATGATTACATAACGAGCACCCATCGTGGACATGGACACTGTATCGCAAAAGGTGCAAAACTGGAAAAGGTTATGGCAGAGATTTTGGGCAAAAAAACTGGATATTGCAAAGGTAAAGGAGGCTCCATGCATATAGCAGATTTCACAATCGGCATGCTAGGCGCCACTGCAGTGGTTGGAGCAGGGCTTCCCATAGCTGCAGGTGCTGGCTTATCTATCAAGATAAGAGGAACCGACCAAGTTGTGGCCTGCTTCTTTGGTGATGGGGCTTCAAATCAAGGAACATTCCATGAAGGAATCAATATGGCGGCTGTCTGGACGCTTCCGGTGTTGTTTATTTGTGAGAACAATTTGTATGCCATGGGAACCCATCAGTCAAGAGTGATGGCAATAGAAAATGTGGCTGACCGGGCTGCTGCTTATGGCATTCCCGGCGTGGTTGTAGACGGAAATGATGCCCTCGCTGTGTA
>CAZCYX010000054.1:0-8741 GCA_964503065.1 uncultured Candidatus Bathyarchaeia archaeon
GCTAAAATCAGAAACATTGGGTTAATATCGATTACGGATCACGATTCGATTAATTGTCAAGGGAAAGCCATGGCTTTGGCGGGGAAAAATGGAATCCGTTATGTTTCTGGTGTCGAATTGAATGTAACCTTCTCCCACCCCAAATATCAGGGTGGCAAATCCATATCGTTAGATTTCTTGGGTTACCATTTTGATGTAAAGAATAGGGAGTTAAAGGACAAACTTCGAATAACGGCAGAATATCGGGAGGAGAGAGCTGCAAAAATCTTGGATAAGATTAATGCGGAATTTGAGAAGGAAGGGATTGAAAAGTTAACGAAGAAGGATTTGAGGGAGATTCAAGCTTCTGTTGATGGGGTGTTTGGGAGGCCTCATATAGCGAACTATTTGGTAAGAAAGGGAATTGTTAGAACCAAACAAGAAGCTTTTGATAAGTATCTTGTGAAATGCGATGTTCCTAAGTATCCTCTTTACATTGAAGAGGCATCGAGACTGGTGAGAGATGCTGGAGGAATAATAGTCTTAGCCCATCCTAACGATCCTCATGGAGTTTCACTTACAGAGCTGACTAAATCGCTGCACGAACAGACAGAGATAATAGAAGAGTCGATTTTAAAGTACATTGATGGCGTGGAGTGTTGGCACTCCAGAAATGACGCCCTAACAACCCGTCATTACGTAAAGTTTGCAAAAAAACATGGACTAATCATGACTGGAGGAAGCGACTGCCACCAAAAGCCAATCATCATGGGAACGGTGAAAGTCCCCAAATATGTAGCTGACCAATTCAACTTTAAGTGAACTTTCCGTGATTAAAGAACCATTAAGAAGAGTTTGTAAGATTCAATCCTAAATGAGTTCGAAGCACCGCACTTTGCGCCCGCTATGAGATTATTTTTTGAAGTAATAATCCTTCTTGTCATATTGATGCATATGTCTTTTGGGACAAGTATGATAATTCCCTTTCAAAGTCAAGGTTTCAAAGCTTTCCTTATCACAACTAATTCCCGATGCAAATTCTACACTACAGGTTTTGCACTTTAGATAAAGCGTAGGCACTTCCTTCACCATTTGAACAAAACTGATTTATTGGAGCCTTGGAAAATAAAACTTTGGGTTTAAGAATATGAAGGAAGTTGTCTACATGATGGGAGCTGGTGTAAACCAAGTCATAAAAGATTGGGATGATGATTCACCCCCATTATTAAATAACTTCTTCAATATTGCGTTGAAGAAAAGAAAGTTTAGCGACGATTACTATTCAGAACGAATTCGAGATGTATACGACTATATACAAGCAAACTTTAGAAAAACCAAAGATGATCTAGCAAATGTCCCGTTCGATTTAGAATTGTGCTTCACGTATTTGGAACGACAGATCAAGCAAGCTGCACGAGATGACAAGACTGAAGAACTAAAGAGATTGGTCAATATCAAGTTCAATCTGGAATCTTTTCTTGCTGAAGTTCTCTCAGATTTCGAACATTTTGCTTCTCTATCTTATACCATGCGTAATTTGGGAAGAGTTATTCTCCATGAGAAACCCACAATCATCACCTTTAATTATGATTGCTTAATGGATCACGTTTTGGAGTCTGCCTATGGAGTAAGACTGTCCGTTCCTCAAGAGTTTTTGGAATATAGACCTTCTGAAGAAACAGAATTGCCTGATAACGTTTTGAGTTACAGTCATTTTAATTGGAATAAACCCCTAGGTTATGGGTTCAAATTTGATGAAATTCAGCTTCAGCAAGCAGGTGTAAGTAAATTTGCCAGAGGGTCTCGATTTTACTCTCTCCCGCAAAATCAGCTTTATTCAAAGCCATTGCTAAAATTGCATGGATCACTTAATTGGTTCAGATATTTACCTGTAAGGAGTTTTCCAACTCTGCCAGGAGAAACTGAGCCAGAATTAGGTGAAAAAGAGTCAGAAATCATACTGAAAGATGGCACTTGGTGGTTTAATAGACCCCCAGATCACAATGGTTGGTTTGTTACGCCATTAATAATTACTCCTGTATTGTACAAAGACGAATATTATGACAAAAAACCTTTTATAGAAATATGGGAATTGGCAAAAATGGCACTTTCTAAATGTAAGAAATTGGCCGTTATTGGGTATTCATTCTCCCCAACTGATTTTTCAACAAAACATTTGTTGATTGAATCTTTAATGGGAAACAACTTAGAAGAACTAATTGTTGTCAACCCCGACCACAATCTAGTAAAGGTTGCAAAAGACCTCTGCCATTTTAATGGCGGTGTTGTTTGGTACAGTAGTTTAGACGATTACTTGAATAGTTTCTCTAGTTTGGTTCGATTAGAAAGCAAGCCTGAGAAGATTGAAGAAAAAGACTTACCCAAAGACACTTCGCCACATGATTTATACACAAAATGCAAAACTTGTGGCGTTGAATTTTCTGTGGGAATTAGAACTAACCCTCGTTCTTTTGCAACTTCCCAGTTCATAGGAAACGTTCATACATGTCCAAATGGTCACGCCAACTCCTATGACAAAAATGATTACACACTAAAAAAATCGAACTGAATCAATTAGCGCGCATCTTCTTAAGCTTTTTGAGCCAATTAAATAATTTTCGCGTAAGTGGTGGCTAGTTTGAAGTATGCTTTTGCTTCTTTCATTGCTGCACTCTTTTCCTCACTACCTATACTGGGATCTTTAAGTTTGAAACTGGTGACTTTTCCTCGCACGTAGGCTCGGTAGCATTTGTAGAAAGGAAGAAGTTTCGTCAACTCTTGGTCTCCAGAATACTCAACATATTTTTTAACGAAGAAGTTAGACAGATCGGTTCGTTCTTTGAAGTCTAAGTCCATGGCTAAAAAGGCAACATCGGAGGCAACGTCAGAATACCTAAATCTTTCATTGAATTCAATCGTGTCGAAAATGTAGATTCGGTCTGCAACAAAGATGTTACCCGAATGGATGTCTCCGTGACAATCTCTAACTCGACCGTCCGCTACCCTCTTTTCAAAAAAGGACACGTTTCTCTTCATGAAATCGTCGATTCTTTCACGGACTAATGTGAAATCCTTCATGGATATCGTCTTGCCGACAAAATCCTGAACCTGCTCGAAATTCTCCTTCCAATTGGTCTCTATTATCGCCAAGGAGCCGAACTCGCTTATCCTCCTATTCGTTTCCGCATTTGAATGAAATTCCGCGATGATCTTTGCTATTCTGTCAAGGAGTCTACCATCGATTTTTTTCTCTTCGAGGAGCTGATTCATCATCTTCTCTTGAGGCATTCTCTTCATCTTCACAGCATATTCGATGGTTTCTCCTTCGCCTTTTATCTTGACTACATCTGATCTGTTAATGGGAACAACCTCGAGATACATGTCTCCGCACAGCCGCCTGTTGAGCTCCAACTCCTTTTCACAGAAGAGACGTCTCTTTTCAAGGGTTGTGAAGTCCAAGAATCCGAGATCTACAGCCTTCTTCACCTTGTAGACAAAGTTTCTGGTCAAAAAGACGAAGGATATATGGGTCTGGATCAGTTCAATTCGACCTGGCTCTTCGTCATAAACTTCAGGCTTCATTAGAGCTTCCACAACTTGCTTCTGAACCGTCGGAGTCTCGCCAAGCTTGCTACTCAACATAATTAAACTCTCTCAAAACCACATGGTAAAGAAATATACTTAAGAGTAATCCCAAATACTGAATCGAAACATTACCAAAATATGAAGGCAAGACATTGAAAACTCAAAAACTAAGTATCGTACTCATCTTAATAGGAATTCTCATAATTATACATCACATTTACATAACTGGTGGCAGACCCTTTGACCCTCAAGACATACTGAACCATGAATTCTTCGGGGCCATATTCATAACAGCTGGACTAATACTGCTTATAAGCCCTTATTTCAACAAGACATAATTAAAACTAAGTTTCTTGCTCTCAAATCATAAAGAGACAGAATGGAGTCAGTCTTTCATGGAAGTAATAGTTGATGGCGGAACTATAGTCACAATAAGCCGAAAAGGGATCATAAAAGACGGCGCAATAATCATTGAAGACGGACGCATCATCGACATCGGAAAAAGCCACAAACTCAAGCTGAAATATCCTCACTATGAAAGAATTAACGCAAAAGGAAAAGTTGTAATCCCGGGGCTCATAAATACCCATCAACACGCAGCTATGAGCCTGCTCCGAGGCTATGCAGACGACCTTCCACTAAAACAGTGGCTGGAAAACTGGATTTGGCCCCTAGAAAAGCACATGACTGGACGCGACATCTACATCGGGGCACTTCTAACAGCAGTAGAATCCATAATGAGCGGAACAACAACCGTCAACACCATGTACCACTACATAGACGAATATAACGAAGCAAAAGCCTTCGCAGAAACAGGACTAAGAGGCGTAATCGGACACGTATGCTTCTCATGGAGAAAAAAAGAAGACAAAAAAGCATTGAGAACCCTAGCCAAAAACTGGCACAACAAAGCAAACGGACTCATCCGAACAAGCGTCGACCCCCACTCTCCTTACACAGTCGACCCAGAATACATAAAAGAACTACGAGACATCACAAGAGAACTTAACCAAGAATACGGTTCACCTAACACCCCAATCATTCAGCACATGCACATCGCAGAGACTTCAGATGAAACAGAAAAAATCAAACAAGCGTTTAATGTTTCTTTTGAAGGCGGAGTAATAGAATATTTAGACGCCTTAGATGTATTAGGAAGAGATTTAATTGCTTCCCACTGTGTAGCCCTCACTCCAAAAGACATCAAGATTCTGAAAGAAAGAGAAGTCAAAGTTTCCCATAATCCTATTTCAAACCTCAAACTTGCTTCCGGCATCAGCCCAGTGCCAAGTCTAATTAAGGCTGGAGTTACAGTTGCCTTAGGAACAGACAGTCCCTGCTCTAACAACAACTCGGACATGTTCGAAGTCATGAAAACAACAGCCCTCCTACATAAAGGCGTCAACCAAGACCCAACCTTACTACTAGCCGAGCAAGTTTTGAGAATGGCAACAATAGAAGGCGCAAAGGCACTGCAGTGGGACCACGAAATAGGATCAATTGAAATCGGGAAAGACGCAGATTTGGCAATACTTGATTTCAAGAAGCCTCATCTATATCCCCTCCACAATGAGGTCAGCCATCTTGTATACTCAGCCAGAGCAGCAGATGTAGACACGGTTCTGATAAAAGGCAAAATAATCATGGAAAACCGAGAAATAAAAACAATAGACATCCACCAAGTCTTGGAAATGGCAGAAAAAACAAAGGAAAGCCTATTAAAACGTCTAGCAGAAAACAGTAGCTAAATTACAAAAAAGTGATGACGATGGCAAACTTCAAAATTAAAGACTCCGACTTAGCTTCACAAGGAAAACTCCTTGTAGAATGGGCATCCAACCACATGCCAGTCCTCAACCAAATAAAACATCAATTTGAAAAAGAGAACCCCCTCAAAGGCTTCACGATAGGGGCGTCCATACATGTAACAAAAGAAACAGCCGTCCTCATGAGCACCTTCGCCGCTGGCGGAGCCGACATTGCTCTCTGTGGATGCAACCCCCTATCAACCCAAGATGAAGTGGCAGCAGCACTCGCAGAACAAGAGATCAATGTATATGCTTGGCGAAACGAAACCACCGAAGAATACTACTGGTGCATCAACAAGGTCATCGACCACAAACCTATAATCACCATAGATGACGGGGCTGATCTAGTAAGCACTGTCCATATGAAAAGAAAGGAAGCCTTAGAGGGAATTAAAGGTGGCACTGAAGAGACAACAACTGGAGTTGTACGCTTACGGGCAATGGAAAAAGCAGGTGCCCTAAAATATCCAATTATAGCAGTGAATGACGCCTACACAAAACATCTCTTCGACAACCGCTATGGAACAGGACAGAGCACAATAGACGGAATAATCCGAACCACAAACCTACTGCTGGCTGGAAAAAACTTTGTAGTAAGCGGTTACGGATGGTGCGGTAGAGGAATTGCCCTAAGAGCCAAAGGCATGGGCGCAAACGTAATCGTTACAGAGGTAGACCCTGTAAAGGCACTTGAAGCGGTCATGGATGGCTTCCACGTAACCTCCATGGATAAGGCATCTACAACAGGCGACATATTTGTCACAACCACTGGAGACATAAACGTCATTCGAAAAGAACATATGCTAAAAATGAGAAACAATGTCATTCTAGCCAACAGTGGCCACTTCAATGTTGAAATCGACATACCCAACCTAGAAAGCATAACATCTTCAAAAAGGTCCATCAGACCCAACCTAGAAGAATACCTCCTTCAAAATGGAAAGAAAATCTACTTATTAGCAGAAGGAAGACTCGTCAACCTTGCCGCTGCAGAGGGACACCCATCAGAAGTTATGGATATGTCCTTCGCAAACCAAGCCTTGTGCGTCAAATATCTAGCGCAGAAAGGCAAAATGAAGCCAAAAGTCTACAAAGTCCCAGAAGAAATCGACAACCTTGTTGCAAGCTTGAAGTTAAAGGCTATGGGAGTGGAGATTGACACGCTCACGGAAGAACAGAGAAGGTACATTGCTACATGGGAAGCAGGAACCGTCTAGAACCCAATGCATGACAAAATTTATAATAGGGTTATAAATAAACATGGCTACACTGTGGTGAAATCGTATGGTAAGCAAAGATCAAACCATCGGCGGACTCATCTTCATAATCTGCGTAATTGTTGCAATCGTATACGCAATAGCCCTCATCTTCCCAACGTACATATTTTCTTGGATTGAACCCCCAATTGACCCTACTATAACTCGACTCTGGCTTGTAGCAGTACCAGTACTCATAGCATTCCTTGTCGTGCTATTTATTGGCGCTTGGATCGGCTGGACAATGGCAACAACTCCTCCACCGAAGCCTCTAGAAGAGATTGAAATTGAAGAGAAAGCCGAAGAAGAGAAGAAAGAGTAGTCCAGAGAGAGAAAATTATTTCTTTTTTCCGCCCCTTTCTTATTTACTGGGCTCAACATGAATAATATTAAAGGATTAGTTCTATGTGGTGGACCTGGCGTAAGACTAAGACCCATCACTTACTACTTCCAGAAAACAATGATTCCCATAGGAGCGAAGCAAAAGCCATTGTTGGAATATGTGGTACGGCTCTTCAGATTCCATGGAATCGAAGACTTAGCTTTTCTCGTAAATTACAAGGCTGAACAAATCGTTAATTATTTTGACGACGGCTCAAGATTCAACGTAAACATCACGTATATCCATGACGAAAAATCGTTAAAAGGCACAGCAGGTTCCGTGCTAACTGCCTTCAGAAAAGGGAAGATAGACACAAACGACACCATTCTTGTTTATTATGGAGACATTCTAACAAACATGAATCTGCAAGATCTACAACGTTATCATAAAAATAAACAGGCTTCGGCTACAGTGGCCTTGGCATCCGGCTTTACCGTCAGAGTGGGTCTAGCCGATCTTGATGGAGAGGGAAGAATTCGAGGATTCGTAGAGAAACCTACATTAGAAAAGCCAGTGAGCGTGGGAATATTGATCTTTAATGGAGAGGTTCTTGAGGATATGGAGGAGTTAGTTGAGAAGAGGCATAGGTTGGATTTGATGAAAGATGTGATTCCGTATCTTATAAAGGTTGGAAGGCCTGTTTATGGCTACTTGTCGGATGCGTTTTGGTATGACACTGGCAGCATTGAAGCATATGAAAAGCTTGATCCACGGCTTGTTGAGGACACTTTGTCTTATCTTTTTTGTTAACTCTTTATTTCCATGTTGTTTGCCTTTTTTGTTGTGTTGCTTTTGGTTTTTGTGTTTTGTTTCATAAGATTTTTATAGTTAGAGGTTGAGGTTGGTATTGTGTTGGGAATTGTTATGGAGTCTAGTAAGTTGCAGCCTAGTATGAAGCCGTTGAATGTTTTGACTAAGCAGTTGAATAGTAACATTTTGATTGTTTTGAAGAATGGTGTTGAGTATAGGGGTCGTATGATTCGTTGTGATGGCCATATGAATATTATGTTGGATGGAGCTTCTGAGTTTTTTAGGGAGAAGCCTTTGGCTAATTATGGGACTGTTTTGGTTCGTGGGAATAATATTTTGTATATTGGTTTAGATGTTGGTCGTGGTAAGTAGCGTTTAGTCTTCTTTTACGTAGTTGAAAGCTTGCTTTAGGGTTATTTCTATTCTCTCTTTTTGTTTGAAGAATTTCAGTATGTTTTTCAGGTCGCGTTTTAGCAGTTGTTGGGCGTTTGGATGGGTTATTGAGACGTATTGGGGCCAGTCTATGATGAGGATGTGGAGGTCTGGTTGGATGAGGATATTGTAGGGACTGAGGTCTGCGTGGATTATTTTTGCTTTCTGGTGGGCTTTTTTGATGTTGTTTAGAATTTCTTTTAGGACTTTTTGTGGGTGTGGGATTTTTGGGTAGAGGTTTATGGGTGCGCCATTGATCAGAGTCATGACGAGGGTGTGGCGGTTGTGTTTTATGGGTTTTGGGGCTGCTATGTTGTGTGGTTCGAGGAGTTTTAGGGCTTTGTATTCTTTTTTGGCTGCGATTGTTGATTGTTGGTGCCAGTTTGGGGTGTATGTGTACTGTTGTGTGTAGCTGCGTTTGCGTTTGGTTTGTTTGAAGCTTGTTCTGCCGAGGCGGTGGAATTTTATGGCGACTTGTTGGTTGGTTGGTGTGAGGGCGTCGTAGACGTCTGCTTCTTTTCCGACGCCTAGTGGTTTGCCTATGGCTTC
>CAZCYX010000054.1:8841-11698 GCA_964503065.1 uncultured Candidatus Bathyarchaeia archaeon
GGGCGTCGTAGACGTCTGCTTCTTTTCCGACGCCTAGTGGTTTGCCTATGGCTTCGAGGATGTTGGCTTTGACGTGGGCGTTGAGGGCTAGGCAGTCGTAGCCTGCGGTTGTGAGGTTGTAGCCTTTGTATGGTTTGGCTTGGTGTTGTAGAAGGTGGTTTTTGGTTAGGTTGGGGAGGTGGTGTTGGACTTTGGATTGTGGTAGTTTGGCTTTTGGGGGGATTTGTTCTTCTGGTATGTATTGGTATTGCTTTGTTAGGGTTTCGATGGCGTGGAGTATTTGGATGTCTTCTGGTTCTAATTGTCGGAAGATTTTGAGGGCGATGTCAATTGATGACATAATGGACAAGAATAGATGAGGATTTGGGGTTTAAGGAGTTTTGTGTCTGTCTGTCTAGGTCTAGTATAGAGGGGGAGAGGGGGTTGAAGACTGTTCAAGTTTTAAATGGAAGTTGTTATATGATTGTTTGGGGAGGCTTGAACGTTTGAAGTTGATTTATGTGGTTATTGATGGTATGGGTGACTTGCCAATTGAGGAGTTGGGGGATAGGACTCCTCTTGAGGCTGCTGAGACTCCTAACATGGATTTTCTTGCCAAAGCTGGAAAGACTGGGTTGATGTATGCGGTTGGGAGGGGTGTTGCGCCTGAAAGTGATGTGGCTGTGGTTTCAATTTTGGGGTATGATCCTTTCAAGTATGAGGTGAGTAGAGGAGTCCTTGAAGCCCTTGGTGCAGACTTGCCTTTTGAGGATGGTGATTTGGCTTTGAGATGTAACTTTGCCACTTTGGGTTCTGAAAATAAGATTGTGGATAGGAGGGTGGGAAGAAATCTGACTACTGAAGAAGCCAGGGAATTAGCCAAGGTCATAAATGGGCAGGTACGATTAGAGTCTTATCCAGCCAGTTTTCAGTTTAAGAATACTCTGGGTCACAGAGGGGCTTTAGTCATAAGAAGCAGAGAGAAGAAACTTTCAGGGAACATCACTAACACTGACCCAGCCTATAAGAGAGTCAAAGGCATCGGCGTAGCAGAAGCTGAAGCCGAAATGATTCTGAGAAAATGTAGACCCTTGGACAAAACTGAAGAAGCAAAGATTTCTGCAGACCTCGTTAACGAATTTACTGAGAAGAGCATAGCAATTTTAGATGAGTATGAGGTTAACAAGAAACGTGTTAAGGAAGGAAAGCTGAAGGCGAATGTTATTCTTACAAGAGATGCTGGTGTTCACCTGCCAAAGTTTCCCCGTCTGAACAAACAGTATGGTTTCAGTTTCGTGTGCCTTGCTGACATGCCTGTAGAGAGGGGAATATCCAAGCTGGCTGGTATGCACATGGTCGAGTTGCCGCCTCCATCCAAGAGCCTTGAAAAAGACTGCAAACTGAGAGTAGAAAAGCTGCTAGAAAACCTAGCACTCTACGACTGTTTCTATATACACATTAAAGGTCCGGACGAGCCTGGTCATGATGGAGACTTCAACCTCAAAACTCAACTGATTGCCACTGTTGACAAGTACTTCGTTGGGAATATGCTGAAAAAGATTAACTTAGAAGATTGTGTTATCTGTGTTACAGCAGATCATTCGACACCTTGTAAACTGAAGGCTCACAGTGATGATCCTGTGCCTCTTCTCATATCAGGGAACAAGGTCCGAGCTGACAAGGTTCAAAAGTTCTCGGAAAAAGAATGCAAGAAGGGAGAATTGGGCATTTTACCACATGGAACCGAACTCATGCCAAAACTAATCATACACCTAAAAATGAAATAATCGAAGAGAAAACTACAAAACAATTTACATACGTGAAATAAATGCGCGCACTACAGACGCTCGACTTTAAGAGAGTTTACTAAATCCTCTATTAGGTCCTCTACTTCCAGTTTTTCTTCCGCGTCCTTAACTTCTTCTAGCCTTGCTTTTGTTGTTGGTTTTTGAGGTGCTGCTGTGCATCCCTTCGCCTTCCATCCTGAAATCTCGTATGTTCCTATCTTCCTCGCTAACGCATCAGTCTCTGTTTTATCAAACCCCAACAAAGGTCTATAGATTGGACACTTTTGCACTGCCTCATCCAACACCCTCAGATTATTTAGTGTCTGACTCGCCTGCTCCCCAATGGCTTCTCCAGTCACAATCCCCACAGCCTTAATCTGATCGGCTATACGCTCAGCTACACGATACATCAAACGTTTACACAAAACACACGTCAACCGATGAGGCGCCCCATCCACAATAGCTTCTAAAGCCTCTCCAAAAGGCACGATAAACAGTCTCCTAGGAAACCCAATCGCCCAACTAAACAACACTTTAGCCACCTCCTTAGCTTTCTCAGTCGTCCTCTCATCCGTAAAAGGACTATTATCAAAATAAACTGGCACTACTGGTGCTCCTCGTTTCATGACCAACCAACAAGCCACAGCCGAATCAAACCCGCCACTCAACAGACCAACCAGACGAGGCTGAGTCCCCAAAGGCATACCTCCCACACTCGCCACCACATCCGAATAAACAAACCCTCGATCACCCCGAACCTCAACCCCAAAACGAACATCAGGCATCTTCAAATCAACCCTAACACCACGCTTATCGCCGAACTCCTCCAAAACCTGACGCCCCACAACCTCACAAACATCCCTACTCCCATAAGGATGAGAGCCCACACGCCTACACCTAACAGCAAAACTACTGCCTTCACCCAAACGTTTACCAGCCAAAAAAACTGCCCTATCCACAATATCCTCAAGTCTAGAGGTCGTCTCCAAAACGGGCGAGACCGACGAAATCCCAAAGACTCTGCTTAACCTTTGTGCCACCTCCTCTGCTTCATCAACCCATAAAAACAACCGTCCATCAACCCTACTAAC
>CAZCYX010000055.1:0-11604 GCA_964503065.1 uncultured Candidatus Bathyarchaeia archaeon
TTCATTTAATAACCTTTCACTGGATAGCAGTTATACTGAAATGGATGAAAACTGAGAATATGTAGATTGTAGATTGTAGATTGTATGCTCAATATCGTGTTCATGGAATGCATTAGTATCCAGCTAGATGTTTTCTCCATAAAATGTAAAAGCCACCATTTCATATGAAACCGTATGGATGCTGGGATTGTGAAAAAGGGAGTTCTACTGCTACTCGTTTCCGTGTTTTTGTTTTTACGTGGAGTTAATGCGTTTCCACTTGACATGACCATTAGTTCGTGGACAAAAGGAACAATTCCAGCAAACCATTACGTCAATATTGCTGCCGTCTCAACTCCCTATGGAGATGGCAGTTCAGTTAATACGATTGGTTATCCTGGTGCCTTTGAATTTATGTACGATTTTTTCGGTTACTACAATGAGGTATTTATGGTTCCGCCGTCAGGAAGAGTAGTGGTGAAAGGCTATTTCATGTACAATGATATTACTCCTCATCTTGACCGAAAACATTTATCCGTGTACTTGTTGCGCTCAGATTTTTCTGGCTACGTCACTAATGTAACTCGAGTCTTGGATTATGCTTATGGACATGAACCCGGTGTTTGGTACTATCGGTATATAGCAATTTCTAATTTGACACCCGGGGAAGAGTTTAGAATTGCGTTTGGAAGAGCTGATCACTGTGATATGGAACGTGAGTTGCAAGCATGTTGGGCTGCCATCGATGTCACTTCTTGTCACACGCTGAAAGTTCCAGATCAGTACTCCACGATACAGCAAGCAATATTTGAAGCCTCTCCTGGAGATGCCATCCAAGTCGCTTCAGGAATGTATTATGAACATATTACAGTAGACAAAGATTATTTGAAAATCATAGGGGCGAGCAGTAGCCCAACAATTATTGATGGTAACATGGAAAACGGCCCAGACAACGCTGTCGTATACATAACAGGAAAAGAAGTTTTTCTTAGCCACCTCATAATACGAAACTGTCCAGATTCGAGTGGTATAGCCATTCACGGTGAAAACGCAACAATAATTGAGAGCTCCGTAATGAATAACAGTGTTGGAATACTTCTGTCCGCCAACAACATCCAGGTTACGAAGAACAACATTTACAACAATGTGCAAGGTCTAGGGATGCAGAGTGTTGAGAATTGCTTAATATATTACAACAACTTCTTCAACAACACTCATAACGTGTATCAACAGCAGTTTCCTACAGGTGCGAATATTTGGGATAATGGTTATGCAGGCAATTTTTGGAGCAACTACACAGGCACAGACACGAATGGGGATGGTATAGGTGACACTTCTCACTTAATTGATTCGAATAACGTTGACAACTATCCTTTGATGAGCCCCTACATGTGTGGAGATGTAAATTATGACGGCGTAATAAACATAAGAGACATAGCCTTTGTTGCGAGAAGGTTTGGATGCACACCAACAGACCAGTTATGGAATCCGCACGCGGACATAAACGAAGATGCCAAAATTGACATCAGAGACGTAAGCATAACAGCCAGAGGATTTGGGAAAAAATGGTCGTATCCAAGTTTATAATTGATAGGCCTGCATGCTTGTTGTTCGTTTGAGGACGCAGTTCGGTTTTGTAAAGTTTATAGTCCCAAGGTTTGATAAATCTTCTGTTTGCTCTCTTCCACTTTTTTCTGAACGTCTTCGAAGAGGTTGTTTCCATGGGCGTCTATGGCTACAGTCAATGGTCCAAAATCTTCAACTTCTAAAATCCACATGGCTTCAGGCATGCCTAGGTCAGACCACTCTACACTCTTCACGTTTTTCACTGCCTTTGCCGCTAAAACAGCAGCTCCTCCTGTGAAGGCTCCGTAAACCGCACCATATTTTTTCATGGCGTCAGTTGTTTTTCTGCCCATACCACCTTTTCCGATAACTACTCGAACTTTGAAGTTCTTTATGAACTCATCCTCAAACATGTCCATGCGTGTGCTTGTAGTGGGACCAGCAGCGACTATGATCCATTTGTCATTTTTTTTCTTCACAATTGGTCCGCAGTGAAAGACAGCTAATCCTTGAAGGTCGATAGGCAGTGTTTTTCCATCCTTGTGAAACTGTAATGCTCTCTTGTGGGCGCTGTCTCGGGCAGTGAACATTGTTCCAGTGATGTAGATGACATCGTTGACCTTCAACTTTCGCACGTCTTCCTCAGAGATGGGAGTTTTGAGTTTATAAACCGTCATGTATCACACCACCTTATGAGTTAGATATCTAACAGTTCCATCTGGGTGAATTTGAGCAGATGCTCTTCTAGCTGCCCAGCATTGAAAGGCAACCGCCACTGGATATGATGCCGGATGTCGGTGAGCATAGTTGACATTTACACCCAAAACGGTGAACCTACCTCCCAATCCCATAGGTCCAATTCCAGTCATGTTCGCAGCTTCACAGAGTTCTTTCTCAAGTTTCGCCAATTCAGGTTCAGGATTTGGTTCATTCAATGGTCTCAGTAACGCTGCTTTTGCTAGTTTCATTGCAATATCTGCGCCTCCACCCACTGCAACTCCTAAAATGTTAGGAGGACATGGTTTTGCACCAGCCTTCATCACTGCGTCTACAACAAATTTCTTTAATCCTTTTACACCCTCACCAGGGGAGATCATGCCTAAGGTACATACGTTTTCAGATCCGCCTCCTTTCGGTAAGACTGTAATTTCAATAGTGTTTCCAGGCACTATTTGCCAATGGAAGAAGGGGACGTACCTTCCTGTGTTGTCTCCAGAATTCTTTTGTGTGAAGGGGTTTACAGCGTTGGGGCGTAATGGTACTTCTTTGGTTGCTCTGATAGTTGCCTTTTGGAGGACCTGCTCTATTTTGTCTAGGCTTTTTGCTTGAGCCCCTGCTTTAATGTAAAAGATGATCACGCCGGTATCTTGGCATATAGGAGTGCTGGTTTTTTCTGCCAAATCAATATTTTTCAATATGGCTTCTAGCTGAGTCTTTCCAGCTTCGCTTTCTTCCTCACGATATGCTCGCTGAAGTGCGTGTTTTACGTCATTAGGCAACTTTATGACTGCTAATTGTAAGAGTTTGACTCCAACATCTTCAAGAAGTGTTTCGATCTTCAAATAAATCTCCTCTTTGAAGAGGATACGAATTTAGACCTCTGACTCTTATAACTTTCGCACCTCTTATGATGCCTTATTTCTAGAAGGCGACTATTCCAAAGGCAGATTAAAATTATCTTCAGTTAAGCTCAGCCAATAGAAGCATCATATCCTAAGGAGTTTTCAAAGAAATATGGGCAGTAAAATTCGATGCAGTCAATATGCCATGAATCTGTTGGTTTTGTGAGGTGGAATCTTTTAGTAAATGTTTCGATAGTGGTTCCATTAAGGAATAATTCCCATTCGCCTGAATCAACATGATTGATAGGACGTTCTTTACTTGAGTCGAATATATCAATGCATAAAGTGAAGTTTGCTGGTGAAAGCCCAGAATTGAAAAGCGTAAAATTCACATCAACACGTTGATGCTCCCAATCCATAATGGTGACAGCCCATTCGTAGTCAACTAAATGAACCATCGGTTCTTTTATATAGTTTAAGTCATTAAGTTGCAAAGTTAGAAGATGATTTTCAGAATTTAAGTTTTGGATGTTATAAAATTGCCAAACGTTAATACTCAAAGAAATGACTAAGACAGAAATTGAAATGGAGAATAACAGTTTATGCATAATTTAACCCATGAGTAGTAGATGTAAAGATGTTAAATAGATTTTTCCAAGAAAAAGAAAAATGGCAAAGAAGCTGGCATATTAGTTTCACTCTAGACTCTCACAGAATATTTTATCTGTTTCTACGTCTAACTTAAATAAGAACTGGCTTGAACTTACCTTCAATCCTCAACTCAGTGTTGTGTGAATAATAATGACTACAGAAAACACTACTGAAAAAAAGAAGTACGAATACATTGAAGATCTTCCGGGAATTGGTCCCGTAACAGCCCAAAAGCTAGGTGAACTCGGTTTTCATACTGTTGAATCTGTTGCCACTGCCACAGCCCGAGAACTGGAACTCGCCGGTATTGGTGAGAAAAAGGCGTTAGAAGTTATTCGTGAGGCAAGGTCATGCCTTGATGTCTCTTTCATTAGAGCAGATGAACTCTTAAAAATGCGTCAAAACGTTCTACGCCTAACCAGTGGAAGCAAGGCATTAGATGAACTTATTGGAGGAGGACTTGAAACTCAGACGATTACTGAATTTTACGGGGAGTATGGGAGTGGAAAGAGCCAAATGTGCCATCAATTATGTGTTAATGTGCAACTGCCTCCAGAAAGAGGAGGACTAGATGGTGGCGTCTTATATGTTGACACAGAAAATACTTTCAGAACTGAACGTATTGTTCAGATGGCAAAACATTTGGATATGAACCCAGAAGAAGTTGCTAAAAACATCATCTTCGCAGAGGCATACACCTCAGATCATCAAACCTTTTTACTTGATAATGCAGATGAAGTCATTAAAGGAAATAACATTCGTCTAATCATTGTAGACTCGCTAGTTTCTCACTTTAGAAGCGAATATCTTGGTAGGGAGATGTTAGCAGAAAGGCAACAAAAACTTAACAAACATATGCACAAGCTGATTCGCTTAGCTCGAGCCTTTAACGCTGTTGCAATTGTGACAAATCAGGTGATGGCTAAACCAGATGTCTTCTTCGGTCAAACTGTGCATCCAGTCGGAGGCCACATAGTTGCACACACCAGCCACACACGTGTGTTTCTCAGAAAATCTGCTCGTGGACCCGTGAGAATCGCACGTTTAGTTTCAAGTCCCTATTTACCTGAGGGAGAGAGAGTCTTCAAAATAACTGAGAACGGAATAGAAGACGTTACAGAAGAGGATCGACCGAGACGGAGATAAATTGGCCCTTTCATCCACCTTTGTAGCTAGATTCTTTCAACTTGTAGGGAAAAGGCAATTTGCTGAGGCAGAACGAATACTAGAGAGACTCAAACTGAAGGCACGGAAGAACGAAAGAAATAAAGGTTACCTTCAAGCACTCAACGGCATATTTTTGGCTTCCAAATCAAATAACGACCAATATCTCTTTCTCTCTAATGTAAACCTAAAAGACGAAAGTGAATTAAAGAAATATCGACGTGAATTTCTGAAACATACCCGAGACAGTCTTCATGCAGAGTATGATCGCGGCTTCTTTTCGGCTTGGGCTGAATACATGCGAATTTTGCTAAAACTGATAAAGACTGAAGAACGTTCTATTCAAGGTAAGCCCAAGCAAACAGTAGGCACTGAAGTGGAACAAGTTGTAACGAAGAAACCGAAAAAGATTGTACAGGCAAGGCTTGGGTAGATTAAAGTCCAAGAAACCAGAGTGCAAGGGTGTATAGAATTATGAGTATTTTTGAATTTCCTTCTGTTTTTAGGGTTATCCTATTGCGTATAGCTTCTGGATTTTTGTGACATACGTACTTAGACCAATCCTAATATCTTCAATATTCCATAGATTAAGAATGAAGCCAAGCAACCATAAAAAATCAGCAATCCCAAAGCTATCCAACTCTGGCTCTTAGTCTCCTCCTTTCTGGCTGGCATTTTGCTTTCCCTGCATACTACAAGTTCTAGAAATGACTTAAGAAGGAGATTTCTCATCAGTCAATATATCGAAAAAGAGAATTGTAATCAAACTCCAAGAAAGATACTATAAGTTAAGTATGCTTTAATGAAGAAGGATGGTGAAGCTAGAAATCCTGATATGATGCTTGTTGAGGAACGCGCTTTCAGGTTACTCCCCACGAGTAGGCCTTGACAAAATTTCTTTTTGTTCAAGTGGGGCACGCAACAAATCTCTGATGTTATAATAATTCCGAAGAAAACTAAGACCCTTCCGAGTCGTCCTATAAACAGCCTTCTCATTCTCTCTAGTCTCCTTCAAAAGCCCCGTCTCCAAAAGAAAACTCCAATAATCATTCAACTGAACAAAACTCAAATTCGCTCTATACATAATGTGAGTCTTCAAACAACCATTGTTTGCAATCTCCAAAATCTCAGCTATAATGTACAACCGATCTCGACGCTTACGCCCTCCTGGACCACCCATCAGATTCTCTCTAAACATCGACTAACGCCCCTGCAAAACTGTTCTATAACATTGATCTATAACATTCCCAAAGAAACTGTCTAAAAAGAATGCTCCATAAAACCCAATATTCCGCAAACGAAATATATTGATTGGCTTGTGACACCAATACTTGTTTCAGATAGGAAATAGCATGCATGCATTAGAATTAGAAGGCTTGGGTAGATTATACAAGTCTAAGAAACTAGAGTGAGTGCGAGAGTATAGAAAAGACCCCACGAAACAAGCCAGCTCATAAAGTAGACTCCTATTCCCGTGGTAAACACTTTGGATGGCTTTTCTGTCTCTGTTGCAAACCGCCTCTTAAGAATGTAATAAGTGAGAATGTAAAAGAGAATTCCAAGTGATAAGCCGCTTATGAAGTCGTCTAACCTTAAGAGAGTGCATATGAGAGCTGCAAGAATGCCCAAGCCAGCTCTGCTCCAGTAAAGTATTTTTAATGGTTCCATCGGTTTCAACTCAAGGTTGTGGTTATAGAGTTTTTAGCACCTCTCTTTTAGAGTTACACCTATTTAGTTTTTCTAGTATTTTCCTAAAGTGCCCCTTTTTCGCACGTAAGAATCAGTTAGATAAAATATCAGGATGCCGAAAAGTATCCAAGCTGCGTCTAATGCAAGTAGATGTAAGAATATGTTTCCTAAAATCTCAGGAGTATAATTCTCTATGAGGAAACTTCGCATTCCAACTAAGGCAGGAGCTGTTGGAAACAGTGTGCTTGCTTGTTGGGCGATATTCGGGAGTACAGTTAGCGGATACGCCACAGGAGAGAGAAGCATCAAAACGCTGTGAAAACCCTCTGAAATTATCCAGCCTTCTTTGAAGATTAAGGCTAGAGATGAGATGAAGATTCCAAATCCTCCTAAGGCTAGCATCATGAGGGCGAATATGATTAATGCGGGTAGTATTCCTTCGATTTTGAGAACCAAACCAAAGACTGCATAAATGACGGCGAATTCGAAGAGGGTGCCGATGCTTTGGTGCACAACACTGTGCAGAGCCATCCCGAGGACAAGGCTCAACCGACTCGTTGGAGTGACATATATGGATTCTAACGTTCCGTACCATTGCTCTTTTCGTATGCTGAACCCCATGGCCCAGACAGCTGTTCCGATAAATCCCATGATTATGTATCCTGTGAAAGTATAAGTGATAACATCTCCAGTTCCTACTAATCGCATAAGACTTTCACTAAATCTGCTTCCTCCTAGCAAAACCAGTCCATAAACGAGTATGGGTAGCAAAAAGATAAGGGGTTCAATGCACTGCCTGGTAAAGTTGATGGGATAAGCAAGTTCTATTTTCCACTCTTTGATGTTGCATTCCCAGATCGCTCTTAACTCAGCCTTCAGGTTAGCTAATGAAAAGCCAACTGGACACGAAACTTTCTTAAGCCCATGAGTTTCCCTTTCAACTTTTCCCATGTTTCAATCTCCTAATATTGACTAATCGACCCAGATTTTTTGGTTCTCTTTTCCATCCAGTTAAAGAGGTAAAACCCAAGAAACATCGCTATAGCATCTATTACAAAAAGCAAGAAAATTTGTTCATAGAGGGCGGAAAAATTCTGTCTAAGAAGCACTAGGCTTCGCACAGCAATCAAAGCATATGTCAGAGGAAGAAACTTACCTACTATTTGTGCCCAGAAAGGTAGGGCTTGAACAGGATAACGAACAGGAGAGAAAAGATAGAAAACATACTCCAATGTGTGCGCTAGGTCATGAGCCTGCTTGAATTGAAGAGAGAAAGCAGCGAGCATTAATGCAATGCCATACAACCCCAATATCATAAGAATCAAAATGAGTATTATCGGCATTATCACCCCTAGCGTTAATTCTATTCCAAAGAAAACAATGCACACGACCAGTTGAATTACCGCATAAATAGTACTACTAATACTCTCGCTCACAGCTTTTCCAATGAGAATGAAGGCTTTACTACATGGCGAAGAAAGTAAGTAATCTAAAGTTCCTTGGTAGGCTTCTCTCCTTATACTTTCTCCCACGCCGTAGAGGGAAGTGAGAACGTACCCGTTCAGAATAGCCCCCAGAATGATAAAGGGAATGTATTCTGGAGTGCCTGCAATCGCTGCGAAACTTGGACTTTGGAGGCCTCCAACGATTGCCTGTCCTTGAAATATGAAGGTTAGAAACCAAAAGAAGGGAAATATCGCCCAGAAAACGAAAATCACTGGATACGCCATCAGAAACTTCAGGTTTTTAACGACCTCGCTCCAAACAACAAAGAAATTCGCTTTTAGAGGGGAAGCATCAGAAGTTTTCTTTATCATTTTTATGTGCCTCCTTCAGCGAGTTTTGCCCCTGTTAATTTGATAAACGCATCCTCTAACGTGGGCATACTGATGTTTACACTGGTGATTTGAGCGTTTTTCTTTCGGAGTGCATCCACAACTGTGCCAACATATTTTTCGGCACGTCCTCCGATGATTTTTATTCTTGAAGGGGGTTCCCTTTGCCTCATCTCCTCGAATAAGGGTTATTATTACTACATCTGGGCAAAGTTGTCTGAGATAGTTTTCGGTGTCGTGTGGAGGATTGTGACAGGACACCTCAACTAACTCGGTTTCTTTCACCCTTGCCTTTAGTCCTTCCGGAGTGTCTATCGCCGCGATTTTTCCATCGTTAATTATGGCTACTCTGTCGCATAATTCGTCGGCTTCCTTCATGTAATGAGTAGCCAACAGTATGGTTCTTCCTTCCTTTTTGCAGAGTTCTCGTATCTGATTTCGGATTTGGCGTGAAAACGTGGGGTCTAAGCCAAGTGTTGGCTCGTCTAATAGTAGTATAGGTGGGTCATGTATGAGGGCTCGGGCGACGGCAATTTTTTGTCTCATTCCAGTGCTATAATCTTCTAGTCTTTCATCCGCCCGATCGGATAGATTCATTAACGCTAATAGTTCCTCCACCCTTTCTTTTGCCTCTCTTCGAGGCATTTTATACAAAGATGCGAAATACATTAAGTTGTCTCGGGCTGTAAGTTTCCAATAAAGTGTGCGTTCTCCTCCCACCACCAAACCTATGCTTGCCCTCACAAACGACGTCTGTTTCTGAATGTCGAATCCATTTATTATTGCAGTGCCTTCATCTGGAATCAATATTGTAGAAAGACACTTGACAAGGGTTGTTTTTCCAGCTCCATTTGGGCCAAGGAGCCCAAAAAGTTCGCCTGAACGAATTTCTGAGTTCACGTGATCTAATGCTACAGTAATGTCTTCGCTACTTTCAGACGTTTCGTTTTTGCCCTTCTTCTTTAAGAACCCAAAAATGCCCTTGTGCTTCCTTTTCTTGAAGATCTTAGTAAGATTGATAGTCTGGATACTGTATACATCATTGTTTTTGTTGTAGACCAATGATTAGTCCCCAATTGCCTCAGAAAAACTTGCATTTTCACTTATTAACCTTTCACTTCGAATAAACAAGATCCATTCAAAACACAAAACAAGACTTAAAGGCTTAAACTTGACACCTTGCTAGTGAAACAAGTTGAAGGAAGAATTGACAAGCTTCGACATCGCTGTGCTAGTTCTTGAACTTGGTCAAATTATTGAAGGTGCTTATATAGACAATATTTACCAGACTAACCATGATACTTTCATCTTCAAGCTTCGCCAACCAAGTAAACCTGCTCTTCACTTGTTTATAGAATCTGGAAAGCGTTTTCATTTAACCTCTTACACCTATGAAAAGCCACAAAGACCTCCAACCTTCTGCATGGCTCTCAGGAAATACCTCAGAAATGGCAAAGTCGCAGAAATCCTACAACATGAATTTGAACGAGTAATTACCATAAAAGTGAGAGCCAAAGAAGGAGACTTCCAACTCATATGCGAACTCTTTGGAGAAGGAAACATTATCCTTGTAAGTCCAGAAAACAAGATTTTGCATGCACTGACTTACCGAAAAATGCGAGACCGAAACATCTTACGCGGTGAACCCTTACAATATCCTCCGTCAAGTGGAAAGAACCCTTACAGAGTAGACCGTCAAGACTTTGATGAAATAAAAAAAATGAAGCAGTTAGAAATAGTGAAAGCACTTACGAAGTTCCTAAGCATCGGCGGTCTGTATGCTGAAGAAACACTTTACCGTGCAAAAATTGATAAAGATACTTCATGCAAATCTCTCGCAAAAGAGCAATTAGATAGAATTTTCAATCAACTCCAAGAGATTCTCTCTCAGATCCAAAGTGGCAATATTAAACCACACATAATAGTCAACGAAAAGGGTGAATGGATTGATGCAACCCCCATCTCATTGAGTAGACATGTTGGATTTCAACAAAAATCTTACAAGACTATGAATGAAACACTTGACGAATATTATGCCAAAGTAACCATGAAAGGGCGAGTGGCAAAAGCCTCTAAAGAAACTGAGCAAGAATTAGCAAGACTGAAAAGGGTTTTTCAAAACCAACAAAAAACTATAGAAGAGCTGAAACCAAGCATTGAAAAAAACAGGAAGATAGGCGATGCGATATACTTACATTTTGGTGAATTACAATCTCTCTTTCAAAGAATTATGGATCAAAGAAAAATTGGGAAATCGTGGGAAGAGATAAAATCTGATATTGAAAAAGAACTTGAACACATCCCAGCGATCTGTTTCCACTCTTTACATCCAAAACGTCTGATTCTTAATGTTTCAATCGGAGAACTAGTGATTTCCCTAAATTTACGTCGTTCAATACAAGTCAACGCTGCAAACTACTATGAAACGGCAAAGAGATCTGAGAAGAAACTTGAAGGAGCAGAAAAAGCTCTAAAGGAAACCCAACTCAAAATCGAAGACTTCAAGCGACAACTGATTAAGCAAGCCAAGGAAACACAAAAGCCCTTGCCCAAACGAAGAAAGAAGGTATGGTACGAAAAATTTCGATGGTTTCACTCATCTGAAGACTTCTTAGTGATTGGAGGCAGAGACGCAACGACCAATGAAATTCTTATAAAAAAACATATGGAACCCCATGACATTGTTTTTCATGCAGACATCTTTGGGGCACCCTTTGTTCTAATCAAAACGGAAAGGAAAAAACCAAATGAACAAACGTTAAGAGAAGCAGCACAACTTGCCGCCTCCTATTCCCGTGCTTGGAGAGAACTGTTAGGGGCAGTCGATGTTTACTGGGTGTCCCCAGAACAAGTAAGCAAAAGTCCACCGTCAGGTCAATATCTCAAGAAAGGTTCCTTCGTAATCCAAGGATTGAAAAACTATATTCGCCATGTCCCATTACAGGTAGCTATTGGAATCAAAATAGAAAAAGAGTGCCCGACGGTTATTGGAGGCCCTCCTGAAGCCATCATGAAACAAACAAACATCTATGTCAAAATAGTCTCAGGAAATCAAACTAGCAGCAAACTCGCTAAACAAATAAAAGATTTACTGACTAAACAAGTTCCTCAAGATATGCGAAGAAAAATTTTGGAGATTCCCCTTGAGGAAATACAAA
>CAZCYX010000056.1:0-11397 GCA_964503065.1 uncultured Candidatus Bathyarchaeia archaeon
TGAAGGTTTTGTTAGAGTAAGTGATCTGTTGAGAAATCTGAGGAAAAGGTACGATGTTGATGAATGTTTTATTAGAGAGATTGTGGAAAAAGGTGATAGAAAGCGGTTTCAGATAGATGGTGATAAGATTCGAGCAATTTACGGGCACACCATTGATGTGAGGATAAAATTTCCTGTTGATGAGAGAGTTAGATTTCTGTATCATGGAACCACTGTGCAGTCGGCTTCCCTAATTTTGAGAGAAGGCTTGAAACCTATGAAACGTAGATGGGTTCATTTATCGGCAACTCCTGAAATAGCAAAGGATGTTGGAAGGAGAAGAACCCTAAAGCCAACCATATTAATTGTAGATGTAGGGGAAGCTCGACGGGAAGGAATAAAGTTCTATAAAGCAACAAACCAAGTTTACCTCACTGAAGAAGTCCCCTCAAAGTTCATTAAAATATATGAGTAATTGATGAAAAGTTTAACTCCCTTATGACTCCAGATATGAAAAGGGAGTTTATTCTACGCAGAGATCTTCAGTTTAAGAAGAATATCAAGGAACTTGCTGAGAAGAAGGAAACATGATCCACATTATAATAGGCATATCTGCTATTCTAGTTCTAGGCTTCTTTATCTTGAAGCTATTCTTAGAAGATACCTAAGAGAGAGTACAAGGAGACTTAGAGAAAATACTGAGAAAAAGGAGAAGGAGATCAGAAAGTCAAAGGAGCTGAAGAAACATCTCGGCTATCCTCCTATTGAGAAGGAAGTCTTTGAACCAACTTGGGATGAAGAAGAGAACGAATCAAGAGGAATTCCAAGTTCAGCAGTTATGGACTCTGAGGATGAAGAGGAAGACAACTAATTACTTCATTGTCTAAGTTTCTCATCTTGAGATTTTCAGAGGCTTATCTCAGAACTATAGCACACCTCTGTTTATTTACGTTCTCACCCTTTAAACTTCAAGAACATTCTCAAAGAATGTGTGATATTGCCTTAGAAATTCGTGCAATATTGGTGTAGTTATATCCCTAGCCTCTCCTTTCGTGCCAATTTCAAAAATCTTCGTCTTGGTCTCCTCCTCAATTACATGTATCATTTCGTGAAAAATAGTTTCACAAATTAGCATTCGGAAAAGTCTTCTATCGCCCCTTATAATTTTCCACTGTTCTTCATTCATGAAGTGAGAGATAAAAATTACATGGTCGAGCTTCATATAAGGCTGAATTATCTCTGGAGTAGGCTTTTTTGTGTATCTCAGCCAAGACTTCACTTTTTTTACAGAATAGTGGTCGCCCATGCCTTCTTTCATGTGTTCGTCCACATTCAAAAATGATTCTGGAGCAAAATGGGGATTAAGCAACTGACGGACTATAAATTGTTCTTTTTCTGGTAAGTCTTCAATTCTCTCTGGATTCTCACGAAAATATTGAATTATTTGGTCAATATCCTCTCCTAGTTCTCTCGTTCTTTTTGGGCTAATTACGTGTCCACCAGCAAGCCAAAGTTCTTTCCACTCCACTTGATTCAACAACACTACAGCAATTTTAGGGCTACTCTTACATGGATAGAACCGCTTTACGAAATCGAAGAGAATCCTAGTTTGGTAAGAAGATAATTGTTTCATTTCTTCACCACACGCATTTAGTCTGTGACGGATTACTTTGATTCTACTATAACTTTTCTCACATTTCAAAGTTTCATATACTCTGAAAGTCTTGAATACGAGAATTAAGTAAGCGTATCCATTTTACTGCGAACCCTCGTTCACTGGGTTCCTTTCTTTTTTCATTAAAGATTTTAGTCGCTTGAAAGCTCCCTTTATACCCATTTCTAGCAATACCTGTACAAGAGCACCAAATATAATGATTAGAATTGGAGACCAAGTTGGAAAAGGAGATTGTGGAAATAATAACCAGTCCCACACAGCAGAAAGCAGTAGAAAGAGTACGACAAAGGTAGAGAATCTGTTGCTCCAATCATATTTTTTCGTAAGAGCAAATCCAACACAAACAACTGTAAGTGCCCAAGCAATTCCAAGAATGACTTGGATTTCTCCGATGGAAGAAACAATTGAGTGAACGATTTCGTATTGACTCAAGAAAGCAAGAATGCCAAGAACTCCAATCGCATAGAAGAAAGATAGCATGAAGAAAATTAACCATTTTGCATTTTCCCCTTCAACCATGATTTGAAAGGAAGGATTTACGAAACGAATTACAATAATCAGGTAGACCAATCCCCAAACAATTCCGTTTACTCTTAACCAAGCCCAGAAAACATCTGGTTCTAGAGGAGGTGCAGGAGGTGTCGGTGTATATACGTCAAGAGTTAGGAGTCTATAATCGACCTTAGTTTCATTCCACCACAATTGCACTTCTAGAGGATGAGTTCCCGATTGGCGAGGTATTAGTATGAAATCGATTTCTTCTGAGGACGGAGAGTAATTCTTTGAGGGAAGCGATACTTGTGACTCGTTTGAAGGAAAACAATCAACATTTTCAACATGGATTCTAACTATTACAGATATGCTTTCATTGATCGGATTGCGTATGCCGACTTCTAAGTTGACGGTGTTGTTCACAAAGATTATTGTTGTTTGTGAAACAATCTTAGTGGAATAATCATCTAGGTATGGTTGAGTTTTTGAACAATGAACGGATTGTGAAACATAGAAAGAAAGCAGAAAAATGAATAAACCTAGTGATAATGTCTTGAAGAGGGCAAGTTTTATTCTTGGTTGATTCATACTCTCAGAGTATTAGTAACAAAAAAACACGCTAATTACTTTTGTGTTTAAACATAAATCATATTGTTTCTAACGACCTCACACACTCTGGTTCACAGATAACTCAACCGAGACTAAGAGAGCACATGGAGGGTTTGTGTATGGTTACATCATAGCAATGTGACTCTTCCATGACTCAAGTGTTCTATTCCAAATCAGATTTTAACATGAAAAAAGGTGAGCCTAATGGTTCAAGAACCGAGGAAGCCACTGAAGTTTATCAAAGTCAAATGTCACGTATGCCAAGAACTCAACCTCATTCCAGCTTTCAGAACGTTATACTTGTTTGAGCATGTGAGATGTAACTACTGTGGAAGAGTTATCATGGAGTTTGCTCAGTCAGATTCAAGTGGTGATCTTGATTCCACAAATCCAAGAACGTCCTCTGATTCTGAGGTTGACAGATAGAAAAAGGGAGAGAGGAGAGCCATATCGTAATTTGTTTCTGAATGGGAGAAGTATAAGAACTAGAGGATGATTATGGGTCTAACAGTTGAAGAATCTTAGACAAATAGACTACAATAGCTGGGAGAATAAAAACAAGAAATACCGCAAATGCTTCAAAATATTTTCTGTATTTAGACTCCTTGAATTTGTTCAACACTCCTGCAAATCTTTTCTTCAAATACTTTTTCTCATACTCTTCCAGATTAGTAAATTCTTTCCGCTTACCCTTTTCTCTAGTCTGAGCACTTACTTTCACTGTTTTTACGTATTCCATGAGTATCCTTCTAAGTTCCTCAGACATACTTGCATAGAAGCTAAATCTACGTAGGCAATGGAAACCAATCACTACAATTGTGCCATAAGGAGCCATTGATACAACTATCAATACTAGATCATTCATACCTAGATTATTCACACCCTGAACTATTGCTAGTAGAGTAAACAGACCAAAAACACATGCTAATAGGAAACTAGCATGAGCTACTGCTCTGTCAGAATAAAAATCTAGAAGACCTGCTGTTGCTCCAACTTTTACATTATCAGATGGGAATAGTAGTTCTTCTTTTTTATCAACTTTATCCGAAGACATTATCATTCTTTTGCTATTTTGGAGCTTTAGACATTTAAGTTTATCAAAAAAAGAAGGGTATTAGGAGTAGAATAGCCTTCTTTCCTGAAAAGAGCTTAAATCTAGAGACTTGGGCTGCCAATTGGCAACCAGATACTTGAAAGACGCACGCGCATTACAGACATCATTACCCTTAAAACTCTTCATGAATAAACTATACATTTATTAAAATCCTTAATGACACACATGAATCTTAAAGATTGTATACCTACTCCACTAAGAGATGGTGATCTAAAAAGATGAAGATTCTCTTTGTGTGTACGGGGAATTCTTTTAGAAGCCCAGTTGCAGAAGCCCTTTTAAAGAAGTTTCGAAGCGATTTTATCGTTGAATCTGCTGGAATAGAACCCGCAAGCCATATAGCAGAAAATGCAAAGAGTCTCTTGAAGAAGGAGAATGCTCTCGGCAATCTGAAAAGTGAACCCGAAGGAATCGAACAGAAAAACGTAGAAAGCTATGACCTAATCATTGTTATGCAAGAAAGGCACAAACAGATTATAGCTGAACGCTGGCCAAAGACAGAAAAGAAAATTCAGATTTGGAACATTGACGACCCTATATACCTTCCCTCTGGATCAGCTCAAAAAATCTTTGCGAAGATTAAGAATAAAGTTTTAGGAATAGCTAGAACCCTGTAAAGTTAAATGATGGCTTATGCGGCTGTAGTCTAGTCTGGTTAGGACTTCGGCTTCCCGAGCCGATAACCCGGGTTCAAATCCCGGCAGCCGCACCAAATGAACCATAACACGAATCTATTCATGCTTAAGTTCTGTTGGGTCTATTCTTCTGATTAACTCAACTTTATCGAGTTCTTTATCCGCTGAAATCATCTCTCTAACGTTGTATTCAACGGCCAGAGCGATGTGGATTCCGTCATAGGGTGTAATATTATAGTCTCGAGCATATTCAGCTGCAACTCTAATCACATCTGGATGAACAAGGTAAATTTCGATTGGGTAGGAGAGCACCGCGTTGAGTTGGGATGTAGTGTCTTTTACTTTATATTTGCTGTACAAGACTCCCACAATCTCGCTCAAAACCTGAGTGGAAATGGCAGCCTTCAGCCTCTTATCCTCGATCTTCTTCAAAATTTCTTTGCATCTCACTCCATATTTTGGATGGGCAATTATGGCGTAAATCCATATGTTTGTGTCAATATAGTAAGTCAAGCTCTACCTCCGGCTTTTCTGAACTCCCGAACGGCTTCCACGGCATCTTCGCCGCCTCTCACACTGCCATAAAGTTTCTCTGTTGGGTTCTTAACCTTCGGGAGAGGACGAAGCACAAGCTTGCCACCTTCACGTCCAATGTAAAGCCTATCACCCGCTTCCAAGCCAAGGGCTTCTCTAACATCCCTTGGAATGGTTATTTGGTATTTGGAGCTCAATTTTACATACATCTTTACACCCTTTACCAACTTTACATGCACACCTAATAAACCTTGTGTAAAACACATAAAGCTCTATTAAAAAACAAAGAAATTTTGGCGGGTCCGGAGGATTTGAACATCGATCTCCGGCTAACCACACCAGAGCCACTATGGGACCCCAGCTCCGCAGGCCTCGCACCAACATCTAACATAGATCCTTTTGCGTTTCAGCCAAATTTCTCGCCCTCTGCCTATTAGGATCATATAGAAGACCCGGCCTAGACCCTCTGCGTGTGTGTGAAACCCCTCCCGTCAAATTGGAGGCTTAACAAGTCTTCTTTTAGGCAACGGCAGTCTCATCCATCTCTCAAAATCAGCCTCAGGCGGCTCCAATTCAAACAACCGTCTCCTACGAAACTCCAACAGGTTGTCCTCTCTTCCCACGAACTCAGCAGCAGTAACAACATCATGATCAAACTTCTTTGCAGCATCAAAGACAGACTGCGAAGATTCCTTCCATCCCCCATCCCGCAAAAGGTGATGCTCCAAAACCACAACTGGAACACTCATAACTATTTTCTCTAAATTCTGCATTCCCAGTGCTATATGCTCCTCTTTAACTCTAAACCCAGCCAAATAGACAGGAGGCCCACCAATAATGATTAATTGAGGTCCTTCCGCAAGAATTGTCTCTAACGTTACGTCACACATGGGACCTTGAACATCTGATGCAAACAACATCTTCTCTTCATCATATTCTATAGAGGACATTAAAATCCAACCAAGCGCAGAGTTTGCAGGTCCATGAAATACTGGTTCAGAAAACTTTACATGTGTGTCTCCAAACTCAAAGGTCTTGCCATCCGCGATTTCTAAACGTTTGGCATGTTTACCTCCAGTTTTTTTGAACATCCACCCCCTACGTCTTTGACTAAAATTCACCTTTTCCCGATAACTCTTGACAAGAACCAGCTTCCCCTCATAGATCTGCCTTGCAACATCAGGCGAAGACCAATTACAGAACCAATCCACATAAGAAGGCGTATGATGATCAAAATGATAATGACTCAATGTTATTACTTCTACTTTTTCTGCAGCCTCTGCTATCTTCTCTCTGCATTCAGCAATCGCTTCATATTCTCTTGGATGAGGAGGAAATCCAAAACGATTAGGACCCAAAGAAACTCCAGCATCCAACAAAATCTTTAGGTCCGGCGTTTCTACATAAGTACACATGGACCTGACGCCAAGACTTTCATCAGCCAACGGAACGACTTTGATTTTCCTTAGCATTCCTTAACTTCCATAATCTTCCTGAACTATATCCTTTTATGGGAGAGAAGACATTTAATTTTGTTCGGTGGGCGATGACGACTCTGGCCCCACTGAAAAATGATTGAGATCTTGAGTGTTTCTTCAGAGAGTGAAATACTCTGCTGGGAGACCAAGAATGCGAGAGCCCACCACTTAACCACTTAAAAATAAATGCGTGGCTATGTGCACGCTTAAAATTTCTTTTTGGAAAGAAAAGGGAGAAAAATGTTGTCTGTTATTCTTCGCCTACTGGGAGTAAGTAGACTAAACCGTCTTCACCAAGAACAACCACAAATGTCTTTGCAGTTTTGGCAATTTCCTTCAAGGCTTCTAAAGTCATGTAGAGATTAGTCAGTTCAGTCGCATTCATTCCAGCTCGTTCAGCAATTATCCTAATAGATTCAGCAGTTCCATTGGCAATGATCAATCTAGAGGAGGCCTCACCCTCTGCCTCAATGATTTTCTGAACAGCAGTTGCGTTGGCTAAGATCAGAATTCTTTCTCTTTCAAACTCTGCTTGCAGTTTTGCTTGTTGCGCTCCGAGCTTGTCCTCTATGGCTTGCAGGAATTTAGGTGGAGGAGTTATATCTCTTAGATCAACCTCGATTGTGCGCGGATCAAGGGCCCCTTTTAGCGATTCCTCTGCAATTAGAGACGCTTTTATCTTGAGGCTTAAATCCTGAGTTATTAATAACCTATTCTCAATGACCTGGATTGCTGTGTAGTTACTAATCACATCTCTGGTGACTTCTCTGATTACTGATGAAACCACCCGGTCTTTCCAATCGAGTTTGGGAAAGGTTTGATAGAGTTCTCTTAGTTTCGCGGCATTCAAGCTCCACCGTACTAGTACATCTACTTCAATAAGCAATCCATCCTTGCTGATAGGAGTGATTGCTGGGTATTCACCCTGTTCTCCATCTTCCGTCCACATGCCTACGCTGTCCACTGCATAATAGATATGCACATCAGAAACCCATGGAGCCTTGAAAAACCAAGCAGGACCTATGACAGGTTCGGAAACACTCCCTGTTAGAGGGTCTACGAGTATAGCCCCGTAGCCAACGCCAACAGACCTGAAAACGGTCAGTGGAATTATGATGAAGAAAATTATCAGTACGATAAGCACTGCTACTGCGATTCTTGTTATCCAACGTCTCCCTGCAAATCTCTTCACTTCTTCCATTACATTTCACCTCCTTTTCGACTAAGTGTTAATCAACTCAAAGGTATTAATATAGAGATATGTTTTATACCCTTCAAGTGGGCATTCTATGTGAAAAAGCCTTAGTGTTGAGGATTTGATACAGTTTGGAACAAGAGGAAAGGTTTAGGGCTCCCCGATACTTCGTGTTGACTGAAAATGAATTGCTCTTCCTTATCGTTTGCATATTGTTGGATATCAGTGAATACGTAGTCACAATTTTAGTTATGCCTGTTGTGGGCGATATACTTGACATTTTGGGAACCATCGCTTGTCTACTCATGTTCAGGTTGGTTGGAATTATTTCCTTGCTTGAATTAGTACCGGGTGCAGACATCCTTCCGATCTTCATTATAACTTGGATCGTCTGGTACTATCTCAAGAAACGAAAAGAAAGAGAGGAACGGGGGAGACTGCAAAAAAAGTGGATTTGAGAGTTCATGAAGTTTCATATTCATAGCGAGCGCGGTAAGGACACTGAGATTACTTCTGATTTACTGCTACTCAATTTTTCTTTTTAATAGACAAAAAGCATAAATTATTTCTTTACGCAAACTAAGCATCAAAACTAAGCGGGAAGGAGTTGACATATGCACCAATATCCTAGCGTTTTCAAAGATGAAAGCAGACTTGACATAAATTACGTTCCACCTCGTCTCCCTCACAGAGATCTTCAATTAGATCTTTTAAATCAGTTTTTTCGTTCACTAATAGAAAGCCCAGGAAAGATGGCTCAACGTGTGCTGATTACTGGACGGATTGGAACTGGGAAGACGGTTCTTTCTCAACACTTTGGGCTTCAAATGGTCAAAGACGCACGAGAAAAGGGAATAAACCTTCAGTATGTGCATGTTAACTGTCGTGAGTGTAAGGGAAGTCTTTTCCTAATTCTGCAAAGAACAGTCTCAAAGTTTCATCCTCATTTTCCTAAGCGGGGTTATTCGGCGGAAGAAATTTTGCAGGTGCTTGTTCAGATTCTTGATGAACAAAACTTATACTTAATCTTGATTTTGGATGAGTTGGATGCATTGATTCGCAATGAGGGATCAGAGCCTCTCTATAATTTAACGCGTATCCAAGAAGACCGTCCTAGCGCTCCTCGAAGGCTTTCTCTGATCTGTGTTCTTCGTGAAATTGAACATTTGGATTCGCTTGATCCCAGCACAAGGAGCACTCTTCAACATAATATTATTCATTTGGCTGAGTATTCGAAGGTTCAACTGTTGGATATTTTGAGTGATCGGGTCAATCTTGCTTTTGGGAGTGGCATGGTTTCTGGAGATGTTTTGGGTTTGATTGCTGGGTTGGCTTTTTCTGAGGGTGGTGATGCGCGTTATGGGATTGAACTTTTGTGGCGTGCTGGGAAGTATGCTGATGTGTCGCGGTTGGGTGAGGTTTCGGCTGAGTGTGTTCGTATGGCTGCTGCTAGTGTTTATCCAACTGTGCGTAAGGATGTGTTTTCTTCGTTGGGGCTTCATGAGAAGTTGTTTCTTTTGGGTGTTGCGAGGCGTTTTAAGCAGACTGGGGCGGTTCAGATGTCTATTGGGGAGGCTGAGGAGTCGTATGCTGTTGTCTGTGAGGAGTATGGGAAGAGGATGCTTGGGCATACCCAAGTGTGGAAGTATGTTAAAGACCTTTCTGCTGTAGGTATCATTGAGTCTTGTCTTTCTGGTGTTGGGCAAAGGGGTAAGACGACTATGATTAGTTTGTCAAGGGTTCCTGCGGTTGATTTGGAGCGTGAATTGGTGAAGGTTCTGTCTGTTAGGGGTAAGTAGGAGGGTTTTGGTTTGGCGATTGAGGAGGTTTTGTCTTCTAAAGGGAGGGTTAAGATTTTGAGGATTTTGAGTGAGATTGGGGAGCTTAACATTTCGGAGATTGCTAGGCGGGCTGGGTTGAATTATGCTACTACGAATCGGCATTTGGGGGTTCTTGAGAAGTATGGTCTTGTTAGGCATAAGAGGTTTGGGAGGATTCGTATTTTCAGGTTTAATGAGGGGAATCGAAGGGCGGAGTTGGTTAGGAGGTTGGTGGAGTTGTGGGAGCAGACTGATAAGTCTGGATAGAGTGTTAGGTGAATGATGGAGTAATGTTGGGTGTCTATGGTTGATGTGAGTGGGAAGCCTGAGGTTTTTCGTAAGGCTGTGGCGAAGGGTTTGATTAGGTTGAGGAAGGAGACTTTGAAGCTGATTGAAGAAGAGCGTGTGGAGAAGGGGGATGTTTTTGGTGTGGCGAGGGTTGCGGGGGTTTTGGCTGCTAAGAATACTAGTGGTTTGATTCCGTTGTGTCATCCTTTACCCTTGACTAATGTGAATGTGGATTTGAAGGTTGTTAAAGATGGGGTTGAGTGTGTGGTGACTGCGAGGACTCGGGCTCAGACTGGGGTTGAGATGGAGGCGTTAGTTGGGGTTGTTGTGGCTTTGTTGGCGGTTTGGGATATGGTGAAGCAGTATGAGAAGGATGAGGGTGGGCAGTATCCGTGGACGGTTGTTGAGGGTGTTAGAGTTGTCAGTAAGAGGAAGGAATAGTTTGCGTCTGTGTCTGTCTGTCTAGGTCTAGTATAGAGGGGGGAGGTGATGGACAGGAACTCACACACGCAGAGGGTCTAGGCTAGGTCTTCTATATGAGGCAAATATGTTTCAGATAGAAGCCTTTGTGCGTTGTTCTTGTTCTCCTTTCGGGTTGAAAACGCCGAGAAATTTTGGTTTTGTTCATTGTTAGCCTCTGCCTTTTGAAACTATCTCCGCTTCTATCTCTTTGAGCACGGATATGAGGTTTGTTGTTTTGCTGGGTTTTGGTTTATCTTCGCCTTTAATGTGTTTGTGATGTGGGAAGGTTTTTATTTCTGGGTGGTGTGGGGCGTTGTTCCATCTTGTGATGAGTTCTCCTTCGGTTTGCCATTGAAGACGATACCTCAATGTCACAGCTTGGCTATTGGTGATCTTTGTGTATTCGAGAAGTCTGAGCTCTGTTCCGTCGATGAGGGTTAGGGTTCCTCGTATGTATCCTTCGTTTTCTAGAACTTTGATGTATTCGATGTTGGTTGATGCCACTATTTTCGAGTTTGATATTGTGTCTTGGATTTTCCTGAAGTATTCATCTATTGTTTGCATTGACTGAGGAGCTCCTGAAGGGTGTCGAGCCTTGCTTTGATGCTTTGGTGGGCGTGAATGGCTGACCACCAGGCGAAGTAGTCTTCGTCGTCGCTGAGTTCGCCGTTTTCAAATTTTTTGTAAAATTCTTTTGAGGTTAGTCTGTGCTTGGATTCGTACTTGTGCATTTCCTCTTCAAAGCCTCCCAGTTTTGCCTTCAGGATTTTGAGCTCCCTTTCTATGGCTAAAGAGAGGGCTTGTAGAGCGAGTTCTTTGTTGGCTTTTGTCCTTAGCAGGACTTCTGTCAAGTTTTGAACACCAATTAATACGTGTTGTGAGTCCTTAAAATGTTTTCAGTAAACGCTTTGAGGAGTTAGAGAGCTGTGTGGCTTTGTTGGCGGTTTGGGATATGGTGAAGCAGTATGAGAAGGATGTGGGTGGGCAGTATCCGTGGACGGTTGTAGAGGGTGTTAGGGTTGTCAGTAAGAGGAAGGAATAGTCTGTGTCTGTCTGTCTAGGTCTAGTATAGAGGGGGGGTCAGTGGAAGGCGTAGAGTGTTCTAGTGAATTGTTG
>CAZCYX010000057.1:0-11380 GCA_964503065.1 uncultured Candidatus Bathyarchaeia archaeon
TTCAGTCATACACAGAAGAATCTCCACCAACAGCTGCAGGAGGTTCAGCTTCAATTGAAAAAGCAAGTTTTGATGAACTTGTGCTAAAAGAAAAACCTGACGTGAAATGGGGTGAAGTCGTAGGTCTGGAGCAAGGCAAAAAAGCGGTTAAGGAAGCCATAGTTTACCCTGTTCAAAGACCCGATCTCTTCCCTTTGGGGTGGCCCAGAGGAATCCTGCTATTTGGTCCACCAGGATGTGGAAAAACTCTATTAGCTGCTGCTGTTGCTACTGAGATAGATGCGACATTCGTTTCAGTGGATGCAGCCTCTATAATGTCCAAATGGCTTGGGGAAGCCGAACAGAACGTTGCAAGACTTTTCAATTCAGCGAGGAAATCAGCAAATGATGGACGGCCTTCTATTGTTTTCATTGATGAATTGGATTCTTTGATTGGGAGGCACTCGAGTGAAGTTGGTGGCGAGGCTAGGGTTCGCAATCAGTTTCTTAAGGAGATGGATGGCATAATAGACAAAGGTAAAAATGTTCACGCTTATGTGATTGGAGCCACTAACAAACCTTGGGATTTAGATTGGCCCTTTATAAGAAGATTCCAAAAAAGGATTCTAGTTCCTTTGCCTGATCATCACGCTCGTTTGGGAATGTTTAAGTTGTATACGAGTAACTTGAATTTGACGCCTGATGTAGATCAGTATGAGTTAGCCAGATTGTCGGAAGGTTTTTCTGGAAGTGATATACGAGACATTTGCCAGTCAGTATATCTAAAAGTTATCGGAGAATTCTTCGAATCAGGTCAAGCAAATAACAAATCGGCTAAACCAAGACCTTTGTCAAAAGATCACTTCAAACAGATACTTGAAGAAAGGAAACCTAGCGTTTCACCACAGATACTGGAGATGTATAATCGATGGTTTGACGCATTCAAAGCCCTTTAAAGGAGTTATAAGGCCTATTGGAAAGGTTTGAAGAGACTGGTTTTCCGCAAAATTGAAATTCGGAAAATCTCTCCTTTCTCTTTCAACGAACTCTTCAAACCCCAAAAAGGGCCTCTAGTCCTATTTACACCAAGGAAAACTCTTAACGATGACTAAGACTTTTTATTGTTTTAGTAAGCTTGTGAAAAGATGCCGAAGAGGCGGTTATTTCATCTCTTCCATGAAGATTTTCTCTAAGTTCTCCTTTTTAACATCGAGTTTTTCCGCAAGTTCCCTTAACCATCTCACATATGATCTAAGAGCGCTCTGAATTATCTCAACCTTCTCCTCTCGGGACAATGCGTCTTCCTTAGCGAGAAGGAGGGCAAACCATTTACCTAAATCTGTTAAAACATAATGCTTGACCCAAACCGTTCGACCATCGCTTTCTGTTTTTTCCATGCCCTCCCTTAAAATTCCGAGATTAGTTAAATCTTTGAGACGTTCTATTATGGTTTTATTGGAATAATTAAATGTATTGATTAGATTTTTTTGATAAATTTTCTGAGAGATTCCTTTATTTATGAAGTATTCTAGAATGTCAATGGGAACTTTTGACCGAAAAATGGCTCTCAAAATGTTCTTTTTTTTCTTTGCTGGCAAGAATATTACGTATGGGTACAACGTTTCACTCATGGAATCTAGCTCTGAAAGCCTACATTTTTAATCATTTTGTCTTATTTGGCTTTTTAGTTGGAGTTTCGAGTGAGCTAACTCCCCAAGTGATGAGGTAAGGACCGATAATTCTTAGCACCGCAACTCCAATGAAAATTGCAATCGCCGTAAAAATCAGTCGCTCAACCGCACCTATGGGAAGCATAACCATGAAATAATCGCCTATACCTGAGTAATCATTTAAGATAGTTCCTTGGCTTGGCGCGCCCATTCCTATAAGCTCCTTCCAGCCAGCTATTGTTCTGATCATATCTCTGAAGCCCCTCAAGTCATAATAGTATGGGAAGAACAGATTAGCAAACATTAGATTGCCCCACATATGATCAGTCATTATTCCGATGTAGGTTACGAGTCCAACGCCAAAAGTCATGATTCGTCTCACTGAACTTTTTACGAAATCCACAATCTTCTGCCTGAAAATCAAAATGAGAGCGAGAGCGGGAAGGTGTAAGGGAATCGGATAATAGGGGGCTTCCAGCCCCACGTAAGCCTGTTGAGGGTTAGGAACTGGAACATACCACATGCCAATTAAAACACCGAGAACCAATGCAGCAGCTTTCCAACCATACCGCTCACTTCGTCTTGTGAGAAAACCTGCAACCATGGCAGATAAGGCGCCTGCAGGTATAGTTAGAAGACCAAAGACAGACCATGATGGAAGGAGGAATGCTACAACGTTGCCGATGAGAGCGGCTAATGCACCGACCCAGGGTCCGAGAAGTATTCCAGCGATCGGATATAGGGGTACAGTGAATTCGATTCTTCCAGCCTGAACTCCAACCACTATTGGGATGCCTGGAAGTCTTGAAACAGCAGCTATCAAAGCGGCAAATACTGAAATTAGGGCAATCTGCTTTGTTGGGAGTTTAATCATGTTAGATCACGTTGTGTAGATTTTTACAACGGAAATTAAAAGTGCACACTACTTTAATAAAAGCCTTGCGATGTCAAAGTTGGCATGTGTGAATATTGACTAACATAATTTTTCAGAAACTTTTGCCTAGCCATCTCTCGTAAAGTTCATGGTCTATCTCTAGGCAATCTAAAACTTTTCCTACCACGTAGTCTACAAGATCGTTGATGTTGTTTGGCTTGTGATAGTAGGCGGGCATAGCTGGAACAATTGTGACGCCTTGTTTTGCGAGTTCCAGCATGTTACGGAGATGAATAACGTTTAATGGGGTTTCCCTTGGGACAAGAATCAGTTTTCTTTTTTCCTTCAGCATTACATCTGCAGTTCTCAGAATTAGGTTATCAGAATATCCATGGGCAATACCGGCGAGTGTTTTCATACTGCATGGAATGATGATCATGGCGTCTGTCTTGTAGGATCCGCTTACCATGGGAGCTCTTAAATCGTCTACGTCATAAGAGTGAACTGCTAATTTTTCAATGTCGTCTTTGGAGGTTTCCAATTCGTGTTCAGTCACTTTCTCGGCGGCTTTACTGATGATTAGATGGGTCTCAATTTTTTTGTCCTTTAATACTTCTAGTAGGCGTTTTCCGTAAACTACTCCACTGGCACCTGTGATTGCCACAACCAATCGCATGTAAACACCAGTTACGCTAACTCCAAAACATCTTTCAGATAGATTCTAAACGGGCCGAGCTTACCCCCGTAATTTGCAGCTGAAATTTTCACGACCCCTGGAACCTTTACCGCTGCTTTTAATCCCTTGGCCATGGCGCTTTTCACTGCATCTAAGTTTAAGCCGTTGATCACAATCTCATAGACAGCGTTTACGTTTTCGGGAACTATTGAATCAGGAACTATTTTCTTTAATCTTGGGCAGAATAATTGATTTGTGGATGCACCAAGCTTGTATTTTATTGAGCCTACCTTGGAGCCAGATCGGCAGATTCCACCAGGGAATGGAAGTATGACGCCTGTTGTCTTCTGATTGATGGCATTCACAGAGTTTTCAGCGGCTTGTAGTCCTGCTTTGCGGGTTTCTGCCAAGATAAGTAGCATTCCGCCTGCAATCGCCTTTGCGGCGCCAAAGTTATCTTCAACAATGAATTCTCCTTCCATGACAGGGATGCGCCAAATTTTTCGCCCTCCTATTACATCTTTTTTTTGGAAGCCGTCGCCAAATAGTCGGAGACTTCGTCCTATTTTCAATCTTCTTTTGGCTTGGGGCAATGCGTCGAAGGCTGCTGTTGTGGGGCATGTCATGATGCATTGACCCACCCTCAAAATCATCTGGGACTTTAAGTCTCTCCATGTTTTATGGTAGATTTGAATTAACGCTCCAATTCGTCCATCTGGAGTGTCTTCTGGTAGCACTGTGCCTTCTATTCCTGCTTCTGCTGGGGACATGATGATAGAAGATGCAAACCCCGTGGCTGTTCTTGCTGCGGTTAACGCCCATTTTTCATTGTCTGCAGTTATTAGAATTCGCCCAACCCACATAGGAAACATTTCAGCGAAAGTATCCTCTATTAAACATCCGTTCTCTAGAATGTATCCCATATCCGTCTTTTTGTATTTCAACTTGGACTCCATGGCTTTCTCTTCCTAAACAGTTTACATGTCATTTTGCCAAATTGCATGTCGGTAACGTATTCAAATCCAGACTTTATTAATGCTTGCGCTTCCTCAAGTGTTGTGGCAACCTTGTTTACATATTCTTCTTTGCTATTCTCTTGTAGGAGTTGCACATAGGAATCTGGCTAATTCTTGGGTTCTGTGTTCTATGGGCTAATCTCTTTAAGGTCAAATGAAAATTCTTTCTCATGCGTTTTTGCAGTATTCTCTTTGGGTATGCGCTTGAACATTTCAGCTAGTTTCTTGTTTATCTCTGTCTCTCTTGGGTTGGACCCCTTTCTCTTCCAGCTGGGAGCTAGACATTCTTACATTTCATTGAGCGAAAAACTAAACCGAAAAACAGCACCGTCCCTAATGAAGAGACAATCATTAAGAACAGAAACAATGCGGATTCAATGGCTAATATCTCAAACAACAACAGAGCCTCAATAATAGAACTAACTTCTATAAAACTTAAAAGGTAATTTTCGGTTTAGCCAATGTGTCGAAAACTGAAACAACCTTTTCTTTTTACGATTATATGCTTGTATCTTTGAAGGTGGAAAGACAGATTGCCTAGAGGAAATAAGAGATGGAAATCTCAAAGAAGAAATTCCAGACAAACTGTCCTTCCAAAATAAACTATTATGTTAAATTTTTGATATTCTTTGTGGAACTATATTATAGAAGAATTTTCTTAAACAGATAGGTCCTCCTAACTTCCTAAAAGAGAGATGGTTGTTTTGGAGAATGCGTTGCGAACTGAACTTGAGTCCATGATAAAACAATATGATATTAATCAAGGCTACTAAGTGGAGTAGAACTAAGTCTTGATGATCTCCGGAGAACCTATGGGTATGACCTAACCGAATATTTGTTCTTCGCAATGATAGAAAAAGGTGAGAGCTGATCTTGACACTGGCGACTGTGTTTTCTTTGATTTAGACGTTGTTATGGAACGCTATGAGTTGAAACCTTCGTTTGCTGAGCTTAAAGCGAATAAGGGTAACGGCACCCTTAACCTCTCTCTTTTTTCACCAAATATGAATTCTAACTTCATAAGTTTGATATTTTGCCTGCTTGGATTTTCTGAAACTGAGCGCATGAAGCGTGGAAGATGTGCGCCCCTTTCTTTTGGGGGTTCACACATACCCTTTCCTAGGGTAACAGAAATCTTAACGTTCTCTTTTTTTGGGGTATAGAGCAATTTTATAGAACAATGTTCCATAACCTTCAAGTTCAAGAATCTAGGTAATAAAGTCAGGGAATGCGTAAGCATCTTCCAAAAAACGCTGAAAGAGAAAGGAGAGAAATTTTACCTACGCACTCCCTTCATCAGTGAAAAATCATTTAGAAGCACTCTATATGTTTTTGCTATGTAGGTTTAATCTTCCCTTTTTTCTTTTCTATTATGATGTTTGAATGTTAGTCTTGGAATTTTATTCCGAAACCATTTATCTCCTTCATTATGAATGGGTGTGCTTGCAAAAGTTATTTCAATAAGCAACGTTTACATGATGTTGGAGAGTTATTGACTGCATGGTGCGTTTAGAAAAAATTGAATACAAGCCCATGCCCGTCCGCGATTTGCTGGTTGAGATAAAAGACCTTTCAGAATTGATGATAGACTTAGCATATTCTGCTGCCCTTTTCCACAGTCATGAACTCGCCGAAGAAGTTTTAGAACTTGAAACACATGTTGACACACTAGCCTACATATTAAAAATGAATACCATGCTTGCAGCCAGAGACGCTGAAGATGCAGAAGCCCTAGTAGGAGTATCAATCGTAGCATCTGCTGCCAACAAAATTTCTGACTCGGCAGCTGACATAGCAGCCTTGGCGCTAAGAGAAGTCCATATCCATCCGATAGTTCGGGACGCTTTTAGCAAAGTTGAAGAACAACTAATTCGTGCCGAAGTTAGACCAAATTCAATTCTAGTGGGAAAAGAACTCGGGAAACTGGAGCTAGCTGCAAGAATTGGAGTTGACATAATTGCGATTCGGCGAAAAAAGAAATGGATAATTAACCCAGAAGAAAATGAAGTGATCTCTAATGGAGATATTGTCTTTGCTCGGGGAGCCCCACAAGGTATCGAAGAACTCCAAATGATTGCTGAAGGCTCCCTTCAAAAATTTGGAGACTAGAAAATGGCACCACAAATCCAAAAACCCTTTGTAAAGATTGTGAAGAAACTCGTGGAGTTAAAGGATACTTCAGAACTTATGATGGACCTTGCATACTCTTCGCTTCTTCTAAGCAGTAAAGAACTTGCAGAAGAGGTGGAAGCCCTCGAAGAACGCATGGACAACCTCCACACAGAGTTCGAACTTCTAGTCTTAGCAAGTGGGTTTAAACCAGAGGATTCCAAAGACTTCCTCGGTCTAATTCGGCTGGGAGTAGCCACAGAGAACATAGCTGATGCAGCTGCAGAAATTGCTGGAGTTGTATTAAGAGGCTTAGAGCCTCATCCGATTTTAAAAGACGTAATCGAAGAGGCTGAAGAGACAGTGACTCGCGTCCAGGTTTTAAAAAAGTCAACTTTGGTTGGCAAAAGTCTAAAAGATGTGAAACTTCCGGAAGAGACTGGGATGTGGGTATTAGCTATAAGACGGGGTAAAAAATGGATGCGTCCTAAACCCAGTCTTACTCTTAAAGCTGGTGACTTTTTGATTGCCTCTGGTTATGCAGAAGGAGAAGAAGACTTGAGGAAGCTAGCGTCTGGAGAAAGTGTTTTACCAGAATGATGTATTGCGTGCGCAGATCTATTGGATAACAGAGTTAAAACACTAAATTTCTGCTTTCCATTCTCTTAGAAGTCTTTCTAGAAATTCTTCGACAAATTTGTGTCTTTCTTCTGCAATTACTTTAGCTGTGTTCGTGTTGATTGTGTCTTTCACCTTGAGAATCTTTTCGTATATGTGGTTGACTGAAGTGAGCGATTTGCCATCGTACTTCTCTTTTGGTGGAATTGTTGGGTCGTATATGGGTTTGTTGCCCCAACCGCCTCGTGTAAACACTCTTGCTATTCCAATTGCACCGATAATGTCCAGTCTGTCTGCATCTTGTAGTATTTTCGCTTCTAAACTTTCCGCTTTCATGCCTTTTTTGAACCTGTGGGCTTCTATACAATGGATAACTTTAGCTGCTTTTTCTTTGGGGAAATCAATTTCTTCGAGTATCTTTCTCGCCATCTTTGCACCTTCTGTTGCGTGATCTGCAATCTTGCCTTCGTCTTCCATGGCTCTTGCAATATCGTGAAGTAATGTTGCAGCTCTAACTACATCCAAGTCAGCATTCTCTTCTTTTGCTAATCGTACAGCCAAATTGTAAACTCTTTCTACATGGGATTTGTCGTGATGTGAATGGCTAAAAAATCCTTTGCTTTTTTTCTCGATTTTTTCAAAAACAGAGTCATCTATCATATTTTCCACCTACAACCTTCATTTATTTTTTGTATGCACCTGCGCAAAATAAACGTGACTGAGGATTTATTACTTACCCGATATATTTTGGTAATTAAGGTGTTGAATGCCATGGCATTAAGCATTAATGAAGTTGGAGAGAAGATACAGAGTCTCCGTCGTGGAAGTCTTAAAATCATTTTCTACCTCATAGTTCTTGCGGCTTCGTTATTTCTTGTGAACTTTCTTTTCAGTTGGGCATCATTTGAAGAGATTCCTCCATATCTTCAGCCTTACAGTAGTATTATATTGTTGATTCATCCTTATCTGGTCTATATTCGAGCGGTTATGCTGTTCGTTTTGGGTTACTTTGTCGTTAAAGCTATCGGTGGGCTGGTCTACGCGTATATGAGAAGAGTAACTGACCATCCTACAGCTGCAACTGTCCGATCCATAACAAGGATATCTGGTATAGCCGTTCTTCTCTCTTTGATGACTTCCGTGTTCAATGTTAACCCAGCAGCGGCGTTGACTGTGGGTTCTTTTGGAGGTTTAGTTGTTGGCTTCGCTTTTCAAAAGATTCTTTCCCATGTTATTGCTGGAGTCTTCCTTTTGCTCTCACGTCCCTTCACGTACGGTGACACAGTCACGGTTTCTGGACACACTGGTGTAGTCAAACAGATCAAATTGATGCGCCTTGTCTTGGAAGCCAAGGACGGGACGAAGGAGATACTGATCCCTAGCGGAACCGTCGTTGAACAAATAATCCAAAAGAAAATCTCCAGTAACGCCTAAACCAGTAGATACCCCCATTTGTTCTCGTCACTATCAGAAATCTGATTCCCTGTTTTTTGAGCATATGTATTTAACTTATCAGCTCGCTTAAGTCACATGTGGCTACGCATACGACTGTATCAGCACCTCCATAGTAGATAAGAAGTTGGCCATCCATCAAAATCGCTCCGCAACTAAAGACAACATTTGGCACTCTTCCAAAACGCTCATAATCTGTAGTGGGTTCCAAAATTGGTCTTTCAGAACGATACAGAACCTTTTCGGGGTCATTTTTGTCGAGAAGGAGAATGCCGAGGCGATATATTCTTTCAAAGTTTACGCCGTGATATATGAAGAGCCATCCTTCGCTTATCTCTATTGGTGGACCAGCTGCACCTACTTTCAGGCAGTCCCACTTTCCCAGTCTAGGTCCTATTATTGCTTTTATGTCAGACCAATGCTGAAGGTCATCAGAGTAGGCTACACAAATGTCTGGATCAATGCGATGGAACATGACATAGCGACCGCTAACTTTGCGAGGGAGAATTGCGGCATCCTTATTTCGAACCCCTGCGAATGGTATCCATCTTTCTCCCCAATTCCACCGTTTGTTAACAAAATCATCCAGCGAAATGGATGTCAAAGCGATCTGATGTGTGTTTGAAACACGGTCATGTAAGGCTGTATAGGCCATAATGATTTGTTCACTTTGCAAAGTTAGTCGAGGGTCCTCACAACCATCTTTTTCGGTATAGTTTACTGGTTCAAAAACAGGAGAGGAAAGTCGTTCTTCGATGTGATAACCGTCTAACGAGGAGGCATAGCCAAGTCGAGAAACTCCGTCATTGCCAACAGCCCGATACAGAATGTGGACTTGTCCACCGACATAAAGAGTGGCAGCGTTATAAACGGCACGTGTCTCCCACGCATGTCCTGATATTGGTTTAAGAATTGGGTTTCCTTGAAATCTCTTCATTAGAGGTCTTCCTTATGGTTCATTTTGAAGTCTGGCAAGATTTTTTGTTTATGAATTGAAACTACGGATTTAGAAACTCTGTTTTCACGCATGCCATGTTTCTAACTCTTGACTGTCGGCATTCCGACAAGTTCGTCTAAGATTTTCCTTAAGGTTAACATTCCCACCAAATAGCCTTTTTTATCCACTACTGGAAGATGTCGTATATGATGTGATGTCATGAGCCTTTTAGCTTCTGCAAATGAGGCGTTTTCCCTTACTGTTACCACGTTTTTTGACATAACTTTTCTTAGATGCGTGGTTAGGGGAACTTTTGTGGCCACGCTTCGGAGGGCGTCTCGTTCTGTAAATATTCCCTTACATGTTCTTTCATCGTCCGTTATTACTAGTGCTCCGACATGTTTTTGGAAAAGTATTTTGATTGCATCTTCAATCGTTGTCTCCTCTTTTGTTGTTATCACGTTTTCTATCATTAGTTCTCGAACTTTCAACTTTTACAAACCACCATAATTATTTTTCTGGGTTCTTATATATAGCATAATGCAATCACTCTTGGTAGTGACTTAGGGTTTCCAATTCCAGGCGAGCCGTGAGATAGGATATTGTAGCTTCAGCGCCTTGGTTCAAGTTCAAACCTTGAGGATTAATACCATCATAGCAACCGCCTGTGGTTGGGTCGTAGACCATTACATTCTGAGTGTTTTTTCCCAAAAACCATTCAAAAGCAATATGTGCTGCTCTTTGATACTTCTCCTCGTTAGTTACATGAAAGGCAGTCAAAGATGCTTCAACCATGCACGACGCCTCAATTGGCTGTTGGTCGTATAATGCTCTTCGATCACCCTTTTTGTACCATCCTTTATTACCGATTGGGACAAATTTCTCATCAATTATCTGAACGTCAACAAGAAAGTCAAAAGATTCCTTGGCAATCTGAAGGTATCTCTTGTCTCCAATGATGCTGTAAGCTCTAAAAAGGGCTTGCGATAAACGCGCATTAACATAGGTAAGATAAGGTTCAAACCAACACCAGTCAGAAGAAGATACTCGCTGATAACTGTCCAGTAATTGCTCAGTCAATGACACGATATTCTTGGAAAGATTCTGGTCATCCGGGAACGCTTCGTAATAGTGGCAAAGACCCAAAATTGCAAAGGCTTTGGCCCTAAGACTCTTAAAGTTCGATACATGCCAAAAGCCTTTGTCAAAAATCTCTTTCGATGTAGTTTTAATGCCTTTAGAAAGATTAGTTAAAATAGCATATCCACAAGCCCAGAGAGATCGTCCCATGCAGTCTTCTGACCCCACATCGTCAAGGAAATTACGATCATAACTTAATAAATTGTGAAATTTACCGTCGGGTCTTTGCATATGAAATAAGAAGCTTAGATATGTATTAGCTAGCTTACTTACATCGGAATTATCATGAAGCTGAAGGAATTTTGCGCAAGTGACTAGTGCACGGGCATTGTCATCTGTGGTATAACCTTCCTTTCTATTGGGAATCGAATACTTAGTATGCTGAAGGATGCCAGTATCATCTGTGAGAGCTTTAAGATGATCTAATTTGATAGGTGCTTTAATATCTATCACCATTAATCTTTAAGGACACGATTGAACAACTCGACATATTTTTCTGCAACTTTTGGCCAAGTAAAGTTTCTACTATAAGCATAAGCCTTCCTCTCTAAGCTAAGCTTTAGTTGTGGATCTTCTAGAAGTCTGTTTATACTTTCCGCAATTGAAGCAGGATTTCTAAATTTGCATATTAATCCTCGTCCATCTGCCAGAGCTTCTTCAGCGTGAAGATAGGGAGTTGATATAATTGCCTTACCAGTTCCTAGGGCATAGACGAGAGTTCCACTGCTGATCTGATTCCGGTCGACGTATGGAGTTATGTAAATGTCGGTTGCTTGGAGATACCTGAACAGTTCCCGTTTGGAGAGAAACCGATTGTAAAATCTCACATGTTTCCCCAATTCGAGTTCATCAACTAACCTCATCAACCTCTTCCGGTAGCGCTCGCCCTCAATTTTCCTTACCTCCGGA
>CAZCYX010000058.1:0-10956 GCA_964503065.1 uncultured Candidatus Bathyarchaeia archaeon
TGCTGATGTAGTGGAATACAACAAGATTGTTGCTGGCGGAGGAGCCGTTGAATCTGAGATAGCAAAGGGACTCCGTGAATACGCCACTAAGATTGGGGGAAGGGAGCAACTAGCCATAGAAGCCTTTGCTGACGCTATCGAAATTGTGCCGAAGACATTGGCTGAGAATGCTGGCTTGGAACCCATAGACATACTGGTTGGCTTGAGATCAGCCCATGAGAAGAAAGATGGCTATTTGATGGGTGTTGACGTTTTCAGTGGCAAAATCATTGACATGCATAGGAATGGAGTGATCGAACCTTTGCGTGTTAAAGAACAAGCGGTTAAGTCAGCAACTGAGGCTGCGTCCATGATCTTAAGAATCGATGATGTGATCGCTTCCACAAAGCCTAGGGAAGAAGGACCGCCTCCTGGTGGAATGCCTGGAGGCGAAGAGGAATATTAGCAAATCACCTCACTCTTTTTCTTTTTTATTCTTTTTAGGTTTAAAGGGGACTACGAAGAGTTTTCTAATGTGTTCTTTCAGTTTTGAAGGAAAAGTGGCGTGAAATATAGAAACTTTAAATCGAAATAGAAATGAAGATTTAGTTAGATGCTCCGGTAGTATAGTCCGGTTAAGTATGACGGCCTCTCGTCACTGATTGGGAGAGAGCCGCCGACCCGGGTTCAAATCCCGGCCGGAGCACTAAGCTATTCTTCTCTACCTTCAATATAAAAAAATGCCAAGGGCAAAGCTATGCGTTTTTCTTAACTCTTTTTATGCAGAATAGATAAAATAATGGCAACTCCAACAAGAAGAAAGCCAGACAAAATGTAAATCACTGGGGGAGGGCCCTTGTACCAGAGAGTCACTCTAATGGATAACCCTATTATTATAGAAATGATGCCAACTACAACAAATATTAGCTGTCCGATGAAAACTGGCCATCTAATTTTCAATACAGTTCACCCATAATTATTTAGGAATTATATAAAACAATACTTCAGGATTTCTGTGGTTTTTAGGGAAGTGCATGGTTGCTATGAAATAATCTTCTGCAGGCTAGCTTAAATGGACAAGGAATTTATTTAGGAAGGATGTTCTGAACTTCTTTTTCACTTTCTCTATGGGTTCGCCTATTATCTCTATCTGTTCTAGACGGCACGTTCCAAGCCCAGTCTCATCTGCTAAGCGTAGGTGTCTCACGTTCTCTGGAGGTATGCCCATCACAGCAGCGCCAACAGCGTCTACGGCAACGGGGTCTGTTCCTGCGATAACTAGATTCATCTCCACTGGATTTCCACTCGTCTCGTGTCCTTCGCCAGCGATTATTCCATCTATAACTGCTACGCTTGGTTTTATGATTGAAACTAGATCGACAATCTTTTGGCTTAAGTGGTTGTGGATTGATCCTTTCGGTTTGACTGCTCCCATCATGTTCTTCAAACTCAACGTTACACCAGCCATTCTGTGGGGTTTGAGTTTCGGAACGCTGATAATGGTGCTCTCCAAGGCGGTTTTAGCTATTTTCACCCTCTTCAAAGCTAAGGGGTTTTGGGGAATAACCTCAATGAATTCGTCCTTGTTGAGGTCAACCATCTTTACATTCCATCTTTCTGCAACGGCGTCGACGCCAGCAACTCTGAAGGCTTCAAGGGTGTCTGCAAATCCGCTTCCTTCACCAATAATGACCTCTTTCATGTCATTTTGCCTCAAAAATTTGGCGACGCCTTCAATGACTCTGCTGTCGGTTGTGATTCCTGTTGATGGATGTCTTGCGTTTATGTAATTGGGCTTTATCAAAATGGGCTTTTCTTTAGATAGAACTTCATCTGCCTTTACCATTTGTAGGGCTTTAACAGTCATGTCTGGGGGAGTTGTTCCCCTTACAATTGCTACCTTAGTCATGTGGCACCGAGCAAGCTAATGTTATACTATGATTTGAATCAATCGGTAGAGATGACGAAAGAGTTATGCGCACCATTTGTTTTATTGAAAACTCTAGATTATGAACTGATACTTTCCCCTCTAGTCAAAGGTGAAGCCGAGGGACAGATTTTGTTCAAGATGCACATTCCACATTTTGGTTTCCTTGCCACGCAGATTCTTCTACCGTGAAATATTAGCAAGTCTGTGATCCTTTTCCAATGGGTTTTGGGAATTATTTCCATTAAATCGTCTTCTATTTTATTTGGATCTTCGTGTTCTGAAAGCCCAAGTCTTCTGGTAAGTCTGCGGACATGGGTGTCCACGGCTATTCCTTCGATAACATTATAGGCATTTGACAAAACAATATTGGCGGTCTTTCTGGCAACACCTGGCAACTCAAGCATTTCGTCCATCGTTTTCGGAACCTGCGAGTTGAACTTTTCAACTAGGATTTGGCAGCATTTCTTGAGGTTTCTAGCCTTATTTCTGTAGAATCCAGTGGGTCTTATGTCTTCTTCGAGTTCCTGCTGATCTGCATTGGCGTAGTCTTCTGGCTTTCTGTACTTTTGGAAGATTGTCTTCGTAACAATGTTTACTCTTCTATCAGTGCACTGAGCTGAAAGGATGGTAGCCACCAAAAGCTCCAGAGGGTTAGTGTAGTTTAGGGCTATCTTTGCGTCTGGATGCTCCTTTTCCAATAGTTCAATTATATTTAGCACTCTAGCCTTATTGTCATGTGTCATATTTATGCATCTCTTTTCACTTTCATTACTATTACTTACATGAGTCCCTTTGCTAAATAGTTTACAGAAAGTTTTACTTTTCTAGGACGTGATATTTTGTGCAATGCTATTGAACATAGACTTCTCGTTGATGGAGAGGCTAAACGAAGAGGGTTATGTCTGCATCTGAGGCAAGCTCGAGGAAGGCTGCTGCACCAGCGATTTGGTCTACCTCAGGAATCAAGTCTTCCTTCTTTATTCCGAACATCTCCATTGTTGGGCTGCAAGCGTAGATTTTCAACAATCCAGATGCTTTCGTTCTTTTGAGTAAATCGTAGAGTGTGGGATACTTCATTTTTCCCAATTTCTCTTTTAGCTGTTCTTCTAAGTGTTTGTATGTGGCTGGTAGTCCAGCTTTTTCCAATTCTCCTTTTACGAGCATGTTGAGGCCCCAGAAGGTGAAGTAGAGGTGCGTTTTTATGTCCATGGCTGTTGCAGTGGAGCTTAGTATGAAAACGCTGTAGAGACGGTCTAAGGTGCCACTGTGAACTATAATAGCCAACTTCTTCTCTTTTTTAGGCATGGTTTCTCACATCTATTTTCGTTTCTCAAAGATACAACAACGTAAAATATTTAAATTCTTTTATGCGTTGAGTAAAGAATAATCGGAGGTTGGATAAAAGATGCCAAAGGTAAAGGTTGATTGGACCAAGTGCAATGGTGACGGAGTATGCGTTGAGGTTTGTCCTGTAGATGTCTTCGAACTTCAGGACCTTCCGAAGTATCCAGACACTAAGAAATCTGTGCCTGTCAGAGCGGACGATTGCATCCTCTGTATGGCTTGTGTGACTTCATGTCCTACAGAAGCCATAACTGTGGAAGAAGAATAGATTTCGACATAGGAAAAGTTAAAAAAGACTAGACAGTTTTCCCTTGCTGTGATATCTAGGACCTTATGTGTTTCTTCGCTTCAGATGAACTCGAAAAATAGCAAAAATATTCCTAAGGCGACCATTACCAGACCTAATAGCAGCCTCATGCGTTTCCCATGACGCTGTTGCCATTTTTCTAATGAGAATTCCATCACTCTTCTGCGTGATACAAATACAAGAAGGATTATCAGTGGAAGAATGAACGCTATGTTGTAAATAAGTAGATACACGAATCCTTGTGTAAAGGTCGTTTTCTGAGCTAACATTCCTAAGATAGCGAAATAGATTCCTCCCGTACACGGAAACTCAAAGAGACTCACAATTAATCCCATTATGAAAGAAGAAAGAACAGTGGAATTGCGCATCCACTTTCTGACAACCTTCCATTGGGAGGTTGACATACTTAGGCTAAATCCTCGACCGGGCCAAAAGTAATCTTTAATGTTAACAGCTCCTAAAAGGATCACAAGTACGGCGCCTATTTTCCCCACTAAATGGGTAAAAGGAATTACTGCAATAGTCCTAACGATGCCTAGACCTATCATAAGATATGCAAGGTATACGCCCAAGATGTAGATCAATCCAACTAATAGAAGTCTCCGTTTGGTTTCTTCTAAGGATGTACGACTCGTTATGAAAAGGAAGGCGGCGAAGAAAAGCAAGACCGCGAATGCACAAGGGTTGATGCCGTCTAACAACCCGCTTACCACGACCAAGGTCAAAACCGAACTGAAGGGAACCGAAGACAGAGGTTGGTCATCCTGGTCGAATGGAGGAAAATTCTGGTCATTAGAGCCTTGCAGGAAGGCTACGCCGCCTTCAACCAAATACATGACAGCAGCGTTTATGATTTCATCTTCATTTTCATCTGTTTCTGGAAGTATAGGACCTGAAAACTCAAAAATGAACCCTTCAAAGTTGCTCAGCACTGTAAGACGGTTTCGTTTATCTGACGTTACCTCAGATTCTGAAAGTCCAAATACACTGAATATTTCATTTGCTATGTCTTCTCCTTCTCTGTCAGTGTTATATTGCGCAGCCTCAAAGTCATCATCAGATACGTTCATAGTCCATTTGGGAAGTCTTTGATTAAAGTTCATTTCATTTTCATGCACACAGGGGCTGCAACGAGACCAGTAAAAGTGGTATATATAGGTCTTATTATCCGAGAAAAGTGTTTGATTAAACCTTCTGGGAAACTGGCCGGTTTTTGCATAGATCATTACAAGTATCGCAGTAGAGTTCTCATTTCCTTCTCTCAACTCATTAATGGCCTTCTCTAGCTCGAATTGGTTATGTTGGAGCTTTTCCAACTCTTGTTGAATCAAAGCTGACTGGGCATAAACGAAGATGTTAGATAGAACTAATGCTAAGAAAAGGAGGAGAATAGCTGCCTTCAGGTACACATTCAGGTTTCTGGCTTTGACAAACTCAGATATTCCACGCATTTGCTAAACACCTCGCTGTCAACTTGCTCTAGTCTCAAACATATTATCTTACTTGAGTTTAAGAAAAGCATGTAACTCTGTGAAGGGTTTGGCTCTGGAAAACCAGTCTTGTTACATATGTCATCAAGTGTGATAAGGTTTGTTTGATTTGCAAGTTCTAAATACGCAACTGTTACATTGAAACTTTCTGCCAATGGATCAAATCTTGACGTCAAATTCTCGATTGAAACCTTGTTGGAGTAAAATATGAAGATTTCAGTGTTCTCGGTCATTTCTAGAGGAGAAGAGTTTCGAGGATATGTTCCCAAGTCATGAAGCAGCCACCTCTCGAACGTTAGCGATTCCCACTCTTTCATCAAACTTGAGAATTGCTTTTCCATGTCAGAATACTCTAATTCAAGATATGATAACCTATTTACCTGATAACTGATCGATAATGCACTGGCGGCTAATAGTAACAGGAAAGCCACCATAAATAGTAATGTTTGACCTTTTATTGCCATCTGATCTCAATTGAAAACTGGGAATCTGGGAATAAAAACATATTGCGCAAACATCTCGTGTCTCTAATCTTTACGTTAACGTGCTTCTCTGCCATGATCTTTGCTGATATAATTTTAATTAGTTTCTTCCCAATCTATTGAAGTCTTCTCAAGTTTTCGGCAGCCATTTCCGGAGCTGCAACATTAATGAACATGCCAGTGCTAATCTCGAATCCTGCATGAATAGTTAACTTAGGATATACCTCGAGATGCCAATGGAAGTACTCATGCTTTTCTCTAGTTGGAGCCATATGAAAACCATAACAATAAGGCGGATCATTCAAGATTTTTGCGAGACCACCGAGACATGCTTTTAATATCTCAGCCAAATCTCTTTTCTCGTCATCTTGCAGTTGCAGTAAAGTTTGTTGATGCCTCTTTGGGAAAAGCCAAAACTCAAAAGGATAAACACTAGCCCAAGGAGTAAACGCAATAAAATTTTTGTTTTCATAAATGTGACGAGGGCCATTTCGTTCTAACTCTATAATCTTGCAGTAGGGGCATGCACCTATCTGTTGATATTTTGTTTTAACAGCGACGAGTTCATCTGAAATCATTTTTGGAACCATGGGAGTGGCTATTATCTGACTGTGGGCATGAGAAAGAGAGGCACCAGCTTCCTTTCTGTGGTTCCTAAAAATGGAAACATATTCCCATTTAGAAAGGCTTTCCAGCCTATCCAAATAAGCTTGCACCACTAATTCAACTTGCTTGAGGGGCGCCCTATCTGGATGTTCATTATGACTAGGTGACTCGATTATGACCTCATGAGCTCCTACACCATCCATTCTTCTAAGAGATTCATTGCTGGATAAGGCAACAGATTTTCGAGAAGTAAGAGCTGGATAAAGATTTGGAATACATCTAACAAGCCAATCTTTTCTTCGTTCACCGTTCTGATCTTTCTCTTTTCTTATACCTCCATTTTTAGGAAGGTATAGAAGAACTGCTGGAGGAGTCATCTTCTCGTTTCCAGGGCAAAATGGACAGTTTTCGGTTTTAGTTTCGATCTTTTCAGAACTTTTAGTGAAGAAATCTGTGGGTCGCTTAGCCCTCTCGGATGCTATAATTACCCAACGATCTAGCAGGTAATCTTTTCGAATCTCGTTTGACATATCATTTTTCCCTTTTGTGCTTCATTGTAAATATGACCTCTTATGTTTTATGAATCGTTCTTTCATTGTGTTTAACTTATGAAGTTTCCACGCGAACTTTTCTAATTTTAAGAAGTGGAAACGTGTACTGTTATATTAGAAAAGATAAACTTCTATTGTAAGGTGAGGTGGCTGAGTTCAAACGGGTCATTTTAATCGTAGGGACGCCTGGTGTCGGAAAGACCACTGTGTCCAAATTATTGGCTTCCAAGATAGATGCTACGTATATCAATTTAGCAGAACTTGTTAAGCGAGAAAAGCTAATCCTCGGGGTAGATAAAGCAAGAGACACATTGATTGCCGATATGGACAAAGTTTCAAATCGAATTAAAGAAATCTTGGAAAGTTCTGAGCGTGATGTTGTTATTGATGGGCACTATGCAATGGATGTCGTCTCAGCAGAGGATGTTCATTTAGCTTTTGTTCTTAGGCGAAACCAAGACGAACTGAAGAAAACATTAGAGAGTCGTGGTTTTGGAAAGAAGAAAGTTTGGGAAAATCTGGCTGCAGAAGTCTTAGATGTTTGTTTATGGGATGCCGTATCAGCTTGTGGTTCAGAGAAGGTTTGTGAGATTGATGTCAGCGACAAAAAGGTGGAGGATATTGTGAAAGAGATGCTTTCAATTTTAGATGGAGAGAAGAAGTGTAGAAGGGGAATAGTTGATTGGTTAGGAAGATTAGAAGAAGAAAACCGATTACACGAATTTCTAAAAAACTTTTAGTTATCTTATTCCTCCGGCGATTTGACGTTTTGTGAGCAGTGTAACACCTCGGCGATTAGCATATGCTTTTGCGTGACCACTAAATTTTTCGGATATCATTATAGGATTGAAGATACCTACGTCTTCAGAAGCCTTATCCATGTTTATGACCATGTTGACGCCAACTGTTCGTTTCCAATCTCTTATCCAAACCAAGTGCTGTTCTTTACCTTTGCGAATAAACAAATCAAAACTTCTTGTAAGCCCAGAAAGACCCTCAAAGAATACATCTTTCTCTATTTTTTTGTAGCCTCTTTGCCTGAAATAGGTGACTGCAAGGTTGGTAAGGGAGGCATCTCTCAATTATTTATCCTCGTCAGCAGCTAAGTCCACAGTAAGGAAAAGCTTTTCGCCTAAATAAGTTAGTTACGCGCGTGCTTTAGAGTTTTTGTTTCATAGAGTTTTTTCCATTCAGCAGCAAGTCCTCATTATATTTCTCACAATTTCTGGAGCCTTTAGGGTTGTGACATTTCAGACAGACAACAAATGCGCCTATTTCTTTATACTTCTTTAGGAGGAGCATGCGCGCGCGAAGTTCTTGGAGAGGAGCCTAACGAGGAAAGAAAGAGAGTTATATGTTGGGATTAAAAGATAACTCGCAAGACGCGCTTAATGATGACAAGTCTTTTATTTTAATCAGATTATTTAGAATGTTGAGGGCGGTAACTTGGGTAGCTTGTGGTTTGGAGCTTTCATTGGCTTTCTCGTCACCGCTATTCTTGGAGGACCTCTTCCGATAATTGGTCATTTGATTGGTGGGTTGGTTGCAGGGTTAATAGCTGGAGGTGGGATAGGCAGAGGAGCATTAGCTGGCTTTCTTGCAGGAATGTTGGGTGGAATAATAGTCACAATACTCGCAATCATAGGGCTGTTCGCAATAGGTGGAATCTTAGGTGGAGGTTTGGGAGCACTAATTGGTGGAATAATTGGAGCTGCAGTTGTCGGAATAGTAGCGTTCGTACTGAATCTCTTTGGAGCAATGGTAGCTGCTATTGGAGGACTAATAGGCGGCGCAATAAAAAGAGATTAGCACTATGAAGTGTGACTCTAGAATTTTGATAGAGTAGCAGAAATTTAATCTTATCCGCTAATAGGTATAAAAGAATAAGAAATGTATCTAGTGATTATCTGCTATAAGTGCGGACGGTACCTGCTGGCTAGAACTGATCAGAAGACTAGGCAATGTCCCTACTGTGAAGCCAAACTAGTTTTAAATAGAACAAAAAAGGTTATGACCGCAAAAACCGCAAATCAAGCGTCAGCCCTTCTTCGTAGTCTAAAAGAGAAACGTAGAATCAGAATGGTTCAGTAGGACTTTGCGAAACAAACGAGTTTTTTCGCTTTCTTACCACAAATCAAACATTTCTCCTTCTTCGGCTGCTTACTCACTGTGAAGCCAATGGTTTCAGTGGTGGTTTTCTCTTCAATTTGATAACGACATTTCTCATCTCCACACCAGAATGCTTGAATTATTGCTGATCCTTCATTAATTTGTTTAATTGCTTTTCTAAAGTTAGATGCTAAGGTAACTCGTTGTCTTAATGATTGTGTTGCGCGTCTCCATAAATTTCGATCTATTTCTTTAAGTAGAATTCTGATTTCTTCTGCTAAATTCTCGAGTGGAACTGTCTGCTTTAGTAACGTGTCTCGGCGAACCATCGTCACAGTTCTGTCATCAACTTCTTTAGGACCTATTTCTAGTCGTATAGGAACCCCTAGTTTCTCCCAGTAATGAAATTTCTCGCCAGGTGTCTCTTCTCTTAGGTCAAGAGTGACTGTGAATCTTCGTTTCTTAAGGTTTCTTTCAATGGATTTTGCATAATCTACAACTGCTTCACTTGTATCTGCATACAGAATTGGAACTATGACAATAAGTATTGGAGCAATTGAAGTTGGCAATACAAGTCCATGGTCATCCCCATGAATGGCAATGATACTTGCCAGTAATCTCTCGGACTGTCCATAACCGGTCTGGTAGACATACTCGTGACTGCCATCTGTCTTTTCAAACTTGATGTTGAAAACTTTTGAAAACGCTTGTCCAAGATTGTTCACACTACCGGTTTCCAGCACTTTTCCATCGGGCAGAAGTGTATAGAATTCAAAGGCGTTGATGGCGCCTGGGAATAGTTCCCATTTAGGTTTTTGCACTAGAAGATAAGGCAATGCTAATCTTTGGAAGAGTTTCTTGTAGATTTGAATGCCGATCTTCGTCTGTTTTTCTGCCTCTTTTATGGTTGCATGTGTTGTGTGGGCTTCATTGAAGGGCCACATTTCGCGTTCTCTTATTAGGGATTTCGTAGACTTTGTTTCGTATCGGAAGACGCTGACTGTTTGGTAGATTTTTATGGGTAAATCTCTATGTGATCGAATCCATAGGGAGAGCATTTCGTACATTGCAGTTTCGCTGGTGGGTCTTATGACTAACTTGCGACTAAGCCTCTGCTTTCCTGCTTTAGTGACCCAATAGATTTGGTTCTCAAAGCCTCTCAAGTGACGAGTTTCTTTACTGAATAAATCTTCAGGAATAAGGAGGGGGAAATGAGTCTTAGAATGTCCAGTCTCGTCGAGAAAAGTTTCCAGTATCTCCATTATGTTTTCCATGATTTTTGTGCCATAACTCTTCCAGACAACACAACCTTGCACGGGATATCTTTGATCGATGATGTTAGCGTCAAACAAAACTTGGCGATACCATTTGCTGAAGCTTCTTTGCTTATTCTGGAACACTAACACCCATAGCTTGACACCAAATTAGGAGAGGAAGTCTCTGTTATTTAATGTTTCTTGTTTGTGTGCGTGTGTGAGAGCCTCTTTATAGAGGGGGAGGGGATGGAGAGACAAACGGGTATAGATGTGTAGAAAGGATTTTATGTTTTTCATGTCTCTTCGGGATGAAAACGCTGAGGAAAATTTAGGTTTCCATTATCAACTGCTGAGAGAATGTTTGGTTTTGACTGTCTGATTCTGAAATAGACGTTGTCTTGGGTTCTGTTTGGTCACTCCGCGGTGATAACGGTTGATGAGTTGTTTTCAAGACTGTCTTGTATGTTTATGTGTGAAGCTATATAAGAAGTGAAAGTTGCAGGATGAGTTATGGTGCTACTGTTAGTCTTGGTGGCTACAGTTTAGGGCGTCGTAGGTATAACATCTGAATTTTGAATAGTGATCTGTATTTCATAAAACATTATTGTAGATGCGTAGATGAGAAATCTGTGGTCGATATAAAATGAGTTTAGCTCCGGCAGTTTATTTATTAGGAATAGGTGGAATCGGTGGCTTCTTAGTAGGCTATGGAATAAGGAAGATCGCCAAAATCTTAGCAATAGCCATCGGAGTTTTCTTTCTTGCTGTGGTATCCCTCGATTACATAGGTGTCTTTAACATAAACTATGAAGGAATCGTAGAATTCATATCGAAACTGTTTGATCCAGTTCAAGCAGCAGAAGTGCTAATGCCATTAATAGCCAATCTTCCTCTTGTAGTCA
>CAZCYX010000059.1:0-10886 GCA_964503065.1 uncultured Candidatus Bathyarchaeia archaeon
ATTGCCGAAGTTTCGTGAAGCAGGTGAGAAGTTCAAATCCGCTTTTATGAAGGCTTTGGAAGGCTCCTAGAGGTATTAAGATTGAAGGTTGCGGTTTACTGGGGGTGTGTGATTCCTACAATACAGTACGCTTATGAACTGTCTGTTAGAGAGGTTTTGCCGAAACTTGGCGTTGAACTAGTTGACTTGAAAGACGTTTCATGCTGCGGTGTTCCCCTCAAAAGCGTCAACACCTTCGCGTCTCTTTATCTAGCCGCAAGAAACTTGGCTATCGCAGAGAAGACTGGTTTAAACGATTTGCTGATTTTATGCACTGGTTGTCACTTATCATTGTCTGAAGCCTTACATTTCTTAAAAAACGACAAAGAGTTGCGACAGAAGATAAATGTCTTACTCATGGATGAAGGGCTTCAGTTGAATGGTTCTCTGCGAATCTGGCATCTCATTGATTTGCTTCACGACTTGATAAAACAGGAGACCATAAAAAAGTCAGTGAAGAAAACGTTAAACGGTTTAAAATTTGCTTCCCAATATGGCTGTCACACAATTAGACCCAGCAGACTTGGAAGAGTGGACGACCCAGAAAATCCAAGGAAGTTAGACGAATTAATTGAGTGGTTAGGAGCAAAAACTGTTGATTATCCTGAAAAACTTGACTGTTGTGGAGCCCTACTCTTGTTATCACATCCTGATGCGGCTCTTACCTTTGCAGGATTAAAAATGAAGGCTGTACAAAACCTCGGAGTCGATGGACTCGTTGACGCATGTCCTTCCTGTCACATGATGTTTGACATGAGACAGAAAAGTTCTGGAGCCACCGTTGGAGCCAAGTTGAATCTTCCAGTCTTATATTATACTCAACTCTTAGGAATTACTATGGGAATAGAAGAAGAAAAATTGGGGTTAAATCTAAACCGAAGCCCAGTAAACGAGTTCTTACAAAAAATATGCTAGTTTTTCACTAACTATACGTATAACGGATAGATAAAGGACATCGAGTTCTTCTGGTAAATCTTATATTCCACATCTCCACTTACTCCTACCCTCAAAATAAGGTGAAAGAACATGATAGACTTCAGTTTCACAGAAGAGCAGGAACTGTTCAGAAAGGCTATACACGAATGGTGCGAAAAAAATCTAACTCTAGAGAAGGTTAGGGAATTCGACACAAAACAAGAGATTCCAAAGGGAATTATCAAGCAAATGGCTGATCTTGGATTGCTTATTATGACAGCACCGGAAGAACATGGCGGAGCTGGAGCAGACTGGGTAACAGCCTGCATAGCAGCTGAAGAGTTGGGCTACGCAGACATTAGCATAGCGATACCAGTCTTCTTCTTAGTGGAGTCATCTTGGGGATTTGTACTAGATCGATACTGCACGGAACATGTGAGAAACGAAATAATAAGACCAGCTATACGAGGCGATGGATTCGCAGGTATTGCCACAACCGAAGCTGGAGGAGGCTCTGATGTCGCCGGATTCAAGTCCACAGGGAAAAAAGAAGGAAAGGACTGGATTATCAACGGAGAAAAGATGTACATCAGCGGAACAGAAGAGGCTGCCAAGATGAAAGGAGGTTACTTCATCACGGTCAGAACTGCACCAGCACCACCAGACGCCGCACACAAAGGCATGACAGCCTTTGCCCTTCCAATGAGCAAGCCAGGGGTTGAAGTCTCAAAACGCTTCGAAGACATGGGTAGAATGGCAATATCCACAGGCGGGTTCACCATGAAAAACGTGCGACTATCCAACGACTATCTCATGGGAGAAGTTGGAAAAGGATTCTACTACACAATGGAAGGCTTCGACGGAGCCAGACTTCTGATCGGCGCCACATGCATCGGAGCAGCTAAAAGAGCTCTCGAGATTGGGATGGATTACATTAAAGAGCGAAAAGCCTTCGGACGTCCAATCGGCAAGTTTCAAGGAATTCATTTCGAACTCGCTGACGATTGGGCAGAACTGGAGGCACTACGATCACTGGTCTACAGAACAGCTTGGATGATGGACAAAAAGTACCAAGAGAAACGCTTCTCGCCTTTGGAAGTTGCCCAATACATTTCTGCAGTCAAACTTAAATGTCCTCACTTTGCCTTCAACACTTTTGAGCACGCTATGATCTGGCTTGGAGCCTGGGGATACACCAGAGAATGCCCATTAGAGATGGGACTGCGAGGCGTCATGTCTTACTGTGTTGGAGCCGAAGGAGCAACCAACATTCAAAGAGTAGTCATCGCACGAGAACTGCTTGGACCAGAGTTCATGGCCCACAAATAAACTCCTTCTCTTCCCTTTTTCTTTGTTTGTTCCGTTAGTATGGGCAATGGAATCTTCTGATTTCGTAGATGTTCCTAGTGGACACAGAATTCCAAGACTTATCTGATGTTTCGGAATGTCTGAAGTGTCTGTTAGTGTCACATATCCGAACGAAAAAAGATAGTGTTATTGAATTGTTGTTAGGGCTACTTCGGGAGATATCTCCACCGTGCATGCATGCATTTTTAATTTTCTTAACAACTATTAAATGCCAAAAAGAGACAAATTAGGATTGATAATTTAGGGGCACGATGTTCTATGTCATTAGAAAAAAATAAGACTATCATACGAAGATGGTTTGAAGCCGAGAATAAGAAAGACCTATCCTTACTAGACGAGTTTATATCACCTGACTTCTTCGACCATGTACATCAGTTGAGAGGTCTGGAAGAATATAAACAATTCATAACTATGCTTCGCAAGGGCTTTCCCGATTTTCATGAGACAATTGAGGACATCATCGCTGAAGGGGATAAGTGTGGGTCCGTTTCAAATTTACGGGGACACACACAGGCGAATATCAAGAATATTTGCCTTCGATTGGCAAGATAACATTAGCCCCTACCGGCAAGAAGATTACAATTACGCTGGTTGACATCTTCCGCATAGTTGATGGCAAGGTTGTAGATTGGATTTGGGAAGTCTATGACGGGTTTGATTTCCTCAAACAACTAGGTCTTATCGAATACACAGAAAAAGCAAAGAAACTTTTTACAAAGGATGTATCGTAATTACTTTGACTTACAATTCAGCAATCCACACGTCTATCGAGTGAAATAGCCTAGCGTTATCTTGCCTCTTCAACTTCATTTAGGGGAAAGTTGATGGCTACAAGGGTATTTCCCTAACGAATTCGTCAAAGTGTGTATTCATGTCTATGAGTTTCCACCAATTTTCCTGCATCAGTCTTGCTCCCTTAGCGTCCTTCTCAATGAAGGCTAAGAACCTATCCCATGTGCCGAAGTCTTTAGACTCCATATGCATTTGATATGTCCTCAGATTCGCACCGAAGAAGTGATGCCGATATAATCTCATAGGCCCAAGTCCTTTTACCTTGCCTTCAATATAATTCAAAAGCTCTTTTACTTTATTAGCGAACTCCTTCTCGCTTACACCGTTCTTTAGGTTGAAGCACATAATGCATAGCATTTTCTCACCTCCTTCGCCTATTATGCCATTTAGATTATTCCATTTCAAGTTCCATTAATAATTTTGGAAGAAAACCTCTATCATCCAAGCCCGAAGACTAAACAGAAAACAGCCTTAATAAACAGAAACTGCACAAAAACACAACATTACTGAACCCTACTCTATCTCAGCCTAATAGCCCGCCCCTCTAGACCTAGGTATACCCGTCTCTGTCTCTCACTCTGCCTATCCTCTCTGGGCGCCCACTAACCAGTCTTCAACAATCTCTTTAACGCATCCGACAACGCTGGAACTATCTCATAGAGATCGCCAACTACCATATAATCCGTGATCTCAAATAAAGGCGCCTCTGGATCTTTATTTATGGCTACTATGATCTTGGAGTCCCGTATCCCAGCCACATGCTGAATTACGCCGGAGATGCCACATCCAATGTAAAGAGCTGGTTTGATTGTATGACCTGAGAGCCCAACCCAATCTGTGAACCATTTTCTATCTTCACACAAGGGTCTAGTATACGCAACTTGTCCACCCAATGTCTCCGCTAATTCGTCAAGGATTTTAAAGTCTTCCTTCTTCTCGACCCCACGACCACCAGCAACGACCACCTTCGCTTCTTCGATCTTAACCTTTGGCGCCTCAATCTCCTTGATTTCAACAACCTCCGTTCGTGGTTCTTCAAGCTCTGCCTTTACCTTAATGACCTCTCCTTCGCCTTCTTTGTAGGATGGTTTTTCGAAGACCCGAGGAGGCACAGTTGCGATCTGTGGATTGACACGACAAAACTGGGTAGCGACAGCATTCCCACCATACACTACTCGTCCCATTAACAATCGTCTATTATCGTCTATGCTTAAATGGGTGCAGTCTGGGACACACCCTGTTTCTAGTCTCGCAGCAAGTCTTGAAGCAAACTCCTTCCCCTTCCTTGTAGAACCAAACAAAAATATCTCAGGCTTATACTGGCGAACAAGGTAAGTCAAAGCACTTACGCATGGTTCTGAGGGCCAATTCTCAAGCGTTGAATCATCAATTACGTAAACTTTTTGAACTCCATACCCCATGAAATCCTTAGCTTCCTTTTCCACACCATGCCCTAACAGAACCCCAGCCAATTTCGTTTGGAGTTTTTTGGCTAACTCACTCCCTTTTCCAAGCAACTCAAGCATCAAATCTCTATTCTCTGAGAAAACCCAAACTTCCCCACGATGGCTCACTGTCTTCACCTTCCAATGCCCCCTTCTTTAATCAGTGCCTTCGCCAACTCCTCGGCAACTTCTGCGGCAGACTCACCCTTTATTAAAACTCTTTTTCGTTCAACCTTTGGTGCAAGAACCTCTGTGACATGAATTGCCGAACCAGTTTCACCAACCTTCCCTTTAGATATATTAAGGTCTTCCGCACTCCATGTGACAATTTCTTTTTTTGACGCCTTCATAATAGCCATAAGGGATGGAATCCTAGGCTCATTTATTTCGCCGGTGACAGTAACCAAAGCAGGCATTTTTGCTTTCACTACTTCATAACGGTCCTCTAAGGTTCGTTCAACAATTACGCTGTCTCTATCCAAACTAAGTTTTCTTGCATACGTCAATTGTGGTACATTTAGTCGTTCAGCCAGACGTGGTCCAACCTGCGCTGAATAACTGTCAACTGATGCCTCACCACAAAAAATCAAGTCAAAATCGCCTATTTTCTTGACTGCCTCAGCAAGTATGTAAGAAGTCGCTAAAGTGTCAGAGTTCTCAAAAGATGAATCACTTACAAGATACGCCTTGTCTGCTCCCATAGCTAGTGCTTCTCGAAGAGCCATTTTGGCGTCTTCAGAGGAAGCTGTCAAGACTACAACCTCTGCTCCCATCTTTTCCTTCAATCCTATAGCTTCTTCTAGTGCATTTTTGTCAAAATCGCTTATCTTTCTTGGAGCATCCACGGTAATGAGATGTCGAGTGGCTGGGTCTGCCCTTATCTGGGTCACATCTAACGCTTGCTTAACACACACGATAATTCTCAGCATTACAAGACCTTCCTAAATCAGTTTATCTATGCTTACAAGATGCAAGCCAAATTAAGAGTTTCGATTTTCTTTTACGGAATTTGGTTCACTTTTTGCTACTTGCGCTTTCTAAAGAACTTGACGCCATCGAGTTCAGTCACATACTCAAAGCCTGCCTCTATCAAGTCACAGATCTCTTTCTCCGTCCTAGCAACCTTTGAATAAAATTGGTCCGTCTCTTCTCTAAACAGAGCTTCTTCAAGTTGGATGTAGATCATGGTTGTTTCGATTCTCTTATGGCCTAAGAACCTGCTTACGTAAACAATGTCTTTCGTCTGATGGTAGAGCAACGTAGCCTTCCAATGGCGCAATGTATGGAAATGGATCTGTAGGATCCTCGGGTTTTGTAATTTCCTTGCGACTCGTCGGCGGTGAAGGAAGAAGCCAGATTTGAAACCTGCAGCATGATCGCCGAAGACTCTCTGTGAGACTCTTGGAAGATTGTTTATCATGCCGATCAGTTTCTGGCTGACTCTGAAAATCCTTGGGTTGCTGCCCTTCTCCGGCGTTACTCTCACAGTCTGAGTTTTCATGTCAACGTCTGTCCATCTTAGGTTACGGATTTCTCCAACACGCATAGCGGTCTCTTTTGCCATCTGAAGAGCTGTTGACAATTTTCTTCCGCATGCAGCGATCAACTGGTCAATCTCCGCTTCTTGAGGTATGAAGGGCAGAGTTCGTGTTCTATGGCATATTGGTGGTTCCCATGTCAGGCCTAGCATTATGAGAAAGGATGTGTAGGTTGTAACTACGCTTAGTTTTCTGTTATCGCTCCATTGCTGTCTTGCGATTGTGTCTTTTACACATTCTGGATCTAGGATATCGGTGCATCGGTGGGATAGCATTTTCATAATTTCGGTTCTGGTCTTTATTGTAGAGGGTGTATAGCCCTGCTTTTTCATCCACCAAGAGAATTCAACGATTTTGCCTTTGATGTCAGCTTCTGTCGGCTTTGTGGCCCCCGCGGCCTTTCTTGTTTTCGGGATCTGTTTAGCCAAATTTTTCGCCCCTGCTGGCTGGGTGACGCAGATTTGGCGATTAGAAAGTAAGGCGGAGCATGTATATGACCCATTTGTATGAATTCTCTGATGCCCTTCAGACAAGCCAGAACCATTGAAATCCGTCTCTATTTGGCGTCTACTAGACTCTTGTAGAAGACCCGGGGTAGGCTCTGTGCGTGTGTGAGTCTCACTGAAGCGATAACCACACTCTCGGCAGAGATAGCGTTGTACGTCGCCATTCCTTGTCTGTCGTATTCCATCTCTCCAGATCCTGTCACTGTTACATGAAGGACAGTTTAGTGTCATGGCGACGTACCTGGGTGTCTGTCTGTCTAGGTCTACTATAGAGGGAGGAGAGGTGGGCCCTAGAATTTTCAGTGTTTGTGGATGCTTCTTCTGCGGTCTAGTGCTTCATTGAATATTCCTAGGTCTTTGTAGAGTAAGGCCTTGACGTACTGGCTAGGTTTTAGGTTAAAGAGTTCTGCCACTTGCTCTAGTTTTTCTTGGGCTAGGGGACCGATTCTGAATGTGATCTGACGTCTTTTTCCATATTTCTCATGGTAAGCCAATTTTTACATTACCCCCTCCTTCGCCTGCTTTAAACATAGAAGTTTCACGATTTTTCCTTCAGTCTCGACAGTGTCAGCAAAAGGATGTACTTCGCCACTCCCCTCTATAGAGAGGTTCTCACACACGCACACGCAGTAGCGAATGACCACTGCTAGCGAAGTACAATAGTGTGGGCTATTTTCCTTGAGAAGTCCTAGTCTCAAGGGCTGCGGCATGAAAAATAGGTTATCACTTGATATCAAAAGGATGTCACCAAACAGAACTCAAAGCAACATCTGTTCCAGAATCAGACTGCCATAACCAAAGGTCTTCTCGGCAGTTGATAATGAAAACAAAAATTTCTTTCCGAGTTATCATTTGGAGTCAGGCTCGCGAAAGCATTATAGATATAGAGAAAGAGAGACAGAGAGAGACAAAGAGACAAAGACAGACACACTCAACACACACATACACACACCACTTAGTAGGCAGCCTCAAACTTCACCTTCTTCTCCACAACCCGAAAAAGAGCACCATCTGTTCTGATGACCCCGGCGAACTGGCACTCCTTAACATAATCCGCCGTAGTTGAAAACTTCAGTCCGTGGGCAGTCAGCATATAACTCTGGATCTGCATGATAGTCGCACCGTCCTGAGCCTTGATGAACAACAGCATATCCATTACTCGCTTGTGTCGAAGGCTCGCACCATCCTTAACCCTAGTCATAAACAAATCCTCTCAGCCACGTGGTAGTTCTTTCTGGATCGCCTCAGTGATCAGCTGCCTCATCAACTCTGTGCTGTTCTTGAGGCCACGCTTTGCCTTCAACTCCAGAAATCTCTCCGCCATGTTGCCAGTCAAATCTAGCCTAATGCTAACCTTGTCCAACACATCACACTCCTACAACTTTTAGCGCAAAAAACTCTACCTTGACAAATTTAACGAAATATTAAGGAGACTCGCAAAATTATCCACAGAGGAATTATCACCGCTAAGCGTAATAACACCCAAAACTGCACTAATACGTGCAAATTTGATTATCCCCATCATCATAGCGGTATTGAAGGCGTGTAAAGTATGGTAAAATCAAGATATTGGACTCCTGTGCATATCACAGAATGGCTTGATCGTTTGAGAGAGGCCGCGACACGTGCTAGAACAGCCAAATTCTCAATCGTTTACCGCTTCTATAGCACTATAGACGGCCCAGTTCAATACGTAGGTCGATCTGACAATCCCTTCTCGCGAGAGAGCGGGCATTACTATCGCGTTGGAGTATATGGAATCCACAAGCGGATTGGTGGGCGTGTCACATGGGTAGATTTCTTGTATATTACGGGTCGTTGGCGTTTTATTGAATCATACGAGGAAGAATGTAGACAGTATCATTATCACCAACCCGACTTGAATGTTATTCACCCTGCCAAGATTCGTCGGTCCTGGAAGTGTCCAGTCTGCGGGTATTAAGAATTCTTGGAATGTACCTGTTAATCCAACGCCGAATGAATGGAGGCAACTTGTCAAAACAACTGTCAAGGCGGGTTTTCTGTCTGAGTCTATAGAACCCACTTTTCCATAACGTTAGCGAAGCCTCTTCTAGGTTGATATTGATAGGTAGATATTTGGCTAGACGCGCGACCAAACCTGTTATTTCCTCTTCACCTAAAGATCGTCCTCGTCTAAAGCATAAACACATAGGACTGCGAAACTTAAGCCATAGTTTAAACGCCTTCGGAAAGTCTTCCTCTCCATATAAAGGTACAATAGGCTTACCTTTCTGTTCCCACGTCCAGTGAAACTTCCAATTTTTCGGAAAGGATTCATGGAAGTGAGTTTTTCTGACTATTACATAGATGCCTCCACTTGCAGTCATTTTGGCTCTGAGTATCTCATGGCACGCGGGACCGAAACTATGACCCCAACAAAGGAAGAGGCCTACAGCTCTTTTGTGCCTGTAATCTTTCGGACACTTCCTTGGGTAAGCGTCTGGAAGAACAAAAGTGATTTTATCCTCAGTCTGACTCATAGCTTCACTACCTTTCCTACCTCATATCTAAAATAATACGAAGAGCTTTATGTTAGTTTTACGAGGGGAAGTAGACCAAATATGACAACCCCAATTAAGCTATATCTTCCCAGAATCTATCTCGACACGAACATCTTGATATCTGCAATTCTTGAATCAGATGACCAGTGGAAGTCCAGCCATGCTAACGATTATCAAACTAAGGTAGATCAGATAGCGAGTTCAAGGCAGATCTTTCTCAAGTGGGAACACCGTGCTAATCAATTGAGGACATCAACATTTGCTGTAGGAGAATTCGTCGGAAGAGGAAGCAAGCAGTTTGACAGGTCATTCAAACAAATGTTGGAAATAGTTGACCGAGAGATTTTGAATAGATGCAAACTTTGCGAGACTGAGAACCTGTATTATGACAAAGAGATGATTCCTGAAAAAATGCGAAAAGAGATACGTCTTATAGAAATCATTGGGAAGGCACAAGTAGGAGGCGAATTTCGTTACATTTTGTTTCTTAACATGGCTGAAGGCAGAATGATTTCAGGTGCTGGGCCTGAGATGATGAGGGTTGACCTGAAAGATCTGGTTATGCAAGAAATCAAATCGTACAAAGCCCCGGGATTTGAAATCATGCTATTCCAGAAAGCCTCTGAATTGGCAAACAAATATCGATTGACTCTAGCGGACGCTTTTCACCTGTTTTATGCTCAAGGGAAGGTTGATTACCTAATTACTAACGACAATGAATTTCTTGCGAGGTGGAAAGAGAATCCCATGATCGAAAAAGAGACAAGAATAAAAGCGATGAGCAGCATGGAGCTCTTGAGGCTGTGCAAAAAGAGACGGTATTTTAATTAGGTTATGTAGTTAAATAGGAAAAAAGGGGAGTTTGCGGGGGACATCTCCACTATAAAGCAAACTAAGAGTTTTGGTGGAAAATTAATGTAGAATACCTTTGTTCTCATTCATGTGTAGTATATAGACACATGATCAAATGCGCTACAATCAATTTCAGGAAGCAACCTATAGAAGTAAACTTTATATTTAGATGGTGTTTCTACTGTTCCGCAATAAAAAGGAGAAGTGATTGAACTTGTCTTCTGAACTTGCTGGAACCCCAGTTCTTATATTGCGTGAAGGCTCAACTCGGTCTCGCGGGAAAGAAGCCCAACAAGCCAACATCATGGCAGCTCAGATAGTGGCTGAGACTGTAAAAAGTGCCCTTGGACCAAAGGGCATGGATAAAATGCTCGTAGACAGTTTCGGCGACGTAACTATAACGAGTGATGGGCGTACAGTCTTGGACGAAATGGACATTCAACATCCAGCCGCAAAGATGATGGTAGAAGTTGCTAAAACACAAGATTCTGAAGTAGGTGACGGAACCACTACAGCAGTCATTGTTGCTGGCGAACTTCTCAGCAAAGCTGAAGAGCTTATTAGAAAAAATGTCCATCCAACTGTAATTATTGATGGCTATCGTAAAGCGGCAGAGAAAGCCCTTGAGACTTTAGAAAAACTTGCTATTCCAGTGAAGCCCAACGAAAAGGAATCCTTAAGAAAAGTTGCAACAACCTCTATGGCTAGTAAATTGGTAGCCGAAAGCAAAGAATACTTGGCAGATATAGCAGCCTCTGCTATTCTTCATGTTGCTCAAAAAGTCGGTGATGGATACAAAGCAGATGTTGATGACATAATGGTGGAGAAAAAACCTGGTGAATCCTTGAGGGATACGAAACTCATTAATGGCATTGTAGTTGACAAGGAAGTGGTTCATCCTGGTATGCC
>CAZCYX010000060.1:0-10656 GCA_964503065.1 uncultured Candidatus Bathyarchaeia archaeon
TTCAGCTCGTTCTAAAAGATCCATTCTTCTTAAGAAATGTTCTAAATTTCCTAAGCGTTCATCATATGTAGCAATTCTATGTGATTTTCTTAGTTTTCTTGCAAAATCATCAGAGCACAAACCTATCAAAACGTGTTCTCCAACTTCGAAGGCTTTTTGAAGTAAGGCGCGGTGTCCTTTATGAAATTCGTCGAAGGTTCCGCCAACAGCTACGGTTTTAAATTCTCTCATAGTTTCATCATCTGAGCTTGATTTTTTCATTGATTACATCAAAAAGTCGTTTTGCAACTTCGCGCTTGGTAGTAAGCGGGACATGGATGACTGTCTTGTTCTTGTCAACAATGTAGACTTCGTTTGTGTCAACTCCAAAACCCACTTCCTCCCTTCCAACATCATTCACTACCACTAGATCAGCTTTCGCTTCCTTTATCAACTCAAAGGCTTTCTCAACCAATTCCTTATTCGATAAATTATGTTCTGCCTTAAATGGAACTAGAAAAATGCTCGGACTAATTTTTTTCACCATTTTAATTATCTTCTGAGTAGGCTTCAGTTTTAGGATAAGTTTCGGCGTGGTACGTGTCGGAACTTTGCGTTGAAATGGTTTTTCCAGTTTCCAGTCAGCTGGAGCTGCAGTAGCGATAACTATGTCATATTTCTGTGATTTTAGTTCGGAAACAACCGCTTGGTGCATTTCTTCTGTTGTTTCGACTGAGATTAGTTTAGCATTTTTTGGAGGAACAGCTTTTCCAGGACCATAAATTAAGGTTACTTGAGCACCCCTTGCTAAGGCTTCTTCTGCAATTGCTACCCCCATTTTTCCAGAACTCTTGTTTGTAATCACTCGAACTGGGTCAATATACTCTACAGTTGGACCAGCAGTGACAAGAACATTGATTCCTTTAAGTTCCTTTTTTACTTCTAACCTACGAAAAACTGTCTCTAAAATTTCCTCAGTCTCAGCTATCTTCGCCTTGCCTTCTTCAATTCGAGGACCAACAAAATCAACACCCAATGATTCAAGCTTCTTAATGTTCTCAATAAGAACTGGATGGTGATACATTGACTCATGCATAGCTGGAACCACAATTAACGGTGTCTCTGATCCGAAGGCTGTAGAAACAACAGAGGTGACCGTTGTATCATCAATTCCACACGCAATCTTGCTTATAGTGTTGGCGGTGGCTGGAGCGACTAGAACTAAATCTGCCTTCTCTTTACATTCACCAGTTAACGCTACATGCTCAATTTTCCCAGTTAACTCAGTCACTACTGGGTTTCCAGTCGCCCACTCTAAGAGATAAGGATGAACGATTTTTTGTGCCATCGGTGACATGACGGCGAAAACCTCTGCACCATGTCTCATTAATTCTCGTGCAACTTCAGAAGATCGAACAGCTGCAACACTTCCAGTTATACATAAAACTATCTTTTTCCCCTGCAATTCGCTTCCTTTTGTTCCAACGATGTCTTTAGAAGGATGATAAGTCAAGTGAGAACCTCCCTTTATCCACTTAATTTCTCCATAATCATTTCTAAATCATTAAGGAACTTTTCAATTTGCGAAGGTTTGACATGTGGCATGACCACTATTCTAATGTGATTGGGAAAAAGGGAAATAGCCCAACCTCTATTCCTCAGTTCCCGTGCAATCAACTCAATCTCAACTACATCCGATTTTATTCCCACAATATTTATTGTTGGTTTTGTTACAAGGTTTAAGCCATTAATCTGTTGAACTCCTTTAGATAGTTTCTGAGTTAATTTCATACAATGTTTCACAACCGTCGTATACCCTTTTCTTCCAAGATGCTTCAACAGAGCCCAAACAGCCACAGCAGAAGCGCCAGATCTAGTCCCCAATAGTGTAGTGTGCTCAGTCTCTCCACCAGCCAAATAAGGAACTCGTTTACCAACACGTTTCATCGTCGCTTCGTCCCGAAACAATATACCCCCTGCTGGAATCGGCGCTAACCCCATTTTATGAGGATCCATAGTTACTGAACGAACCCCCGGCAAACCAAAATCAAATTCAGGAACATCCGAGCTGGGTTCTTTTAGAAACGGAAGCACAAACCCCCCAAAGGCTGCATCTACATGTAAATAAACACCATGGTCCATGGCGATTTCTGAGAGTTCTGTGATAGGATCAACAACTCCTAATTCAGTTGTACCAGCTATCCCAACAATTGCAACAGTCTCTGATGTAATGGCTTTTTCAGCAGCAGTTACATCCATCTGAAAAAGGTCATTTAACGGTACCCTAATCAATTTAAGGTTCAGCAAGTCAGCTGCCTTATCAAAAGAAATATGCGCTGAAACTGGAACAATGACCTCATTATGTTCCTTGTTTAAGTTTCGAGCCGCCCACATAGCAAGAATGTTTGCTTCCGTTCCGCCGGAGACAATGTGACCACAAGCCTTTGGATTTGAAAGCAGAGAACCCAACATCTGTATCGTTTCTCGCTCCAGTTTTGCAGTTGCAGGAAAAAGACCTGGGTCGCCTAGGTTTTTCTCAAGGCATTTCACGTAAACTCGTTTGGCAAATATATGAGGTTCATTGCACATGGAGCCAAGGATCTTTCCAGAAGTGTAGGTAAGGTCCTCTTGAAGCCTTAATTGGAGTTCTTTAAGCACTGCTTTTTGAGGTAAACCTTTTTCCTGCAACTGACATCAACCTTTCATTGTTTTAGTGATAAGTGTGCTCTTTGTCGGGATATTTGCCATCCAAGACTTCTTTTTTGAACTCTGTGACTGACTGTCTTATCACATGGCTTAGATTAGCATATTGCTTCAGATATTTCGGGGTGAAACTTTCATCAAATCCAAGCATATCATTTATTACTAAGACCTGTCCGTCGCAGTGTTTTCCAGCTCCAATTCCGATTGTTGGAGTCTTAATGGTCGCGGTAATTTTCTCTGCAAGACTTTCAGGGATACACTCTAACACTATCGTGAAAATCCCTAGTTTGTCTAATTCCAACGCATCTGAAAAGATTTTTTCTGCTTCGCTTTTTTCTTTTCCTTTGACATGATAATTTTCTGCTGTTTGAGGTAGCAGTCCTACATGACCCATTACTGGAATGCCCTTATTTAGCAGTGCCTTAATTATTCTCGGTTTGTTTCCTTCAATTTTCACTCCATGTGCCCCAGCATTTAAGAAATCTTCAGCGTTTTTCAATGCGTCTGCTACTGTGTTGTAACTGTTGATCGGCATGTCACCAACTATTGGAGTGTTCTTGGCTCCTCTTGCGACAGCTCTGGTATGATGTAACATCTCTTGCATGGTGACAGCCTTTGTGTTCTTGTATCCGAGCACCACCATACCTAAACTGTCACCCACCAAGATTATGTCGATTCCAATATCATCTAGTAGTTTGGCAATCTGATAATCGTAGGCAGTAAGCGTCACGATTTTCCGTTTTCCCTTTAGCATCTTCATTTCATCGAGTCTCACTGCTTAGCCTCCAAAGATTTTATTAAAGAAACTAAGGTTTCGTTGATGGGTGTTTGGATGTGATGTTTTCTTCCGAGTTCCACTATTTTTCCATTCAAAAAATCAATTTCAGTTCTTTTTCCTTTTATTAAGTCTTGGCACATAGAAGAAAAATTTGTATACTGCAAAATCTTTCTGTCAATTGATTCCTTCAAATCTGGTTCAAAAACTATCCCTTCAGCTCTTCCAACTTCAATACATTCCTTTATGATCCCATGCCTAACCTCTTTTAGGGCATCTACTACAATTTCGTTGTCTCTAACCCTAAGAATTGCAGTTAAAGGATTTACCACACAGTTAACAACCAACTTATTCCATAATTCATCCTCAAACCCGTTGGAAACTCTAGTTTTCAACCCACTTTCATTAAACAACTCTGCAATTCTCATGCCAGTCTCAGTTTGCTCTAAAACGGTTTCTCCATTCCAAAAAGTTATCTTCCCAGGTTCAGAAAACTCTGCTCCCATCATCGCAAGTCCTCGTAGAATTTCGATTTCGTCTCCCACGATTCCTTTGGCTAACTCTTTGTTTCCTAAACCATTCTGCAAAATCAATATGACAGTGTCACTTTTCAATAGTTTCTTTATGCTTGTGAGGGCTTTCGCTGAATCATGGGCCTTCGTGGTTAAGAGTATGAGTGCGTGTGAAGGAATTTTCTTGATCTTGGTTTCAGCTTTGACAAAAAATCTTTCTTGTGTGTCACCTGAAATCTCTAAACCATTTGTATTGATGGCTTCTACATGGCTTTTTCTTCCAATTAGGGTTACGTCATTTTTTCTGGAAAGTAGTGCTCCATAAGAACTTCCAATTGCTCCGGCGCCTAAAACAAAAATTTTCTGGAAGCTCATGGGTCCTCTACTTCCAAAATCGGTAGGTATACTCCTTTCTTAGCGAGTTTTGAAAGACGTGTGTGGATTAAATTTATGACTTCACCTAAGTTTTTCTTATTGTTGAAGGTGAATCCTATGTTTTCAAGTTTCCTTTTGTTTTCTGTTTTCAGTTTGCCAATAATTTCTATAAGGATTGGTATGGCTCTTACGATGTTGTCGACAATTGTGATTGTGGCAAATTGGGCGGTTCGTGATAAGGGATTGAGGTCAATGGCTATTACTTTCTTACTCATCTGAACGAGGGCTTCGGTTCTGTCTCCATCTTCTAAGGGAACCAAAACTACATCAGCGATTAGTATGCCTTTAGGGTCAACTCTTCTGCGTTCACTACCGACTTCAGATATTCTTGCGGATGCTGCCTCACCAACGCCTAAAACTTCTGTTGCCCCAGCCTCTTCAAGGACTCTCTGGATGACAACCTCTCTGTCATAAGAGCGGTAGAAAAGGTTCACCTCAATTTTAGCGTTCGTGATTTTGGATAGTTCCACAATGCCCTTTGATGCGAGGGCAGCAGCGTTTCCATTTACTGAGATAACTGGGTGCTCAGCAATGAGCAGTGTTGCAGCAGCTGCCTCTATAGCTTTCCAAGCTGGTTGGCTTGTTTCTTCGCCGAGTATATAGTCAAAGGCTTCTCCTCTTCCATGCGCTATGAGCCCTGCTGAAGCTACAACTCCAGATTTGAAATATTTAATCAGTTTCTCTCGAATTCTCAGAGACCTAACTCTGGGATGATTTTGTGGAATTTCTATTTCTCTAGTCAATGAGTCTTGCTCCTTTGAAATCAATTTCGGTAATGAAGGCGCTGTTCTTAGACGGAGCATATCTCTGGAAGATTTCGAAGATTTCTTCTGTCTCATTCCGTTTGATTAAGGAGAAAATTGTTTCTCCAAGCATTGCCATACTGCAAGTTATGCCCATGCTGTCTGTCTCTTCAAGAACCTTCCTCATATGTGGAGAAATCAATCCAAGTTCCTCTGCGAAGCTACGTGAAAACGCCATAAAATCGGCAGGATTTGGATGTGCAATCAGTTTGTCTATTAATTTCTTGCCAGATGCATTTATGCGCTGCCGAAGCTTTTCGTTACTTAGAATTTTCTTGGTTGACAAATTACCAAAGTTTAAGCAAACCACAATATAATCGTCATTAACTGGAATAGGTTTTATCTCTCCGATTCCGGGTGCACCTGGCTCTACTCTTATCTCCACGCCTCCAAAAGTTTCGGCGATGACGGTGCCCAATCCGGTTTTACACTTTACTTCTGCAATATGGGCGATTTGAGCGGTCTCCATGCGGGATAAACCTAAATTTAGCGCCTCATTAAGAGCGAAAGCTAAACTTAACGCTCCAGCTCCGCTTGAGCCAAATCCTGAACCAATCGGAACTTTAACTTCATGATTCACAAAGATTTCGTAATCTCTTCCAACACGGGAAAGGAAAGAGTTTATGACGTGTTCTGATACCTTAGCTGATTTGGTGGCGGTCTCATTTATTCTGATTTCGAAGGATGATTTTGATGATGGTTTAAGGCTGACTTTGGTTGTGACTCCATTGCTTATGGAGATGCCTGCACCTCGAGAACCCGTCAGTAAAAAGTCTGTAGTTTGGTCACATATCTGAAAAAGTCCCGTAATATGACCAGGAGAGAAAGCCGTCACTTTGTCCACGCTAAAGCACCAAGTATTGTTTGTTGATGGTTTCTGTGTGTATGATTTTACATGCTTAAATAAGAATTTCGTATAGATTATCTAAATACATTTAAACAACATTTTTTCACAGAACTACAATAATTTGGCTGTCTCCTCTCCCCCCTTCTAGAGAGGTAGTCTCTCTCACACACACAAAAAAAACAAAATACACTATTCTGCGCGTGAACCCAAATTTGAATTCTACTTTTGACATGATGGGCATATATATGATGAAGAACCTGCTATACTCATCTTCTCTATTATTGATCCGCATTCAGGGCATGGCTTACCCTTCATATGACTTCCCATGATCATTCTGTAACCACCGGGGTTGTTGTACAAGTCATATTCCGTTTCTCTTCCCCCAAGCCGAATTGCCTCATTCAGAGTTTCCCTTATAGCAGTATAGAAATCCATCCTCTCTTTCCCACTAAGATCTTTGACTTTCCGTTTTGGATGAACTTTCGCTTTGAAAAGAATGTCTTGAAGATAGCTGTTTCCTATTCCCGCAATGTTTTCTTTTCCTCTTGTAGTGATGAGAGATTTTATGTTCTCGTTGCTGCGAGAGTTAAGTATCTTGTTGAAGTTTTCAAACGTAAATTCCCTATCGTCAACTGGTGACAAACCTAAATCGCCAGGATACGCACGTTTCTTTAACTCTTCATCTGTAACCGCGAGGATGAAACCTAAAAATCTGATATATACTGTTAGATAGGTATTATCTACAAAACCAAGCTTCAGATGATACTTGTCAGGTACAGTGTCCCGGCTACTATGGAAAAGCACTTTGCCAGAGATCTCTCCTAACAGCAAATGCATTTCAGGCTTCAGCTTAACAAATACCCATTTTCCCCCTGCTCTCACAGAATCTATCGACTTCTTCAGTAGACGTGCCTCAAGATCTTTCGGCTCAGGGTATATGAACCTCATTTTAAGCAAAGTGGCATAATTTTCAAGATAGGCGTGATCTATAATCTTCCCCTTCAGCTCTGCATTCATCTGCTTGGCGAGTTTCAAAGTCTCTGGTAATTCCAAAGCACTACCCTATCCTTTTCCAATAAGTCCATGGAGTCTCACGGGACTACAGGTGTATCACGAATTTGCACTCATGAGCTCCAGAAACAACTGATTGCACGAGTTCAACCTCTACAGGTCTTTCAAGAACGCTCTCCCAGAGTTTCTTCACAAACCCTTTTGAGCAATGACAATAGGTGAGCGACATTTTCTCCTCAGCTGGCAAACCTCTCACCAGACTGCAATAGCACCGCACTCCCAAATCTTGTGGCCTGTAAACAAGGTACAATATGTTCCCTTCTCTGACAAGTCTGGTCCCTTTAGTGGGTTTTCGTTGCTCGGCGTCTAGAAACTCGTCTACAGTCCTATACTTTCTACGCCTTGCCATGGCTTCATCTATAGCTCCACTATTCGTTTCAGCACACTTGTAGCCGCAGTTTTCCATGATCTGAACCCTTGTTCTTTCATCAACCAATGCGTCTAATCGGTCCATTGCACCCTTAACCCACCTAGCTATCTCTTCACTGTCATCCATCTGCTCAGTCATCTGCTCACTACCCAGCATAACTTTCTTTCTTATTGTTTCTCCAGCAAAACGGTCGATAATCTCTTCCATCTCTCTTATTGCCCCGTGTTTTTCCATCTTTCCCATAAAAAGCCTCCATTCATGAGAAATAAATCATATATGTTTTTGCATTAACCTTCGCACAGAACCTGCATATCCACATTTGAGAAATGTCTGAACCCCCTTTTGCCATACTTTTCGTCAAGTTTCCTTACATAGCCCTTAAACGCTTTAAGTGTGGCTATGCCTCCAGCCTTACTGTCAAAGGACATCGTTACGAACCATCCCTTTTCCCGCAAATGACCTCTTGCCGTCAACCAACTACTCTTCTTTTTCGTCAAAGGTACATGTTCACAATGTACTCCGAATTCTTTCAGAATTTTAAAATGCCTCCTTACTATCTCCAAATCCATCCAATAGGGAATCTTCTGAGCTGAAAGCTTCTCGCCATCAACTGCGATATATGAATTTCCAAGTTCGCCGAAAAGTCCAACCACCCACAAAAACCTAAAAATCCATTGTGTTCTACTTTTGAGCATTGCCTGCCGGGCGTATGTGGCGCCAGTCATGGATTTTATTTCTGCTAAAAGTCTGTGAAGAGTTTTGAAGGCCAACGTTTCTTCCTTAGAAAAAGGCAGGTCATCGGGGAAGTCAATGATTCTAGGTTTTGTAGTGGGAACTCTAGGGTTCACTAAATGTTCTGGCTTCAGAATGGCACGTATCTTGCCTAGATGTTTGTTTCCTTCATAGGGTTCTATGAAAGCGAGGTAGTCTTCTTCTGGTATAGGAGTTCCTATTCGAGCTTCGATTTTTTCACGGTCGATATCCTGGTCCAAATCTTCACAAGGGTATGCAGAGCAATGTGCACATGTCTTGACGCCGTTGAACGTTGCACATTTTCGGATAATGCAACGAGGGTTTATAAGTACAGGGCTCCTTGCGTCGGACGTCTGACAACCGTCACAGTACATCATGTCAGGCGTTGTCTGGAAGCCGAGATACTTAGACCATCCATTGCGACCACGTTGCCTGTCCTCGTCGGTTTTCACGTTCTCCTTGTAAGCTGGACAATGCCCGCAGTTGGCACCGCATTTGCCGAAAAAGTTTCTCATAAGATCACGTTCCAGATGAGGTGTTATAAGTCGGAAGAATTCGTAAAAATTATGTACTTATATAGTTTCTGCACAACAATGTATATTATATCGCAATACTCAAGAAATTAATTGAATGCTGGTGACCTCTCCATTAGTCGCATGTTCAAAGCCGACCCTCGGCATTGCAGACAAGCCCATGACAGTGCGCGCGTGGCTCCGTTTGGTTTGTTGCGATGGGGAATTTGATGATCTTGATAACCTGTTTTATCAATTGTTATCATAGTGGCAAACCCCAACAGAGACTAAAGCAACGCCCATCCAAAAATCAGACCGCAAAAACTCAAGCCGCCCAGAACAGTTGATAATGAAAACAAAATTTCTTCTCAGCGTTATCACTCAGAGGAAACTCCAAACGAAACCTTCGACTCCCATCCCCCCTCTATACTAGACCTAGACAGACACTCACGCACACACAAAACATAACCCAACAAAGAAACCATAAAGTTTAAGGGCGATGCGGTTGATTTGCACTTACTCGTCAAAAATGAGGGCTTAGTTTGACTACTGAATTAACTTTAGAAGAGAGAAAAGCTCAAGTCCTTATAAAACTCCGCAAATACAAACTAGTGAAAAGACAAGAAAGGAAAGACGCCATCAGTTTCCTTGTTAAAGCACCAAAAGAAAACATTCTTTTATGGTGCATACCAACAGCAGGAACAGTAGGAGTTGCATATATTAACCAAATGAATAAGATTATGAAAGAAGAAGAGGTTGAAAGAGGAATAGTTGTCACCAGTGGCCGATACACTCAAGCAGCTAAAGTTAAAGCAGCAAAAAGCAAAATTGAATTAATCCCAGCAATCTTTCCTGCCTTCAACATATTCAACCACAAATTAGTGCCAAAACATGAAATTCTCTCGTCAGAAGAACGCGGAAAACTACTCTCCGAATATCGGGTGCAACCTTATCAGTTCCCTCGAGTCAAAGCTTCAGATCCAGCAGTAAAGGCGATTGGTGCCAAACCCGGAGACATAGTCAAAATTATCAGAGATAGCCCAACCGCTGGAAAATATACTGCATATCGATATGTTGTTGAAGGCTAATCTCAGTCTCTTTCTTTTGCAACCATGACTTCAGTCGCTTTTATGACAGCCTCAACATTGTCTCCTTCCTTTATATCGAGTTCTTCAACGGCTTCCTTAGAAATAATAGCAGTCATAGTCACAGGAGCTTTTACTTCGATCTTAACCTTGGCTGTGATAACTCCTTTCTCAACGGTTTTGACAATTCCTTTCAATCGATTTCTTGCACTAATCTTCAACCCAACCGCCTCCCAATATTCTTCATCACCTAAAACGTCGCCAACATAATTTTCAACAAGCTTATACTCTTTCAACAATTTTTCTCCCAATTCAGTTAACCTTGCTCCTCCACCACCTGTTTTTCCGCCCTTGTACGTATCTACTATTTTTTTCTGCAAGACTCGTTCAGTTTTTGCCAAATAATTCCATACATAACGGTAAGACATACCAACTTTTTTGGCAGCCTTTGAAATCGATTTTTCCTCTTTGATAGCTTGCAGAATTTCTGCCCCACCTTTTCCGAGGATTGGTTTGCCTTTATGTTCAAACCAGATCTTGCATAGCGTCTTGTGTTTTTCTGGAGTGAGCATGTGACTTCAAGTAATATTTTATTAAGCGTTATGTTTATAAGGTTATTTCGTCGATGTATTCTGTCAAACATATCGGTGAATGCCATGCAAACATGGATAAAAATGATTATAGCCGCAGCCACCATAACCGTGATAGTGATTGCAGGAACATTAATCTATTTTCAGTATTTTGCTAGAAAAAGACCACCGCTTGTAACAGTGACATTCAATTGCCTACGTTGTCCTAGACCGGGAGCATC
>CAZCYX010000061.1:0-10610 GCA_964503065.1 uncultured Candidatus Bathyarchaeia archaeon
GATGATTCTTGGTGTATGAACTTCCATAAAGCCTCGATCAGATAAAAAACTTCGTGTGGACTCTAATACGGTATGCTGAATTCTGAAAATCGCTCGGTTTTCATCTCTACAAAGGTCAAGGACACGTGAATCAAGGCGCACATCAATTTCCGCAGGAACTCGTCCTGTAACATCTAAAGGAAGAGGGTGCTTTGCCACCGCCAATATTCGAATTTCGCTGGGAATAATTTCAATGCCTCTCGGGGTAAGTTTTGTTTTTTTAACTGTGCCTTTTACACCGATACTGTACTGCCCTTGTAAAGAGTCAACTTTTTTTATTATGTCTTTTTTGATGCCCTCTCGGGGAATCGTGATCTGAATCGTTCCCTCTCTGTCTTGTAGAATTATGAATCTTATTCCACCCAAATCTCGAATATCTCGAACCCATCCTAAAAGTACAACCTCCTTTTCATCCAATTCAGGTGTTATTTCTGATGAATAATGAGTTCTTCTCCAGTCTCCTAATTGGTCAATTTCCATGAAAGCCAACCTTGTTATCTTGCAAACTCTACTCTGAGAGTTATTCCCCGCACCTTTTTTGCTATTTCCTTTAGAGCCTCAACTCTTAGTTTAGGCGGTCTTCTACCTCGCTTCTTTAAAATAGCCCTTGTTTCAGTGGTTCCGTCTGGAAGCCAAATTGTATTTATTGTTATGATGCTTAATGGTGCGAATAGATCTTCCAGAAATTTTCTTTCATCTACTCCATGTTCTAATACACGGATTGTTTTCCCCATTTTCTCTTCAAGAGCCTTGACAATTTTTCTACCGTGACCTAAAAGGCGCGACATGCCACCATGCCCAACTATCAAGGCTAAAATATCGTCTGCCTCTACAGCCTTATGAAAATAAACGTCTTGGAGGGAGGGATTTTCATTTTCAAGTGACAGAAGTAATTGAGCGATTTTTAAATCTGTTTTACTGATTTCTCCGGTCTCAACCTTTTTTGAACACTTCGGGCATAACATTCCGCTTTTCAGGCAGAAATTGCATAATGCCGTTTTCACCTCTTTTAGAGCCCTCCCTTTAGAAATAAAGGAGGGGGGCGGAGCCTTTAAAGATATTTGCGCGCGTTACTTCCCTAAGGTTATCTCAATGGTGCTGACGTTTGTAGGCTGGCCACCCTCTTCAAAAGGTGCCAATTGTTCAGTGCCGATGCCCACATTTTTGACCTTCACGTCTGGCAGAAATCGGCGTCTTACAACTTCGACAACGTCGACAGCACGACTGATCGCTCTGCCTCGCGCTTTTACGTTTATTTCATTTGCTCCGCCGTGGAAGAGGGTTATGCAAGCCAGTACGTAGTTCATTACTGGCTTTCTTCCGATCAACACTGCATTGCTTTCTCTCTTTGACATTTCACCGCCTCACTCCTTGTTTTTGTTTCTGCTTTTGGCTCCATATGCTTTTTTTTAGGTAAATAAATAGGTTACGGTATTTTTTCTATAGTACAATTCTACACGGTTAGGTGAGTGACGATAGAAGGATTTGAATATAGTAAAACCAGAAATTAAATAGGATGCATTTAATTCCTTTAAATAACCTACTAAAATAGTCTAACAGGATAAGGTGATTTGTTGAGCAGGGAGATTCTATCTAGACGTCCATTAAATCTGCTCAAGATGCTGTACGAGCAAGGTAAATCGGTAACAACTTACACTTTGGAAATGAAGCAGAACGAGTTGGCGAAAGAACTGGAAATAAGTCGCCAAGCGTTGAATGTCCACTTACGCAAACTTCGAGACCTTGGATATATTCGGACTGGGAGGGGGTTCATAGACGTAACTGAAGGGGGACTTAAAGCATTAGGAGTGTCAGTGAACCCTGCATTCATCTTCGTTAAGGTTTCACCGCTCAAAAGGGGAGAAGCTTACAAAAGAATAATGGAATTTCCCATTCAACGATTTTTCAGAGTGGCTGGTGATATGGATGCGGTTCTTGTTGTAGAACGCGAAGAACTTGAGGAAACACTTCGAAAACTAGCCTTTGTAGATGGAATTCAAGACACAAAATCTTACATCACGATTCAAGTCATCAAATAAGCTGACTTTAGGGAGGTTTAACCTTTGAAACTCTATGAATACGAAGCAAAGGAAATCTTCTCTAAGTATGAAATGCCAACACCAAAAGGAGAGTTAGCGGCTTCTCCAAGACAAGCTCGAGAAATAGCCACCAAACTTGGCGTTCCTGTTGCCGTCAAGGCACAAGTCTTGGTTTCCGGTAGAGGAAAGGCTGGTGGAATCCTTTTTGCAGTTTCACCTCGGGAAACTGAAATTTTAACGAGAAAATTGTTGGATACACAGATAAAGGCAACTAAAGTTCAGAGTGTTTTGGTTGAAGAGAAACTCGCGATTAAGAAGGAGTTGTATTTCGGCATAACCACAGACCGTTCAAGTCAAAGCTATGTGGCGATTGCCTCTTCAGAAGGTGGAATGGATATAGAAGAGGTGGCTGCTACTATGCCCGAAAAGATAGTGAAGGTCTTAATAAACCCGTTGTATGGGTTCCGTTCTTATCATGCATGTCAAATTGCCAGAAAGCTAGGTTATGCTGGAAACCAATTACATGATCTCACTCGAATTTTTATTCAACTTTACAAGGTGGCAATGGACTATGATGTGGAGTTGACTGAGATTAATCCTCTTGTTGAAATGGTTGAGGGGAAGTTTGTGGTGGCTGATGCACGCTTATTAATAGATGATAATGCTCTCTATCGGCACCCAGAATACAAGGAACGGCTGGTTCAAGAGAGAACTGAGCTGAGTCCTCAAGAAGTTGAAGCCCAAAAGAGTAGACTGGCTTATGTTTCGCTTGATGGGAACATTGGGGTTATTGGAAATGGAGCGGGTTTAGTGATGGCTACTTTAGATGTGATTCAACTTTGTGGAGGAAGCCCTGCTAATTTTCTTGATGTGGGTGGTGGCGCCTCTGCGGATAAAATGGCATTAGCCCTTAATCTTGTCTTGTCTGATCCAGAGGTGAAGGTTGTTTTCATTAATATTTTGGGCGGTATCACCCGTTGTGATGAGATTGCAAATGGAATTTTGGAGGCAAAGAAGCGAGTTGGTTTTGTGAAACCGATAGTTATTCGGTTAGTCGGAACCAATGAAGAGGAAGGGAGAACAATTCTTACTGAGGCTGGCATCCATGTTTTGGATAGCATGGAAGAGGCTGCGATGAGGGCTGTCAAGATGGTGAAGTCTGGAGGGTGAAGTCTTGGGTGTTTTTGTTGGCAGGGACACTAAAGCGGTGGTTCAGGGGATTACTGGTACTCAGGGAAGTTTTCACACGAGGTTCATGCTTGATTATGGGACCAAGATAGTGGCGGGTGTAACACCAGGAAAGAGTGGGGCAAAGATTCATGGCGTTCCTGTTTATGATACTGTTGAGGAGGCAGTGAGGAAACATGAGGCAAATGCTTCTATAATTTTTGTTCCGGCTCCTTTTGCTGCTGATGCGGCTTTTGAGGCTATTGAGGCTGGGTTGAGGACTTTGGTTATTATTACTGAGCGTATTCCGATTAGGGATGCGGTTGAGGTTATGGTGTGTGCAAAACGTGAAGGTGTCATTGTTGTTGGTCCGAATACTCCTGGTGTCATTGTGCCGGGTGAGTGTAAGCTTGGTATTATGCCTGCGCATGTTTTTAGGTCTGGTGTGGTGGGTGTGGCTTCTAGAAGTGGAACTTTAACTTATGAGATTGCTTCGGGGCTTTCTGTTGGGGGGCTTGGTCAGTCTACTTGTGTTGGTTTGGGGGGTGATCCGATTGTTGGGTTGAGTTTTGTTGATATGCTTAAGAGGTTTGGTGAGGATAAACAGACGAAGGCTGTTGCCTTGATTGGGGAGATTGGTGGGAACCTGGAGGAGTTGGCTGCTGAGTTTGTTGCGTCTGGAGGGTTTGATAAGCCTGTGGTTGCTTTTGTGGCTGGTCGAACTGCGCCTTCTGGGAAGAGGATGGGTCATGCTGGTGCGATTGTTATGGGGAGGGCTGGGACTGCTCAGAGTAAGATTGATGCTTTTTTGGAGGCTGGTGTGAGGGTGGCTGAGAAGCCGAGTGATGTTGCGAGGATTTTGGCGGAGGAGTTGGGAAGGTAAAGTATATTTGGTGGGAGGTTGTTTGGAACCTAGTTTGGTTTAGAAGAGGGATGTTGTGGTGCCGATTGTTGATCCTGTGAAGAAGGCTATTGCTCAGCGTGCTCGGTTGGTTATGAAGATTTGTAGGGATTGTGGTGTGCGTAATGCTTCTTCTGCTGTTAAGTGTAGGAAGTGTCATAGTAAGAATTTAAGGTGGAAGAAACGGGAACTGGTTCGCTAGGCTTTGTGTGTTCTGGTGTGTCTGTCTGTCTGGGTCTAGTATAGAGGGGGAGAGAAAACAGACACACGCACAGTGGTCTAGGGTAGGTTTACTATATGATGCAAATAGGGTTTGATAGGTGTGGCTGTTGTGTTTGTTTAGGTTTTTATGGGGAGGGATGGAGAGACGGGTATAGCTAGGTCTAGAGGAGGGGTGAATCTGTTTCTTCTTTATTGTCTTTCTGTTTGATAATGTCTGGGGAAAATTTTTGGTTATCATTATCAACTGGTGGGAGGGATGTTTGGTTTTGGCTGTCTGATTTTGGAATAGACAGTGTTTCGGGTTCTGCTCGATGCCCTTACTACGATATCACATGATAACCCTATTTCAATAGTTTTTTTGGTGTGTACGTGTAGGAACCCCTCTATAGAGAGAGTCTCACACACACAAAGCATCCTCTACAAAAAGATAAAAATAAGCCTAAACAACAATAACCTCTAAAACTCAAACAAACAAGAGACGACCAGACATGCCATTAGAAAAAGGCGACTTCATCCTCATAAACTACACAGCAAAAATAAAAGAAACAGGCGACACCTTCGACACCACAAACGAAGAAACAGCAAAACAAACAAAACTCTACAAAGAAGGAGAAACCTACGAACCAAAACTAATAGTCATAGGCGAAGGCTGGTTACTAAAACCTTTAGATGAAGAGTTAACCAACTTAGAGCCTAACAAAACCACAACCATAGAAATACCACCAGAACCACGAGACCCACAAAAAGTAAGAATGATCCCACTACGAAGACTAACCAACAAAGGAATCACACCCACAATAGGACAACGCATCGAATACGACGGAAAACTAGCCACAGTAAGAACAATGGGCTCAGGAAGAGTACAACTCGACTACAACCCACCACTAGCCGGCAAAACCCTCATCTACGAAATCAACCTCGAAAAAAAAATCGAAACAAAAAACGAAAAAATCTCCGCCCTCATCCACCGAAGAATACCAAACATCGACATAAAAAAATTCAACCTAAAATCAACAAAAAAAACCATAATCATCACAATACCAGAAGAAGCATTCTACATAGAAGGATTACAACTCGCAAAAAGAGGAACCGCAATGGACATACAAAAATTCTTTCCAGACATAACAACAGTCAAATTCACCGAAACTTTCACGAAGAAAGAAACAAACGCAAAACAGCCCTAACCAAACAATACCAGTCTAATCTATTACTCCAGTAGCTTTCGCAAGTTTCCTAGCAGAATCATAATCTGTGTTCTTTCTCTCTAAAATCGTGTAGCGCTCAGGTCGAATCTCACACGCCTGAACCAAAGCCTGCACAATAAACTCAGGCTCAATATCAAGTTCTTCAGCCGTTACAGGAGCACCAATTGCCTGCAATGTCTCTTTAATTTGTTTCCAATTCATCCTATGCAGATACGCCATCATTATAGTTCCAACTCCACATTGCTCTCCATGTAAAGCTGGTTTTGGCACAACGAGATCCAAGGCATGACTAAACAAATGCTCAGAACCACTACAAGGTCTACTGCTTCCTGCAATGCTCATAGCAACCCCGCAACTTATCAAAGCTTCTAAAAGAAGCCTAAGCCCCTCTTCTGCTTCAGGCTTTATCACATCCGCATTCTCCAAAACAAGTTTAGCACTCATCAAAGACAAACTTGCAGCATACTCACCATAATACTCATTTTTATCATTGTGCGCCAACTCCCAATCACGAACAGCAGTAAATTTAGCCATAATATCCCCACAACCACTAGCAGTGAAGCGATAAGGAGCCTGAATAATGATACTAGTATCCACAATAATCGCCATAGGAGACTGAGCCATTACAGAGTAAGGTTTATTCAATCCCTTTATCGAAACCAAAGGACTTGCGATTCCATCATGCGAGGCAGTAGTTGGTATACTCATGAAAGGAACACCTTTATGTGCCGAACTGAGTTTCGCAACATCAATTTTCGTTCCACCACCAATCCCAAGAACCACCTGAGGTTCAAATTCCATAATTTTCTCTTCAACCTCTTCCACATCTTTCAAGGCAGAAGATGATACAACCATGCCCTCGACGCTAATACTCTTATCTTCAAGCAAATCTATCGTCTTCTGGCCTGCAATTTGACAAGTGTGAGGACCAGTCACAACTAATGCTGACTCAGAAAAATCAAGCTTTTTGCAAATGTCACCAATGAGCTCTAAGGTTTTATCTCCCACAATCACTTCACGCGGAAGCTGCATACGATGGAGCTTCATAGTCAACAATGATCACGATTTACGATTGTTCCACCATATTACAGTTCACGAAACCTTTTTAAATTAGTCGGTCATGAATACATGTCACTTATTTCTGGTACAACCAGAACGGAGGCATTTCAATTTTAGGAGAAACAAACATGCGTGAAACAGTAGATCAATTAACAATGAAGGGAACAACAACAATTGGTGTAGTTTGTAAAGATGGAGTAATCCTCGCTTCAGACACACGTGTAACAATGGGATACTTTGTAGCTCACAAGAAGGGAAAGAAAGTCTACAAAATTGATGACCATCTGGCCATGACCATCTCTGGAGTAGTCGCCGATGCACAACAAACCGTCGATATACTCAAAGCAAATGCGCGATTATATAAACTGAACATCGGGCGTCCAATGCCGATACGCTCTGCAGCACGTCTAATTGCAAATCTTCTCTTCTCATCTCGTTTTGCACCCATGATAGCACAAGTTCTAGTCGGAGGCATGGACGATGCAGGACCACACGTATTCTCTTTAGACCCCTTCGGCAGCCTCACAGAAGAAAAGTGTGTTGCAACAGGCTCAGGTTCTCCTATAGCTTATGGAGTATTGGAAGACAAATACAAAGAGGGCATGACGGTTGAAACTCTTATTCCAATAGTGGTACAAGCTGTTAACTCAGCCATGAAGAGAGATGCCGCAAGTGGCGATAGTTTCGATGTGATGGTAATCGATGAGAAGGGATATCGCGAATTAGGTAACGATGAAAAAGGGAAAATGATTAGAGGCTCATCAGGAGCGATAAGAAAGCGTGCCAGCTCTTGACAAAACGAAAGTCGAAACCAGTCAACACATATTGGAACATGTTCCAAAAGAAGCAGAAGTTACCAGAATTGAGTTTGAAGGACCTGCTCTAGCAGTTTATACAAAGAAGCCTGAGATTCTCGTAGAACAAAGTTACATAGTTGGGGATATCGTTAACCTCATTAGGAAGAGGATAGTCATTCGATCAGACCCTTCTGTAAGGTTACCAGAGGAAGAAGCTGAAAGAATAATACATGAAATAGTTCCTAGAGACGCTGAAATCACAAATATCAATTTCGATCCCAGTCTTGGCGAGGTCATTGTTGAAGCTAAAAAGCCTGGCTTAGTCATTGGAAAAAATGGAGCAGTTTTGCAAGAAATCATTCGAGAGACTCGGTGGAGACCCCGCATCTTAAGAAGCCCCCCGATACCATCAAAGATCATAGCTCATATGCGCCACTACCTCCACGCTGAGAGCAAAGAACGAGAGAGAATACTTCGCACAGTCGGTGAAAGAATCTTTAGGCCCATGGTTCACAGAGTTGGAGATATCCGAATTACAGCTTTAGGCGGCTTCCGTGAAGTAGGAAGATCAGCCATTCTTCTGCAGACAAGAGAAAGTCAGGTGCTTATTGACTGTGGCATCAACCCTGGCTCAACTAATTCACTTGAAGCTTTTCCCCGACTCGATACTCTTCAATTCGACCTAGGCAATTTGGACGCTGTCATCATAAGTCATTCACACCTAGATCACTGCGGCTTACTTCCATTTCTCTACAAATATGGCTATGACGGCCCCGTCTATTGCTCAGCTCCAACCTCAAATCTCATGACGTTACTTCAGTTGGACTATTTAGATGTAGCAAGTAAACAAGGAATAATGCCGCCATACGATCAAAGGGATGTACGGGAAACAGTGCTGCATACGCTGCCGTTACGATATGGAGCCGTAACCGACATAGCACCTGATATCCGTTTGACTCTGCATAATGCAGGACATATTTTAGGCTCTTCTCTAGTTCATTTGCATGTTGGAGAAGGTCTTCATAACATCGTTTACACTGGGGACTATAAGTATGGGAGAACTGTGCTCCTTGAATCAGCAATTACAGAGTTTCCAAGAGTTGAAACAATAATCACTGAATGCACGTATGGTGCTGTGCAAGATGTGATGCCTTCTAGATTAGAAGCTGAAGGAAAACTTACGTCTATCATAAACGAAACTTTAGATAAGAAAGGTAAGGTTTTGATTCCAGTTCCAGCAGTTGGAAGGGCTCAAGAAATCATGTTAATCATTGATGGATATATGCGACGGGGTCTGTTGAAGGAGGCACCAGTATTTATTGAGGGCATGATTTCTGAAGCAACTGCAATTCATACCGCTTATCCTGAATATTTAGCTAGGGATGTGCGGAATAGTATATTGCATGAAGGAATCAACCCGTTTCAATCTGATTATTTCACTATAGTGGAACATCCTAGCGCGAGGGAAGAAATTATAGATGGGGAACAAAGCATCGTTATAGCTACTTCTGGCATGTTGGAGGGTGGACCAATAATAGATTATTTCAAACGTTTGGCGCCTGACGAACATAACACAATAATCTTTGTAAGTTATCAGATAGAAGGAACATTGGGGCGAAGGGTGCAAAAAGGCTTGAGTGAAACATCCATGATAAATAACGAAGGAAAAATCGAAGTTGTAAAAGTAAATCTAAGGATTGAATCAACTGAGGGATTTTCTGGTCACTCCGACAGAAAACAGATCGTTAATTATATTCGTCGAGTCATGCCGAGACCTGAAAGAATCATTGTATGCCACGGTGAAAAAAGGAAATGCTTGAGTATAGCTAGATTTTTCCAAAGGAAATATAAGATTGAAACAATTGCTCCAGAAAATCTGGAAACTATTATGCTGCGGTAGGTGTCTCCTCTTCACTAAGGATGGAGGTTTTTTCTCGCCAAATCTGAATAGAAGAGGGAGTAACCACTACTCGCTCCTCACCCAAACGGGCAATATCTCCGCCAACAAGTTTAGTAAATTCGCATAGCTCATCCACTGCTCTTTTGATATCCTCAATGCTTTTTTTAGCTAATGGACTAATTCTTAGAATGAGGATGTTTCCAGATTTTACTTCACGCTTAACTATCTTTACGTCCTCGAGGGTGCGTAGAGGTAAGGCTCTTAGGTAAACCTTAGTGGAACTGTTCGCAGAAGTTACGAGAGTTCGCTCGGTTCCCTTTATTTTATTAACGAATTTTTCGATAGTTTTCCCTAAATTGGGCAAGAGTCTTCACTCCTTCAATAGATTTAGTTGTTTGGATTTACTTTAAATGTTTCCTCTATTTTGGCCTTACAAGTGTCTTAATTCATGCCTTCAGATGAACTAATGTTAAGTAGAAGGGGTGTCTTCTTTTAGGTTTCTATGGGTCTATTTGTCCGAAGTGGCGGGCAACGAGGGCTATGTCTCTGATGTTGATTTTTCCGTCTGGTAGGCCTGGTATTAGGTCGCAGTTTGGGTCGTATCTTGGGTCTGGGTATTCTACGCCGAATTTGCTGGCTATGAGGGCGACATCGCGTATGTTACATTTACCGTCTGGCCATCCGTCTGGACCTGTTATGTCGCCTACCATTGCCACTATGACATAGCCATCTGTTAGTGTGTTGTCTGTTGTGTCTGTTTCGTATGGGAGTGGGGTGGCTTCGGCTGTTATGGTGTAGTTGCCCTTAGCCACGCCCGCGGTGTTCCAAGTGAAGGTGAGGGTTGTAGAGTCTCCGCTTGCCAAGGTGACGGTTTGGGACTCCATTCTTCCGTATGACATCATGTCTGCGACGATTTCATGTTGGCTCAGGGCGCGACTGTAGATCTTGACTTCATCGATGGTGCCGTTTGTCCATGCCCAGTTGATGGTGTCTCTTCCTATCCAGATTGGTTCACTGGGGTTGATGGGAATCGTGTATCCGAAATAATTTTCTTGTTGAAGTTCTCCGTCTACGTATAATCTTACATAGGAGCCATCGTAGGTTCCTGCAACATGATACCACCTACCTAGTTCAGGTTTAAGACCCCAGGCGGTCTTACTGCCTTCGTTTCCTGGAGTTCCATTCATGACCCAGAATGTGAAATAATTTGTTCCGCTTATCCCCTGGGTTCTGAGACTGAAGCCTGTGCCTTGACCCTCCCAGCCCCACCAGTTCTTTGTG
>CAZCYX010000062.1:0-10586 GCA_964503065.1 uncultured Candidatus Bathyarchaeia archaeon
TACTGAAAAGGACGTTCAATTAGCCACCAGCACACTCGATAAAGCACTAAAGCACGCTAGAAAGTGACTCTGTGGCACTTGGGATCTGCAACTCTTATATCAAGTTGTGGTGAACCGACTGATACTATCTCCACAAGACAATTTGTTGCGTTTTGTGTTTTCTAGAATTCTTCAACACTCAGCTTTGACAAAAGGTAATTATATTCCGAAAATCTAAACATTTTGTGGCGCCTAGCAGTGTTGGTGGTCCGCACCTCGGACTTCAGATCCGATGCAGCCCGACAAGGACTGGGAGTTCGATAGTTTTCAGTACGACCGAAATTCTCCCTAGGCGCCGCCAAACTTTTCTTCAGGAAAATGCTCTCTGTTGGACACTATGTTGTTTTCTTAACTTTCAAGAAATAGATCAGCAGGAGACCTACTGCAACCGCTGCTACTACTATGACAACGGGAATCCATGTTGGGAAGATGGACGTTTGTTCCTGGACTATGAGGAGCATCGTTTTTGTATCAGTATTGCCTGCCTTGTCCTTTATGGCGAGAGCTACAGTGTAGTTTCCTAGTTCCGTGTAGGTGTGGTAGACGATGGCTTCAGTTCCCCCGGTTCCATCCCCGAAATCCCATTCAAAGCTGACGACTTGTCCCTCTGGATCATAGCTTGCCGAGGCATTGAAGCACAAGGTTGCATTCACTATAGGCGTTTCTGGCGAGTACGAGAAGGAAGCTTCAGGAGGTGTTGTGTCTACAGTGAGACAGACCTTGTTTGATCCCATGTGGCCATAGGTGTCGTTAGCGTAAACTTCTACACAGTGTGGGCCTTCGGGTAAGCCGATTAGTGTCGTGTTACCCAAGATCGTCACATTTTCCTGTCTATCCAAGCTGTATCCTATCCAATCTGTTGGTTCGCTCACCGTGAAGTTTAATGAGACACTGCTGGTAGGGTATGTGATGTTCTGAGGAGAGAGAATAGATATTGCAGGTGGAGTTATGTCTACAGTGAAGCAGATCTTTTCTGACCACATGTTTCCATCTGTGTCGTTAGCGTAGACTTCTACGCAGTATGGTCCGTCGGATAAGGGGGGTAGAGTTGTGTTTCCAGTGATGGTTACGTTAGCTTGCCCGTCAAGGCTGTAACCTATCCAAGAAGTAGGTTTGATGACAGTGAATGTAAAAGGAACAGACTCCATGGTATAAGTAGTGTTGTTCGGAGACAGAATTCTTACTATTTCTATTACAGTAACGGTGGCGGCTCCCTTCTTTTCTACATATATGTCATAGTCCACCCTGTACCCTGAGGCAGTTACATTGAGAGTGAAAACTCCGCCTGCCGTAAAGACTAATGTCCAATTAACGGTTCTTGATTCACCGCGATCCATGTTTCCAATGTATATTGGGTTGTCACCTGAAATCAGTTCTGCTTCTGGAGGGATGGTTAACGACGCCAGCATATCGCGGACGTCGTAGGCACCTCAGCAGGAGATAACACTTATTTTGGCTTTGACAACCACCTGCTGACCAACGCATGCTTCAGGCGGAATCACATCTACTTCAGGATTCAAAAGGAGACAACACACATTTCTGATAGACAAACCCGCCAATGCAAGCAAAGTCGTTAACGTCATCAGAACTATTTCAGATAGACGTATTTTTCGTCTCATTGCCATCGATTTTAAATGTAGTGTTATGAAATTATTAAGACTTATGTAGGGCCAAACGCGTGCATGAGTCGGAAATATGGTGTTTGGCGCCATCGAAATGAAAAGAAGCGCCAATTTGCCCCAATTTGTAGCCATCTATAAAAGGTAAAGGAACTCCAACGTTCTGGAGGTTTGAAAAAAAGCGTAGATGAAAAATTATAAATCTTGCGTTTTAAACTTGTGACATTAGTCTGTTTCCTACGGTTGGGAAATGCTGTCCTAATATCACTTGGTTATTCTTCTGTGACCCCTCGTTTCTCTTTTATTATGAAAGCCTTTTCTCTACCAGCAATCACGCGGAACCATTCTTTTAATTCTTCTTTATGTAAGAATTTTCGAAGAATCACTCGAAGATAAGCTTTAGATGGAATCTCCTTTGTTTCCTCATAATCTAGAATGATCTCGTCACCTGTAACATCTATCTTGGCTTTCATCTTGTCTTTAAGAAAATCTGCAAGGTCTTCTACGGCTTCGTCACCATCTCCTCTTCGAAGTTCAGATATATCGATTCCAATTTTTGACATGGTTAAACATTTCTCCTATCTACGATTTCCCAAGTGCCGGGTCCTGTTCCAACTAATGTTACTGGTACTCCTATTTCCTTTTCAACCTTTTTGATGAAAGCCTTTGCCTGTTGTGACAGTTCTTCATAGGATTTAACTCCTTTGCATTCCGGGTATAATACATCAATCTTTGTCACTGCAGCTTGCGTGGTTCCATTTAACATAACCGCCCTTTTTGCTAGATCATAGTTGAATGGTGCGGCTCTTCGTCTTCTTCCAGTCACAGTTGCCACTTCTGCCCATCCTCTCTTTTCTGCTTCTTCCCAAGAGAGCTCGTTTGGAAGGGGGCCTCCTCCAACTCGGGTTGTGTAAGCTTTGAAGACGAGAATGACGTCGTCAACTTTTGTGGGTCCAATTCCAACATCTGAACAGGCGGCTGAGGCTGTTACGTCTTTAGATGTGCAGTAGGGGTAGGTTCCGTGATATAGGGAAAGGTATGTTCCCTGTGTTCCTTCAATTAACACATTTTTTCCGTGGTCGAGTGCTTCATTCACTTCTAGAGGAACATCTGTGAGGTAATTCTTTAGTTCAGGTGTGTCACGTGCGAGTTTGACGGTTCGTAGTGCTCTTTCTGCGTTGCATGGTCCAGTGCCAGTTCCAGTCGTTTTTATCTTTTCAGCTAGTTCCCCTTTTCTGTCGGCTTGGATGTGTTTCGATTCTATAATTGCACATTGGGGATCAACACCAACCCTATTTTGAGATTTTGTTAATTCAATTTCTTGAATCAAAATTTGGGGATTGATGAGAACGCCAGGGCCCATCAAGAGTCGACATTTGTCGTATACGAAGGCGCTGGGAATCATTCGTAACTTATACTCTTTTCCTTCGTAAACTACAGTATGACCTGCATTTGGACCGACACCAGCCCTTGCAGTGACAGCAATTTTATCTTTTAGTGAAAGATATGATATGATTTTTCCTTTGCCTGTGTCTCCGAAGAAACCGCAAACAATCACTGTGCATGACATGTTCTTCCCTCAACTGCTTATGAGCACAATTATTTAAATTCTAAAGAAGTAATTAACCTTTTTTGCATATTTCATGTCAAAGATGTTGTCAGATCGCCCGTCGAGAGTTTTGTTATCACAGCTCTACAGCTCTGCTGACTCTCTTATTCATCATCCAGCTAAAGTTGATATTAATCTTTACTTAAGACCTTTTTGCTAAAAACTCGATTCTTTCGACTCCTTTGCCTTTGGAACCTCTCTTTAAGATTTTGATTGATCCTATCTCTCCAGTGGTTTTCAGGTGTGTTCCTCCGCAGGCGCAAGCATGTAAATCCTTTATCTCTATAATTCGAACTTCTTTAACTTGAGGAGGCAGAGTCTTCAGGCTTTCATGAAATTTTTCAACGTATCTTTGAGCTTTTTCTCTTTGCATTGTTTCTGCAATCACTGGCTTATTTTCCTTAACGATTTCATTGGCGATTTTTTCGATCTTTGGTAATAGTGGTCCCAAGGAGCCGTCATAGGCTAAATCTAACCGAACCTTGTCGACATCAATTCCAGAGCCAACTATTTCTATTGGGATGCCAGTCGCCTTTCGTATAGCCTCCGCCATTAAATGAGCGGCAGTGTGATTAAGCATCAGTGCGTATCTGCGATCCCAATCAATGATGCCTTTTACGTGGTCTCCTTCCTTGATTTCTCCCATCACTTCTTTGGCAATGTGGATTACTCGACCATTACGCATCTTAGCATCTGAAACCTTGATTTCTCCTTTTTCTCCTTTGATGATACCAGTGTCTGCGGGTTGGCCTCCTCCTAATGGGTAGAAGGCGGTTTGATCTAGAACTATGTCGTATTGTTCGTTTGTCTTTTGGATTTTCAAGATTTTGGCGTCAAATTCTTTGAGGTAAGCATCTTCGTAATAGAGGAGTTGGGTAAGCGGAGTTTCTTCAAACATGCGAATGCTTCCAATTTTCTTATTTTGCTAGTATGTTTTGAAATATAAGATTATATACCTTAATTTTTTACTGTATATTTCAAGTTTTACTTCCTTTTCCTAAAGAGCTTAGTGCCTTCCTAAACCTGGCGTGAAGCTGGAGAGAGCCCTTAGCACGTTTCTGGCCTGAACGAGGACCCAAAACAATAGAAGAGCGAAAAGGTGCGGAAGAGCTTCTACATGCATACCTTAGAATTGCCGAACACACACTACAGAATTTCATCACAGACGTATTCATCGATGGAGCCAGTCTCCGATGCATGTATGAAATATCAAAATGTGATTTTTACGGAAATCGTATCAATTATTAGATCTAACGTATCCAAGAGCGCAGACTTTTCAGAGATGGAATGACTAACAATGAAATTACGCAACGCTTTTTCTTTGTTCTTGACATACAAGTTGTAATCATCCACTTCTTTCCTACCCTTCAACGATTTGCTCAAATTCACAAAAACGTCTCGTGATGATGAAAGCAAACTTATGGCATCAGCTACATTACCAACAACAGGGATGAGTCCAATTACTCCAAGACCTAAGGATAATGTGTTTTTCTGTAACTCTCTGGTTAATGCTCTATGTTTTTTCTTTAGAAACTCCGGTAATTCTTGCCGGAAGATTTCTTCAAAAGTCTGTGAAATTCGTTTCAATATTTCCCACGGTTCTTGAATGTCATATGCCCACTCATCATAGTTCACCGTAGGTTTTTCTAAGGTCGTAACGCATTTTCGAAGTAGCTCATCATATTTTTGACAAAATGTGCTTCTCTTTATGGGTTTTCTCAAATGGTATATATCCTCAAAAGTCAGTAGATCAAGCAACTCAATAGGAAGAGCCTGCTTGTACAGGATTTCAAAAGCCAGTTCAAGGAATACTTTGATAAAGACTTGAGTCTCGGATAACGTTGTTCTGTGTTCTGAGAAGTCCGCAAGCGAATAGTCAATGTAATTCTCTTCAGGTAGAGCGCTTTCGCAGTCAACAACCCTTGCGCCAGACATATGGTAAACCAGGTTGACGAAATTCAAAAGATTCTTTTGCTCTTTGATAGGCCAATCAGAAATACCTTCAAGGATTTTTTCACGGAAAAGAATTTGATTTCTTTCTATCTCATCGACTAACATGCCCATTTTTCTCTTCGACACGCTTAGGTTCCTTCTGATAACTGAACGTTCATCACTTAATGTTTCTAAGAGATGTTGCCTGAACCATGTAGTATTAGGTATCAACTCCCAATCTACAACTCTATTAACATGATCGAGGTAGAATTTCTCCATATTCTGTTTCATGGATCCTGCAACTCCTGGTCGGCTCAAGTAGTCTGTCACATGTTGTTTGTCACTTCGCAGGGCGGGTATGATCATATTTCTTTCCAAAAGTATGGGGTGATCTTTGAAGAGCGCATATGTAAACTGATTCGTTAAATGCGAAGCTGCGCACACAATTGTGTTTTTGGTTAGAAGAATGATTTTTAGTCTACGCTCTACTTCTCTGCGGTATTTCTTCTTATTGGATTTAAACTCAACAATCTTGGGGTCAAAATCCGTGAAGTATGCTCTTGGACCACTAAAATCGACGGTGTCAATTCGCTTCATTATTCTACACGCTTGAGTTTATTTTATGCGTATAATAAATACATATCCGCGATGCATGCATGTAGCCCAAATGGCAGGGAAAACTATACAAGAACACGTTCCAAATATTAAGAGTCGAGTGAGTTGAGAATGAATAGGATATACGTGATTGTCACTCATCATGAACGCCCTGATGATGCTGCAGAAGCGTGGAAAGATTGTAACGTTTGTGCTATTGGCTGGTCTCACTTTGGAAAACTGACTAAAGCAAAGAAAGAAGGGCTTCCTTCTGATGCACGCAAATTTCTAAAAATCGGAAAAGGAGATATCATCTTGGCATATGCAGGGGGGAATAGAATCGCATATGTTGGGGAAATCGTTAACGGGAAATACAGGCACACGACCAGAAACATAGTAGGCCAAAGTGAAGAAAGAGGCGGATTTGATTATCCAAACCAATACACAGTAAAATGGTGGGATAGACCCTATGATTTCTCCCGATACGACTTACCTCCATTTCTACACAAGCAACTGGGAAAGAGAGGCAGAACAGTCGTCCGAATCGAGTTCCATAGACGAAGTTTTGAGGAAGTCAAGAAAATCATTGTGACAAATGCACTATCTGGATTTCTTTCCTATGAAGTGAATGAAGATATGATCAAAGCTGGTATTAGGAAATACCTGAGACATCATCTCAGTTCTTTGGAGAAAGGCTTGAAGATCATAAAGTCTGAAAGGTCCACAAGTAGAACTGATCGACCAGATTTCATTGCTGTGGATCGGCTGTCGCAGATGGTAATAATAGAATGTAAGGGAATGGCATGTTCAGGTGATTGTCAACAACTTGAAAGGTACGGGAAAAATCTTGCGAAAGAAAATCCCAGACTGATGTTGATTGCATTCAAAATAGACGAAGGATGTGTTGGGTTTGCAAAGAGAAATCCAAAAATGGAATTGTACGAGTGCGATCTAACATTTGCGAAAATCTAACAAAAGACGAAGGACGGGTAGAATCTGTCCAACAGGAAGAAACAGGTCAGAAGATGGATATACCCCGCTGGAAGAGAGGAAAAAATCCTAATTGCTACGACGTCCAATTCAAAACGAGACACTAAGCTTGTCATCAAAGTGCTAAGTAATCTTCATGAGCATCTAACAGTTTCCTTTAAAAATGATGGTGCTTTTGACCTACATCACACAAAAGAAGGAAAGGTTAAAACCCACACTCCTTTAGTCAAAGGTCGCATAAACCTGACCAACCTACATAAGGTAGCAGAAGAGTTCCTGCAGGATATTCGTAAGAGCATTGAGAACCCCATAAGCACAACTGACCAATCACTGCAAGATTCGATATTTCTGATACCCAAGAGCCCAGAGATGTTAGACCAGTTCTACAGGAAATACTATCCTATCCAGGGGAGAAAGCAAATCTATCCTGACTCGAAGGCTCAGAAGCTTATGGAAAAAGAATTGCGGCGTTTTTTCCATGTTGGCTATGTAGATGAGATAGAGAAAAGGGAATTTGTGTTCGCATTTCTCTTTGATGAAGAGGGGGCGTCCGTGAGATTTCTGCTTAACGACCATGGAAATTGTTTTGTGTTAGACATAGAAGATCTGGCTAAAATATTACCCAATTCGATTGAGGTTCAGTCCAGATATTGTTATCGATGTGGCACAGAAGTTCCTCTAACAAGTGGCTGGTGTCCCACCTGTAAGAAACGAATTGCTAAGGTGCGAAGTACGTCATAAGTAGTATGCCTAGAGAAAAAGGGGGATTGTGCGGGAGACGTCTCCACACTGGTAATATAAGATTATATATCAAGTTAAGATGACTTAGTACATCTTTATATAAAATATGAAAAACTTCAAATCTCGAGAAACGCAGATGTTAAAATATGGGAATGATTTTTGACATAAAGAGATATGCAATTCATGATGGACCTGGCATTCGTACAACAGTTTTTCTTAAAGGATGTCCGTTGAACTGCCTGTGGTGTCATAATCCAGAAGGAAAAGCGAGAGAACAGGAATTTATGTGGTGGAAAGAAAGGTGCATAGAATGTAGAGATTGTCAGAACGCCTGCACTAAAGGTGCTATCTCTTTTTCAGATGATTCATTACTTTTAGATAAAAGAAAATGTGATTTGTGCGGAGCATGTGTAGACGCTTGTCATTCACAAGCCTTGAGGCTGGTTGGTAAAAAAATGACGGTGACCCAGGTAATTAAGGAAATAGAAAAAGACATGGTTTTTTACGATGAATCAAGTGGTGGAGTAACTTTTTCTGGGGGAGAACCGCTGATGCAACCGTATTTCTTACATAGTCTCCTGAAAGCCTGCAAGGAACTGGGAATCCACACTGCTGTTGATACTTGTGGGTATGTAAACTCAGAAGTCCTTTTAAAAATCAGCAAACACGTAGATTTATTTTTGTATGACTTGAAAGTGATCAATGAGGAAAAACACATGAAGTTTACAGGTGTATCAAGCAAGCTTATCTTGGAAAACCTGAAAAAGCTTTCACAGAGTGAGCAGAAAATAATTGTGCGTTTTCCTCTTGTCCCTGGTGTAAATGATGATGAAAAAGATATCCTAGCACTTGGGGCATTTGTCTCTTCGCTTAAAAATATAAGAGAACTAAGCATCCTTCCCTATCACAAAGCTGGAGTTGAAAAGTTTAAACGACTAGAGAAACCAGCAGATTTATTCTTTATAAAACATCCTCCCTCTGCTGAAACACTGAGCGAAATCGAAACAAAATTAAAAGATTTTGGATTGAAAATTCAGATAGGAGCATAGTAACATGGTTTCAGAAAGAATCAAACACTTGAGAGAGCAAAGCGTTAACACAAATCCCTATATTTCAACTGAAAGAGCCGAACTGCTTACCGACTTTTATCACAGCGGTGTTGCGGATACAGTTTCTATCCCTGTAGCTCGTGCATTAGCCTTCAGACATTTGTTGGAAAACAAGATGATATGTATCAACGAAGGAGAACTGATTGTGGGAGAGCGCGGACCAGCGCCAAAAGCCACCTCGACCTATCCAGAACTGTGTTGTCATACACTTAAAGATCTGGAAGTGTTGAATTCAAGGAAAAGGACGCATTTTCTCGTAAGCGAAGACACCAAAAGAATCTACCGCGAAAAAATCATTCCCTTCTGGAAAGGCAAGACTATGCGTGAGCGAATTTTCGCAGCCATGTCTGAGGAGTGGATGAACGCGTTTAATTCTGGTGTGTTTACAGAATTTATGGAGCAGAGGGCACCTGGGCATGCTGTTTTGGATGACAAAATCTATCATAAGAGTTTGCTCGATTTTAAGCAAGAGATCAAGAACAGGTTGAATAACTTAGATTATTTCAACGATTCCGACGCCTATAGGAAAGAGCAGGAACTTAAGGCAATGGAGATAGCTGCAGATGCGTTAATCATTTTTGCGGAGCGCCACGCTGAAAAAGCAAGAGAACTTGCAGAACTGGAGAAGGACCCACAGCGAAAAAAGGAGCTAAGGAAACTCGCTGATGTTTGCTCGCATGTTCCGGCACATCCGCCAAGGGATTTTTGGGAGGCCTTACAGATGTACTGGTTTGTCCATTTAGGCGTCATAACTGAACTCAATGTTTGGGATTCCTTCAATCCAGGCAGGCTTGACCAGCATTTGTATCCATTTTACAAAAAAGATTTGGAAGAAGGGAAACTAACAAAGGAGTTTGCAAAAGAGCTGTTAGAATGTTTCTGGATCAAGTTTAACAATCAACCAGCTCCTCCTAAGGTGGATATCACCCATGAACAGAGTGGCACCTACCAGGATTTCGCCTTGATCAATGTTGGCGGCTTGAAGGAAGACGGGACAGACGGTGTCAACGAGCTCTCATACCTCATACTGGATGTATTAGAGGAGATGCGGTTAATCCAGCCGAGCGTATGCATTCAACTAAGCAACAAGAACCTAGACAGATTTTTAAAAAGAGCACTCGAAGTTGTAAAAGTAGGTTTTGGGCAACCCTCAGTCTTCAATACCGATATAATTATCCAGGAATTCCTTCGTGCGGGAAAGTCAATGAAAGATGCAAGAGCTGGAGGACCAAGCGGCTGTGTCACAATCAGTTCCTTCGGAAAGGAGAGCTGCACTCTAACAGGTTATTGTAATTGGCCAAAGATTTTTGAGCTTACCCTGAATAGTGGGGTTGACCCGCAGACCGGGAAGCAGATCGGGCTACGAACAGGAGACCCCTCCAACTTTACTTCCTTTGACGAACTAATGGCGGCTTACAAAAAACAACTTCAGTATTTTGTAGACCTTAAGGTCAAGGGCAATAATATCATTGAAAGACTCTATGCCGATTACATGCCTGCGCCCTTTATGTCACTTCTGTTTGACGATTGCATAGCAAAAGCAAAAGATTACCATGACGGAGGACCACGATATAATTCGACATACATTCAAGGTGTTGGGATTGGCACCTTGACGGACTCGTTCTCCGCAGTGAAATATCACATTTTTGATACAAGGGAGTTAACGATGGAAGAATTGCTTGACCTACTCAAAAACAACTTTGAGGCGTCCGAAAAGATCCGAAAGATGCTGTTGAACGAGACCCCAAAGTATGGCAACGATGATGACTATGCAGATAGCATTGCTCAGGCGGTCTTTGACGCATACTTTGACTTGTTGGATGGGCGACCGAATACGAAAGGGGGAGAGTATCGAGTCAACTTATTGCCTACCACCGTCCACATTTACTTCGGACGGGTTACAGGCGCAACGCCGGACGGGAGAAAAGCTGGAAGACCACTTTCCGATGGCAT